>JAPPCR010000015.1:365518-731037 GCA_028875725.1 Acidobacteriota bacterium
GCGGCCGCGAGGGCTTCGAGTGGACCGCCCTGCCCCAGACGAACTACATCGACGAGCTGATCGACGAGAAGCTCCAGCGAATCGAGGTCCAGCCCTCCGCGCCGGTCGACGACGCCGCCTTCCTGCGCCGCGCTTCGCTCGACCTCACCGGCCAGATTCCGACTCCGGAACGCGTGCGCGCCTTCCTCGCCGACGACTCCCCAATGCTGGAGAAACGGAACCGCCTGGTCGACGAGTTGATCGCAAGCGACGGCTACGTCGACCACTGGACGCTCAAGTGGGGCGATCTGCTGCGCAGCAACCGGAAGTTCATGAGCTACAAGGGCATGCTGACCTTCCGCGGCTGGCTGCGCGAGGCGATCGAGGAGAACCGGCCCTACGACCAGCTCGTCCGCGAACTGGTCACGGCCTCCGGCAGCACCCTCGATCAGCCGGCCGCCAGCTACTTCCGTGCCGCCCGCGATCCGAAGGAGGCGATGGAGACCACCACCCAGCTCTTCATGGGGGTGCGGATGGTCTGCGCCCAGTGCCACGACCACCCGTTCGAGCGCTGGACCCAGAACCAGTACTTCGAAATGACGGCCTTCTTTGCCGGCCTGGGCGTCCGTCCGGGCTTCCGCACCGGCGAGGAGATCGTCTTCGACAAGCGACGCGACAACGAGCAGCTGCACCCGAAGACGAACGCCGTCGTGCCGCCCAGGTACCTGGTGGCCGTCGAGGGCGCGCCGGACCTCGGTGAGGGTCTCGGCCGCCGGGCCGCGCTGGCCGACTGGCTGACGTCGCCGAACAACCCCTACTTCGCCCGCGCGATCGCGAACCGTGTCTGGAGCTACTTCATGGGCCGCGGGATCATCGACCCGGTCGACGACATCCGCGCATCGAATCAGCCAGTCAATGCGGCGCTCCTGAACGCGCTGACCGCCGACCTGATCGAGAACGACTTCGACCTCCGCCACCTGATGCGGACGATCGCCACCTCCCGGGCTTACCAGTCGTCCTTCCAGACCAACGAGTGGAACCAGGACGACCGGATCAACTTCTCCCGCCACGAACCGAGGCGCTTGAGCGCCGAGCAACTGGCCGACGCCGTCGCCCGCGCCACCGACTCCCGGTTCGAGATCGACACCCTTCCCGAGGATTTCGACGCCACGGCACTCCCGGATCCGCACGTGATGACGGCGAGCATGGGCATCGAGGGCTTCCTCGACCTGTTCGGCAAACCGGACCGTGAGACCGCCTGCGAGTGCGAGCGGAAGACGGAGATGAGCCTGCCGCAGGCGTTGAGCCTGCTGAACGGCTCCGTCATCGCCGACGCAATCGCCGACCCCGAGGGCCGGGTGGCGAACCTCGTCCTCGGAGGCCTGGACAACGAAGAGCTGATCGCCGAGCTCTACCTCGCCGCCATCGGCCGTCTGCCGACCGGCGACGAAGCCGAGCTCGCCGAGGGCCACTTCGAGTCCTCGGCCAGCCGCACCGCGGCGGCCCAGGACCTGATGTGGGCACTCCTCAACTCCAACGCCTTCCTCTTCAACTCGTAAGCTCTCAGCCCGCAGCCGCAAAGGAGCCCCGACCATGCTCGTCATCCCAGGACAGTCCGGCCACACCTGCGACGGCCCGACCCGGCGCGAGTTCCTCCGCGTCGGCTCGCTCGGCATCTTCGGCATCTCGCTCAGCCAGACGCTGGCGCTCCGCGACGCGCACGCCGCGACCGTCGCCGCCGATGCGCTCGCTGGCGGCAAGGGCTTCGGCAGCGCCAAGTCGGTCATCCTCTTGTTCCTCCAGGGTGGACCCAGCCACATCGACATCTGGGACCCGAAGCCCGACGCGCCGTCCAACATCCGCGGCGAGTTCGGCGCCATCGACACGAAGATTCCCGGCATCCGCCTCTCCGAGACGATGCCGCTGCTTGCCGACCAGGTCGACAAGTGCACGCTGATCCGCTCGATGAGCTACACGCCGAAGGGACTCTTCAACCACACCGCTGCGATCTACCAGATGCTGACCGGCTACCCGCCCGACCGCGTCTCGCCCTCCGGCCAGCTCGAGCCGCCGACCCCGGCCGACTTCCCGACTGCCGGTTCCCACATCTCCAGGCTCAAGCCGCTGGACGACGCGATGCTCCCCTTCATCGAGCTGCCGAGGCCGTTGCAGGAATCGAACGTGATCGGCAAGGGCGGCGCCGCCGGCTTCCTCGGCAAGGCCTACGACCCCTACCGGCTCTACCAGGACCCGAACCAGCCGATCGAACTCAGCGACCTGGAACTCCGCGAGGAGACCTCGCCCGAGCGCCTCGCCGGCCGCTTCGAGCTCCGCAAGGGCCTGAACGCCTCGCTCCCCGAGCTTGAGAAGGCGGTCGCCGACTCGGCCCTCGACGAGTACTACGAGAAGGCCTACGACCTCGTCCTCTCCGGCAAGGCCCGCCAGGCCTTCGACCTCTCGAACGAAAACGACGAGATACGCGAGCGCTACGGCAAGAACACCTTCGGCCAGGGCGCTCTGATGGCCCGGCGGCTGATCGAGGCCGGCACCCGTTTCGTCCAGCTCAACTGGCCCGCGGTCGCCAACGGCAACCCCGAAGTCGACTCCTGGGACACCCACGCCGCCAACTTCGGGCCGCTCAAGAACCTGCACTGCCCCGTCCTCGACCGGGCGCTCTCGGCACTGTTGTCCGACATGGACGACCGCGGCCTGCTCGACGAGACCCTCGTCGTCGCCGTCGGCGAGTTCGGCCGCTCACCGCGGCTCGGCGTCAGCACCTCCGGCAACAGCAACTCACCGGACGGCCGCGACCACTGGCCCTACTGCTACACCGCGTTGGTCGCCGGCGCTGGCGTCTCCCGAGGCCAGCTCTACGGCGAGTCCGACGAGACCGGCTCCGCCCCCCGCGAGAAGCCGGTTCACCCGAACGACCTTCTCGCCACCGTGTACTACACGCTAGGGATCGATCCGGCGATGGAGATCCTGAATCATCTGGACCAGCCGAGAGAGCTGGTGAAGGGCGAGGTGATTCGGGGTCTCTGGGCGTAGCAGCCCGACCAGCACGTCGGATCGGCTAGCCTCAGCCCAACGGAAGAAGATCGGATGGGGCAAACCGAGATCATCTTCGAGGTCACAGAAGCGTGCGAGGGCGGCTACGACGCCAAGGCGCTCGGCCACGACATCTTCACCGAAGGCGACAACTTGGACGATTTGAAGTGGATGGTTCGGGACGCCGTGCTCTGCCACTTCGACGAAGGGGCGCCCAGGGTCATCCGGCTGCACCACGTCACTGACGAGGCCATCGCGCCATGAAGCGATATGAAGATCAAGACGATCACGAACGAGACGGACTACAACGAGGCGCTGAGGGCCATAGACCGCCTGATGGGTGCAGCGTCAGGCACGCCTGAAGGGGGCGAACTCGAAGTCCTCGCGACGCTCGTCGAGGCATACGAGGCCGAACGCTGGCCAGTCGAGCCGCCCGACCCCGACGCCGAGTTGATGCGGCAGGCGCAGGCAGGCGAGGTCCGTCTAGGCCGGCCCAACGACGCCGCGCTGTACACACGGCCGCCCCAGGAGGAGCGATGGCCTCACGAGAAGTCATGGCGCTGCTGGACGAGGTTCGCGGCAACAGGTGACGCCTCTGCCCTCCGAGCGTCGCGACTGAAGTGGACAACGCCTCCCTGAGCTGGATCACCGGCTACATCTGAGGCATCGCCGACGATGTCCTCCGCGACCTCTACGTCCGCGGCAAGTACCGCGACGTCATCCTGCCGATGACCCTGCTGCGGCGGCTCGACGCGGTGCTAGAACCGCGCAAGCAGCATGTCTTGCAGGTGAAGGCGACACTCGACGAGCTCGAGATCGTGGACCAGGACGCCACCCTGCGTGACGCAGCGAAGCAGGACTTCTACAACACATCCAGCTACACGCTACGCGACCTGCGCGCCCGCGCGAGCCGGCAACAGCTCCGGGCCGACTTCGAGGCTTGGCTCGACGGTTTCTCTCCGAACGTCCAGGACATCCTCGACAACTTCGAGTTCCGCAACCAGATCCCGCGGCTATCGAGAGCCGACGCGCTCGGGACGCTGGTCGAGAAGTTGACCTCGCCCGACATCAACCTGGGGCCCGAACCGGTAATGAACGGCGACGGCGACGTGAAGCACGCCGGCCTGGACAACCACGGTATGGGCTCGATCTTCGAGGAGCTGATCCGCCGCTTCAACGAGGAGAACAACGAAGAGGCCGGGGAGCACTTCACGCCGCGCGACGCGGTCAAGCTGATGGCCAACCTCGTCTTCCTGCCCGTGGCCGACCGGCTCCAGTCCGCCACCTACACCCTCTACGACGGTGCCTGCGGCACCGGCGGCATCCTCACCGTGGCCGAGGACGTGCTCCAGTCGCTCGCCGCCGAGCGCGGCAAGGAGGTCTCCACGCACCTCTTCGGCCAGGAGATCAACGCCGAGACCTACGCCATCTGCAAGGCCGACCTGCTGCTCAAGGGTGAGGGCGCGGCCGCCGACAACATCGTCGGCGGGCCGGAGCACTCCACGCTCTCGAACGACGCCTTCCCGGCCCGCGAGTTCGACTTCATGCTCTCCAATCCGCCCTACGGCAAGAGCTGGAAGACGGACCTCGCGCGCATGGGCGGCAAGAAGGACATGCGCGACCCGCGGTTCCTGATCGAGCACGCCGGCGACCCGGAGTACTCCCTCGTTACCCGCAGCAGCGACGGGCAGATGCTCTTCCTGGCCAACAAGCTCGCCAAGATGAAGCGGAACACGCCGCTCGGCAGCCGGATTGCCGAGGTCCACAACGGCAGTTCCCTCTTCACCGGCGACGCCGGCCAGGGCGAGAGCAACATCCGCCGCTGGACTATCGAGAACGACTGGCTGGAGGCCATCGTCGCCCTGCCGCTCAACATGTTCTACAACACCGGCATCGCCACCTACGTCTGGGTGCTGACGAACCGCAAGCCGGAGCATCGCCAGGGCAAGGTGCAGCTCATCGACGCCACGAAGCGATTCCAGCCGCTGCGCAAGAACCTCGGCAAGAAGAACTGCGAACTCGGCGAAGCGGACATCGCCTGCATCTGCGACGCCTTCCTCGCCTTCAAGGAGACCGAAGAGAGCAGGATCTTCGACAACGAGGCCTTCGGCTACTGGAAGGTCACCGTCGAGCGGCCACTACGCATCGAAGGAACCGACGCGGACCGCGCGTACAAGGTGCCCGAGATCCGCGAACTCAAGGCCTCCGGCCGCCACAGTGAAGAGGCGCCGCCCGTGATCCGGAGAATCCACAAGGGGGGCGTGGCCGCCGACCCGCTGCGCGGCCTGTTCGAGGCCGAGGTCGACGGCCGGACTGCCGTCGTCGAGTACGAGCCGGACACCGAACTTCGTGACACCGAGCAGATCCCGCTGCAAGAGGAGGGCGGCATCGAGGCCTTCCTCCGCCGCGAGGTCCTGCCCTACGCCCCCGATGCGTGGTACAACCCCAGGACCGTGAGGACCGGCTACGAGTTCAGCTTCAACCGCTACTTTTTCAAGCCCGAGCCGATGCGGCCGCTGGCGGAGATCCAGGCCGACATCCTGGCGCTGGAGACGCAGACCGAGGGTCTGCTGGCCGAGATCATGGGCGGCATGGCGCCCGGTCCGTCGAAGGAGGTGGACGATGACCGCTGAGGCGATGTACCCGGTTCCGTCCTGGCCGGAAACGCCCCGCGTGTACGTCGACTCCTCCGTGTTCTCCGCCTGCGAGAACGAGAAGTACTGGATCAGGGAGTCGTCCCGGAAGCTGTTGGAGCGGTTCCGTGCCGGCGACATGACCCTCGTCCTGTCGGCCGCGGTCGCGGGCGAGTTGGAATCGGCGACCGAGGCCGCGAGAGCGCTGCCAGGTACAGTGCCGCGGGAGTACTCGGAGTTTCTGGAACCGTCGGGAGCAGCCGAGGAACTCGCCGACCGCTACATCGAAGCGGGCGCGGCCACGCGACCCGTCGCCCTGCACGTCGCCTTCGCCACGCTCGCAAACGTCGACACACTTGCGAGTTGGAACCACAAGCACCTCCTGAACGTCTACCGCAGGCCCCGGTTCAACGCCGTCAACCGGGAACTCGGTCATCCCTCGATCGAGATGTACGAGCCTCCGGCCATCCTGGGCGAGAACTATCGCGACCCGAACGACAAGAGCTTCGACTGCGTCGGCTTCATGCGCGAGCAGAGGGACCGCATCAGTCGGAAGTTGGAGACCATGACTCCCGAGGAACGGGTGGACTCGATCAACAACCGAGAGATCACGGACCCCATCCTCCGTCGCATCTTGTACCGGTCCCGCAAAGTCAAGCTGAGCGAGCTCGGCACATCGCGTCCAGATCCCGGAGCATAGGCACTTGAACGGCAAAACGGGGCTGCTCAGGCACGAGACCCGCAGCGGAACGGCGTGGGTGGCAAATCGATCCGCTCAGCGGCGCGGGAACGGGATTCTCGACCCGCGTTCGGACAACGCGCCGCCGGGGAGTGGCGATGCCGCGCCAGCCAACGCGCCGAAGGGAACGGCCTCGTGAACAGTTGGCGAACGGCAACCCGCCACACCGCGCCATTCCCGCCGCCCCGATTGTCGGCGACGACGTAGTCATGCAACCGAGCCCACTCCTTGAAGACGACTCTGCGATGGTCCTGAGCCTACCCACCTATGCCGAAACCAGGGACTCCGGCGTCGAGTGGCTCGGGGATGTGCCGGCGCACTGGGAAGTACGTCGCATCAAGGACTGGCTCCGAGTGAACCAGACCGTGCTCCCGGAGGACACCGACCCGGACTACGAGTTCCACTACATCGACATTGGTGCAGTCCAGGCGGGCGTCCTGGTTGGCGATCCCGTACGCATGAGGTTCGGCACTTCTCCGTCAAGAGCCAGGCGTGTCCTTCGTGGGGGAGACACGATCGTCTCCACCGTAAGGACCTACCTGAAGGCAGTCTTGCATGTGCCTGCGGGAGGGGACGACCTTGTCGCCTCAACAGGCTTCGCAGTCTTGACGCCCCAAGCCGCGACCGAACCAGCCTTCGTTGGCTCTCTCTGTCGCAGCCAACCCTTCACCGATTTCGTAATGGCCCAATCAGTAGGCGTCGCATATCCGGCTATCGCCGAAACGAGGTTGTCGGCAGTACCGGTTGCGATTCCCCCGCTGGAAGAACAGACAGCCATCGTTCGCTTCCTCGACTACGTCGACCGGCGCATCCGGCAGTACATCCGAGCCAAGGAGAAGTTGATCGCGGCGCTGGAGGAGCAGAAGCAGGCCGTCATCCATCAGGCTGTCACGGGCCAGATCGATGTCCGAACCGGCGAGCCCTATCCCGCCTATCGGGAGTCCGGCCTCGACTGGCTGCCAGAAGTGCCGAAGCACTGGGAGGTTCGACCGAGCCGGCGTGTCTTTCGACCCCGGAAGGAACTGGCCCGGTCCGGAGACACTCAGCTTTCGGCGACTCAGGCCTACGGTGTGATTGCGCAGGCGGAGTACGAGGCGAAGATTGGGCGAAAGGTGACCAAGATCACCCGCAACCTACAGCAACGGCGGCACGTGGAAGTGGATGACTTTGTGATCAGCATGAGGAGCTTCCAGGGTGGCCTCGAACGGGCATGGCGTAGCGGCTGTATTCGGTCTTCCTACATCGTGCTTCAAGCTGCCGTGCCTCTGAACGTCGACTACTTCGGCCGTCTCTTCAAATCACGAGGCTACATCGCCGCGCTGCAGTCGACGGCGAACTTCATTCGAGATGGCCAAGACCTGAGCTTCGAGAACTTCGCGAGAGTTCATCTGCCCTTTCCGGCACCAGAGGAGCAGCACGAGATTGCGGAGGCCATTGGCCGAAGCGTGCGCCAAGCGTCCTCAGAGATTGAGATTTCTCGCCGAAGGATCAGTCTTCTACGCGAGTACAGCGTCCGACTTCTGGCCGACGTGGTCACCGGCAAACTCGACGTGCGCGGTGCAGCCGTAGCTCTGCCTGAAGAAGAAGATCCTCTTGGCCACTCTGGGCGGGATGTCGCCTAGCCGGTGGATACCCATTGTGCTCGGGCAGCCGCTCCCTACGAAGCCGCCTAACTCGCAAAGGACGCCTCTTCCAAAACCAGGTCAACGCAGGCGTCCTGCGCCAGAGCTTGATACAAATGGCTTGGAAGCCCAATCGATGCCCATCTCTTTCACGCCGATCGGCGCAGACCCCAACTGGCGCGGTTCCACCTGGACCGTCGACGACGAACTGCAGTTGGCGAGCATGCTCGCCCGCGTCGCCGTCGGCCAAGCCGCTGTCGTCGAGAAGATCCTGCGGGAGACCGGATGCGCTCCTCCAGACATGGCAACTGCCGGGCTCCAAGGTGCACGACACCTTCTGACGGTCAGGCCAGACGAAGGGCCCGCGCACCGAGATGGTTGGATCTTCCAGGTGATCTCTTGGATGGCTGCGCACCTGCAATCGAAGACAACGCCCCAGCGAACCCTCATCCGTCCACCGCAGATGATGCGAGCACAATCAGGACAGGACGGCCTGATCATCGAGTACTCTGACGACGCCATCGCAAGAGTCGTAGTCTGCGAGGACAAGGCAACCAAGAATCCACGGCAGCAGTTTCGCGCCGGAATCCTGCCAGAACTTAAGAAGTACGAGACCGGCTCGCGAGATCACGAGTTGATCGACGGCGTCTCGACCATCCTCAACTGCAACGGCATAGAGCAAGTTGATCACGTCGTGGCGAGTATTCTTTGGGACGACCAGCGCGCATACCGCGTCGCCACGACCGTGAGCCAGGGCCAGTTCACGCCCCAGGATCGAGCCAGCCTCTTTGCCGGGTACGAAGAAGCCGTACCCGGTGACCTGCTCCGAAGACGCGTCGAACTCATGCCTCTAGCCGACCTCCGACCCTGGCTGCAGGGCCTCGCTGAGAAGGCACTGGCAGTACTGGACGAGCAGCATGTATGACCAGGTGACCGCAGGCCTGATTCGCTCTACCCCGCCGCTTCGGAACCTAGATCGGGAGACCCTGCCCGACAGATTCACCGAGGCGTTCGCGCGTATCGTCGCGCTCCGGGTTCGCCTGCGCGACGGCGAGAGCCCGCCCGAGGAACTAAGCACAACCCGCACCTTCGCGCAGCGGCTGGCCCGGACGAACGAAGCCCTGGTGGCCGTGAGCCCAGATCGGGAAGACCGACGCTCCGCCGCCTTCGTCGCCGCTACAGCCCATCAGCTCGTTTACCAGATCGACAGTCTCTCGGGCATCGCAGCGAATCCGGCGAGACTCACCGCCGACGCCATCACCTCAGACGTCAGTGCGATGCTCCTGTTTCTGGTGGCCCAGTCCGCCGCTGACGCCACCGAGATCGCCCATCGAATTCAGATTCCCAGTGCTCCGAGCATTGAAAGCGAACTCCTCTGGACGCTGGTGGAACTCGCACGCGGCCATGTTGCCCAGACAAACGAACGCAGCCTCTCTCCCATTGAGGAGGCGGTCGATGCAGCCGATCCTGCGGCACCAACCGCCGCGCTCTACTACCAGATTCTCCTAGCCGCCCGCGTTCTAGCCTCTTACCTCGCCGGTCGACCCGACGGAGAAGACGACGCGTCGGCCATCCTGCGCCACGTCCAGGAACTTGCATTCCACCCCGGGGATGCGTTTTCCCGTCCTGCCTTCGGCAACGGGCGCTCCAAGTCGGCCCCAGGCCCGGCACTCTTCCCCGGACCCTTTCACCTGGCGACGCTGTTGCTTGCCGTTTCTGACCGACTTGCGGCCGCTGCGGTAGTCAACGTACTTCCCCCGCCCGAAATCGAGCCTCATCGGTGGCACCTCGTTCTCCAGAAGATCGCCGAGCAGAGACCCTATCTCTGGCCCAACCTCCAAGAGGCCATAGCCAACCGCTACCTCAACCCCGGCTTGTCGTCCGTAGTGTCCTTCCCCACCGGAGCAGGAAAGACCGGTGTCTCCCACCTGAAGATCGCAGCAACGCTCCTGGCTGGCAGACGGGTCGTGTTCGTGGCGCCGACGCACGCACTTGTCGACCAGACCGTAACCGACCTTCGGGCCGCGTTTCCTGGGCGCCGAACACGTAGCGTAAGGGAGTACGAGTTCTCCTTTTCTACCGACACCGACACGCCTGCAGACATTGAAGTAATGACGCCCGAGGCCTGCCTTCAACTCAGCCATGTCCGTCCTCTCGCACTCGAAGGCGTAGGTCTAATGGTGTTCGACGAGTGCCACCTCATACACCCGAGAGAATCGACAGATCGCCGTTCTCTTGACGCGATGCTGTGTATTCTCCGTGTCGTCCGTCTCGCGCCCGAGGCGGACCTTCTACTCCTATCCGCAATGATCAAGAATGCGGACGAGATGGCGGCATGGCTGAAGGAGCTCACGGGACGCGAAACGCTGCATCTGTCGATGCCGTGGAAGCCAACCCGTCAGCTCCGGGGCTGTGTGGTCTATCCTCAGCAACGGCTGAAGAAGCTCAATTCTTTTCTGCAAACCGAAAAGCAGAAGAGCACCACCCAATCTGTACCGGCTGCCGTGAAGCGCAGGCTTACAGCCCAACCTCACGGTTTCTTCAGTGTCCGCCAGACTTGGGCATCGCAGCGTCGTGACGCCTACGCTTACCTTCCCATCTGCACGCAACGTCCCGAGCTTTCGGCAAACGCGAGTTGGCGACTCATCCCAAACGCGGGAGTAGTTGCCTCCGTACTCGCTGCTCCAGCAGCACGGGCGGGAATCAAGACCCTCGTATTCTCGCAGTCTATTCCGGTCGCAGCCAAGATCGCCGAACGGACCTCGAAGGCTCTTGGGCCATCCGGGATCGAGCTGACACCGCAGGAAAGCCGATTGGTCGGCGTCGCCATTGACGAACTGGGTGGCAGCGACCAGCTCTACCTCCAGGTCGAGGACAACAAAGTCATCTCCCGGGCTGCTACTCACCACGGACTGCTGCTCCCAGAAGAGAGGCGATTGATTGAATCGATGTACGCCCGGCCAGACGGTCTAGCGGTTCTCTCCGCCACGGGCACGCTCGGGCAGGGCATGAACCTGCCGAGCGAGTTCGTGATCATCGCCCAGGACAGCCGCTTCGATGAGCAGACCGGTGCGTTGGAAGTGTTGGACTCGCGCGAGCTTCTCAACGCCGCCGGGCGGGCCGGACGAGCCGGAAAGAACGCCACGGGCATGGTCCTCGTGATTCCCGGCCGGGTCGTACCATTCGACGAGACGGACTCGAGGATCGGCGAAAGGTGGATGCGCCTACGCGAGGTCTTCGGACAGATTGACCAGTGCCTGGCGATTGACGATCCCCTTACTGCCGTGCTTGATCGAATTCACGCCGAAGCCCGTTCCCCCGATGAGCTTGATCGCTACGTGATCTCACGCCTCTGCGTTTCGGCCGACGACGAATCGCCGGAAACCCAGCTTGGCCGAGCGCTTCAAGGCACGTTCGCCGCCTTCAAGAAGCGCCGGGAGGGGAAGGATGCCTGGATTGAGAGCCGCACTAGGTCGGCGCTTGCGGCTCTCGGACACATAGACCCTGACGACGAAATCGCCGCCTCTGTACGAGAGCTTTCTTCCTCCGTGGGCTTTCCCGAGGAGACAGTCTCGGTCCTGAGGGCCGATATCCTGGAATCCGGCCCGGCCTCCAGCACACCCGTGATGGACTGGTGCGAGTGGCTCTTCGACTGGCTACTTCGCTGGCCGGAGCACGCCCTGCGCGTGCTACGCCCTGAGGATCTCGAAAGGCAGTTCGGCTCACGCTTTAGCAGGCTTGCAACCGATGGGGACCGAGTTGGCTACGCCGTGCCGAAGCTTCGAAACGCCCTCGGCCTCTGGATGAAGGGCGAACCGCTGAACGTCGTCCAGTCGGTTCTAGGTGACACTCCACGAGACCTCAAGCGCTCCACCGGTGCGAGGAAGTTCGTGGTGAACATCCTGCCCACCCTCGCGCATCTCCACTTTGCTGCTTCCAGGATTGCCGCTTCACAGTCTTCGGACGGGTTGACGGCCCCAGCCGAAGCGCCCACACTCACGTACATCGGTCAATGCGTCCGGCTCGGCTTCTCGTCGCTGGAGATGTACGTCCTCTACACACTGGTCCGGAATCGCGTGTCCTCCCGGCGTAGAGTGCACAGGGAGTTCAGCAAGCTCGAAGCGAGCCTCCCGACCCCCGTGGGGCCTGAGACCTGGGCAGAGGTGAACGCACGGGTCGCGGCTGCACGAGAATCTGCGAACAGTTGATGAAACAGCTTGCGGTCCGCCGAGCTGTAGCCATAACGCCATCACCGTGTTGGTAGACACCGAGCCCTCCCGTGATCCTGCATTCCGCACGGCGGGACCCGATTCTCAAGGCCGGTCGTCATGACCCGCGGGACAGCATGTTCGACGGGACGATCGGGCCGACGGGCCGTTAGCGACGGTTAACGCGCACCGCGTGGCCCCCGGGGTGCCCTATGATCACGCCCCGGCGCGAGCCGAGGCAGCCATGGTCAAACAGGAGAAGGGCGGCAAATGGCGCGCTCAAGCCAAGTAGCGGCCGGGCCCGGCAAGGCCGCCTCGGCCGTGCCCCAAGAAAGGCTGCTAGGCAGCGAGCCGCCCAGGAGTGCCGATTCGAGCTAGTATGCTGTGCAGCACAGGAACCGTGAGGCTGTAGCTATGAGGAACATCACCGTATCCGTCGACGACGAAACCTACCGGCGCTCGCGCATCCGCGCGGCGGAACTCGACACATCCGTCTCCGCACTCGTGCGGAGCTATCTCTGCACCTTGGCAATGGACTCAGCCGGAAGTGCATCCGCTGAAACGCCGCTCGAACGCAGGCGGCGCCTGCTGCGCGAAGTGACGGAGGACTTTGAGCGACGCGGCGTTGGCCTCGACATGGCCGCGAATCTATCCCGCTCAGAACTCTATGACCGTGGCCGGGCTCGAACTGAGGCGGCCAAGGCTCGAACGCGCGACGAGAACGCCGGGAACGCTTGATGCCGGGGCGCTTCGTCGACACGAACGTTCTCCTGTACGGAGCCAGCCGCAGCTCCGTGGACGCTCCGAAGCGGAAGGTGGCGCTGGACACTCTCCGCGAGAGGGACCTCGTAGTGTCCGTCCAGGTCCTACAGGAGTTCTACCACCAAGCCACGCGGCCGACTCGCGAGGACCGCCTGTCCCACACGGACGCTCTGGCCTTCCTTGAACCGATCCTCGAGTTTCGCGTACAACCAACAACCGTCGCCGTCTTCTACGACGCGGTGATGTTCAGCCGACGATTCCAGATCGCGTACTGGGACGGCGCGATACTGGCCGCGGCACGTGCCTCCGGCTGCTCGGAGGTGTACTCGGAGGACCTGAGCCACCACCAAGACTACGACGGCATACGAGTCGTGAACCCGTTCGCGGGGCCGACCGCGTCATGACAACCGACACGACGGAGCGCGGTCTCGAACGCCTGATCTGCACCGCGCTCGCCGGCCACCCCTGCGATCCGCCGAAGCCCGGCGAACTCCCCCAACCCACCGAGCCGAGCGCCGCCACCGCCGGCTGGACCGCCGGCGACCCCGGCGACTACGACCGGAACTACTGCGTCGACCTCGCCCAGCTTTCCGCCTTCCTCCACGCCACCCAGCCCGACGCGGCGGCCGGCCTGGCCCTGGACGAGGACGGGCCGGAGCGGCGGAAGCTCCTCGCCCGGCTCCAGGGCGAGATCGCGAAGCGCGGCACCATCGACGTGCTCCGGAAGGGCCTCGGCCACGGCGCGCACGAGCTGGAGCTGTTCTACGGCACGCCGTCGGCGGGCAACGAGGTCGCGCAACAGCGCTTCGACCTGAACCGCTTCACCGTCACGCGCCAACTCCGCTACAGCGGAGACCAAGCCCAACTGGCGCTCGATCTGGCGCTGTTCGTCAACGGCCTGCCGGTCATCACGTTCGAACTGAAGAACAGCCTGACCAAGCAGACGGTCAGCGACGCCGTCGAGCAGTACCGGAAGGACCGCAACCCGCGGGAGAAGCTGTTCGGGTTCGGCCGCTGCATCGTCCACTTCGCGGCGGACGAGCGGGAGGTGCGCTTCTGCACCCACCTGCGCGGCAAGGCGTCCTGGTTCCTACCGTTCAACCGGGGCTGGAACGACGGCGCCGGCAACCCGCCCAACCCGGACGGTCTGGCCGCGGACTACTTGTGGCGCGAGATACTGACTCGCGAGAGCCTGACGGAGATCATCGAGAACTACGCCCAGATCGTCGAGTCAAAGGACGAGAAGACGGGCCGGACGAAGAAGACCCAGATCTGGCCGCGCTACCACCAACTCGACGTCGTCCGCCGGCTCCTGGCCGACGCGGGGGAGCACGGCGCCGGCAGGCGCTACCTGATCCAGCACTCGGCCGGGAGCGGCAAGAGCTACTCGATCGCCTGGCTGGCCCACCGGCTGATCGGGCTGGAGACGCGCGGCGGCGGCACGGTCTTCGACTCCATCGTCGTCGTCACGGACCGCGTCATTCTCGACCGCCAGATCAAGGACACCATCAAGCAGTACGCCCAGGTCGCGACGACCGTCGGCCACGCCGACAGCTCGGCGGACCTCCGCCAGTTCCTCGAGGGCGGCAAGAAGATCGTCATCACGACGATTCAGAAGTTCCCCCACGTCCTGGACGCCATCGGCGACGAACAGCGCGGACGCCGGTTCGCGATCGTCATTGACGAGGCCCACTCCAGCCAGGGCGGGCGGACGAGCGCCGCGGTCTCGGGCGCCCTCTCCGAGGCCGGAGCCCGCGGCGAGGAGGAGACGTACGAGGACCAGATCAACCGCCTGATGGAGTCGCGCAAGCTGCTGCCGAACGCCAGCTACTTCGCCTTCACCGCCACTCCCAAGAACAAGACGTTGGAGTTCTTCGGCGTTCCCGAACGACAACCGGACGGCACCGTCAAGCGGCGCGCATTCCACACCTACTCGATGAAGCAGGCGATCGAGGAAGGCTTCATTCTCGACGTGCTGAAGCACTACACGCCGGTCAGGAGCTACTACCGGCTCGCGAAGAGCGTCGAGGACGACCCGGAGTTCGACGTCAAGAAGGCGCAGCGGAAACTGCGGCGCTTCGTCGAAGGGCACAACCACGCCGTCCGGCTGAAGGCCGAGATCATGGCCGACCACTTCCACGACCAGGTCGCCGCACCGCGGAAGGTCGGCGGCGAGGCGCGGGCCATGGTGGTTACCAACGGTGTCCAGCGCGCGATCCAGTACTTCCACGCCATCCGCGACTGCCTGGAAGCGAGGAAGAGCCCGTACCGGGCCATCGTCGCCTTCTCGGGCGAACACGACTACGGAGGCGCGAAGGTCACGGAAGCCTCGCTCAACGGTTTCCCGTCCAGGCAGATTGCGGGGAAGATCCAGGAACGCCCCTACCGGTTCCTGGTCTGCGCCGACAAGTTCCAGACCGGCTACGACGAGCCGCTGCTCCACACGATGTACGTCGACAAGACGCTCGCCGGCATCAAGGCGGTGCAGACCCTGTCGCGGCTCAACCGGGCGCATCCGGGCAAGTACGACGTCTTCGTGCTCGACTTCCTGAACGACACGGAGATCATCCGCGACTCGTTCGCGAACTACTACCGCGGCACGATCCTGGCCAACGAGACGGACCCCGACCGGCTGCACGACCTGCAGGCCGACCTCGACGCGGCGCAGGTCTGTTCGGCGGACCAGATCGACCTGTTCGTCGAGCGCTATCTGGACGGCGCCGAGCGCGACCGCCTCGACCCGATCCTCGACCAGTGCGTCGCGGTCTACCTGAGCGAACTCGACGAGGACGGACAGGTCGACTTCAAGGGCAAGGCGAAGGCGTTCGTGCGCGCCTACGGCTTCCTCTCCTCGATCCTCCCGTTCTCGAACGCCGACTGGGAGAAGCGGTCGATCTTCCTGAACTTCCTGATCCCGAAGCTGCCGGCGCCAAGAGAGGAGGACTTGGCGCGGGGCATCCTCGAGGCGGTCGACATGGACAGCTACCGGGCCGAGAAGCAGGCGATGCAGAAGATCCTCCTGCCCGACGAGGACGCCGAGGTCGATCCAACGCCCCCGGCCAGCGGCGGCCAACGGCCGGAATCCGACCTGGACCACCTCTCGAACATCATCAAGGCGTTCAACGACCACTTCGGCGGCATCGAATGGGCGGACGAAGACCGCGTGCAGCGGATGATCGCGTTCGACATCCCAGCCAGGGTCGCCTCGGACACGGCCTTCCGGAACGCGCGCCGGAACTCCGATCGCGAGAACACCCGCATCGAGCACGACAGAGCGCTGCTCCGCGTGATGCAGAACGTGATGAAGGACGACACCGAACTGTTCAAGCAGTTCATGGACGACGACGGCTTCAAGCGGTGGATGTCCGAGGTGGTGTTCAGGCGGGCATACGACCAGGCTGAGGTGCCCTAAGCGCGTGAACACACGCGCCATTCTCATCGGGCTGGCGCTCGGCCTGGGGCTCGGCATCGCCGCCTCGGCAACGGGTTCACCCGCGCTGTTGTGGGCCGCCGAGGCCGTCGAGCCGCTCGGTCAGGTCTTCCTGCGCGCGATCCAGATGGTCGTGATCCCGTTGGTGGCGGCGGTCGTCTTCGTCGGCGTGGGGCGGATCGGCGACTTGCGCAAGCTGGGTCGGCTGGGGGGATTGGCCGTGGGCTTCTTCTGGGCGACGACCCTGCCGGCGATCCTGATCGGGATGGGGGTGATGAGCTTCGCCCTCACCTTCACGGCACACGTGGCGCCGCCTACACCCGCGGCGGAGCTGGAACCGGCCGGTGTCGGCATCGTCGACTTCCTGGTCAATCTGGTCCCCCGGAATCCGGTCCAGGTCGCCGCCGACGGCGCCCTGCTCTCCCTGCTCATCTTCATCGTCCTCCTGGCCGCGGCGACGACCGCCCTGCCGAGCGAGAAACAGCGGACGCTGACGTCCTTCGCGGAGGCGCTAGGCGACGCTCTGACGAAGCTGATGAGCTGGATCCTGTGGACGGCCCCGGTGGGCGTCTTCGGTCTCGCGGCGCCGGTCATCGCAAAGACCGGGACGGCGATGCTGCAGAACCTTGCCGTCTTCATCGTCGCCGTCGTGGTGGGCCTCTTCATCCTGAAGGGCCTCGTTCTCCTGCCCCTGGTCTGGTTCCTGGGCGGCGTACCGCCCTGGCGCTTCATCCCGGCGACCGTGGGCACGTACACCGTGGGCTTCACCACGACGACGTCGGTGGGGACGCTGCCGATGATGCTGCAGGAGGCGAAGAAGCTCGGCCTGTCCGAGCGCCAGTACACGCTGATCCTGCCGCTGGCGGCGTCGATCAACCGGCCCGGCAGCGCGCTGTTCCAGAGCGCGTCGCTCGTCTTCCTGGCCGCCATGTACGGGGTGCCGCTCGACGCGGGGATGATCGCCGCGGCGGTGCTGGCGATCTTCCTCGCCGCGATGACGGTCGCTCCGGTGCCCAGCGCCAGCATCGTGTCGCTTGCTCCGGCTCTGGACGTGGTGGGCGTGCCGCTGGCGGGACTCGCCATCCTCCTGGGGATCGACCGCGTGCCCGACGTCTTCCGCTCCGCAGCGAACGTCGTCTGCCACATGGGCGCCGCGACCACGGTCGACACGATGACTCGCGGCGACGGCGACGAACCGGCCGACGGAGCCGAGCAACCGCCGTTGCCCTAGACTGGGAATCCTGCCCGGATCATCTTGACCTCTACTCATCGCCTTGATGTCTACTGGAGGAGCCCCAAACACATGCGCACGAACTGCCGCAAAACGACGATCCTTCCGCTCACCGCCTTCTCCCTGCTCTCGCTCGGCGGAGCCGCCGGCGTGTCCGCCCAGAACCTCGAAGAGGACTTCGCCGCCGCCACGGCAGGTGCGACGGCGGCCGGACGGGCCGTCCTCTACAGTTGCGACATTCCGACGAACCGTGTCGGCTTCGGCTATCTACAGGAACGGCCTTCGGACGAAGGCGTCAAGGCGGTCGACATCTATCTCCGCCTGTACGCCAACACCGGCATCACGCGAGGCAAGCACGCGGTCCATATCCATGAAACCGCGTCGTGCAATCCATGTGGCACCGCGGGCGGGCACTTCGACCCCGGCCCCAACTCGAACACCAGCCCGGACGGCAACCACCCGTTCCACGCCGGTGACCTGACGAACATGACCCTGGACCGCCAGGGCCGCGGCTACCACATGGTGACGACAACGCGGGTGACGCTCTCCGACGGGCCGCTCTCCGTGTTTGACGAAGACGGCAGCGCCTTCATCATCCACACGAACCCCGACACCTATTGCCCCGAAGGCGAGGCGGCCGGCTGCGCAGGCGGTTCCCGAGCGGCCTGCGGCGTGATCACACCCTACCCCTAGGGCCCGCGCCTTCTATCCGTTCCGGGGGCCAGGGGCCGGGCTCAGAATCCCGAACCGGACGACTCCGAAACCGCCTCCTCCAGGCGTTCCACGTACGGCATGGCCGAGTCCAGGTTCCCGACGAACGGATCCCGGCCCGCGTCCTCGTTCCACTCGTACTCGGTGGCCTGGGCCAGCATCCGCGCGGCGTCCTGCCCGAAGAAGCGGGCGACGACGGCCAGACTCATGTCGATGCCGGCGGAGACGCCGGAGGAGGTCATCACGTGGCCGGCGTCGACCCAGCGGGCTTCCTTCACCCACTCGGTCTCGGGGCCGAAGCCGGCGATGTAGCTGAAGAAGGCCTTGTTCCCTGTCGCCGGCAGGCCGTCGAGGACGCCGGCCTTGGCGAGGATGGCCGAGCCGGTGCAGACGGAGGTGGTGAGCTGCACCTCGGCGGCGCGCTCAGCGATGAAGTCCAGCAACTGCTGGTTCTCGACTTCCCGGAGTGTGCCGATACCTCCCGGCACCATGATCACGTCGAGCGGCGGCGCGTCGTCGTAGCTGTACTGGGCCTCCACCTTCGGAGCCATCTCGGCCGGATAGGTCGTCGTGGTCAGCGCGACCGGACGAACGGAGTCCGCGATCAGGTGCACACGGATCAGACCCGGCCCGGCGTTGAGCCACATCTCGACCGGTCCGAAGACGTCGAGCGGCTCGGCGCCGTCGTACAGGACGACGCCGATGTCGAGCGGCGGGTCGTACGAGGGGGCTTCGGATTGCCCCGCGGCCGGGATGGCGAACACGGTCGCGAGGACGACAACGGTCGCGAACACTGAAGCAAGTTTCGTCATGCGGACCTCCCAGGAATCTCGGCCCGCTATGGTACTGGGGAGAGTCCCGCCAATCTGAGAGACCGGCAGCCAAACCGCGAGGGTTCGCCATGTTGAATCGACGCCGCTTCGCAACCCACCCCGTGCTCCTCGCTCCGCTCGCCCTGGCGATGGTCGCCCAGGGCTGCACCACCCAGGACTCCGGCGACTACCTGACACCCGAGCTGCGGCAACGTGTCGAGGCGCTGAAGCTGGAAGCGCCCGAGAGCACCGAAGACGTCGCCGTTCTAAGCGATCGGCTCGACACGCTGTGGCGGTGGTCGAACGCCTACTCACTCACCGGCGGACCGGTCCCCGACGTCTTCCCGCAGCTCCTCGCGAACGCGAACCGCTCGCTCCGGGGGCTCGGAGGCGGAGCGACGATTCCGGTGCCGCGGATCCCGGAGTTCATCCGCCTCTACACCCGGGAGTTCCAGATCAAGGACGAGTACCCGGGGGCGGTCGGCACGCTGACGCTCGACCCGCCCGGTCCCTTCCGCGCCGGCGACCGGGTGACGGTCCGGTTGACCTACACCGTGGGCACGCTCGGCATGGCGGAGGGCGGCGGTCTCCTGGTGCGTGGATCACGGACGGGCATCCAGGCCGAGGACCCGGCCGGCCCGAACTACGTCACGGTCGAAACGTCGAAACCGGCCGCGACGCTGACCTCCAGCGAGCCGTGGGGCGACTGGCTGGGGATGCACTTCCGCAACCGAAGCGGCCGGGTTCGCCCCGGCGTGCCGCGGTCCGTGCTGCAGTTCCGTCTGAGCGGTGCGTCGCTCGATGAAGGCGACACGGTCACCATCACCTACGGCGACACGTCCGGCGGCGGGTCAGGATTCGCACTGCAGGAGACCTCCAACGACCAGGTGATCCTGCACGTCTACGCCGACATCGAGGGCACGGGCGACCTGTTCCGACCGGCCTGGCCTTCGTTCGAGGTGCTGGGCCGGGACGAGGTCCGCTCCGTCAACGCCGTCGCCCCGTCGATCGTTGCGCCCGGCGAACCCTTCACCCTCGCCGTCCGCGCCGAGGACCGGTTGAAGAACCTGTCGTCCGGCGTCATGCCCGCGCTCGACGTGCTGCTGGACGGTGAGCCGTTCCGGACGATCGAGGCCGGCAGTCCGGCCATCTCGCTATTCGAGAACGTGAGCCTCGCCGAACCCGGCGTCTACCGCTTCTCCGTTCGGAACGAGGACGGAACGATCCGGGCGACCAGCAACCCCCTCCGCGTCGAAGACGATCCCGAAGCCCGCGTCTACTGGGGCGAGACGCACGGCCACACCGCCTTTGCCGAAGGCCAGGGCTCGCCGGACGGCTACTACCGCTTCGGCCGCGACGTCGCCCGGCTCGACTTCCTGAGCCTCTCCGAGCACGACATCTGGATGGACGACAGCGAGTGGCGGAGGCTGCAGGAGCTGGTCGAGGAGTACCGGATCGAAGGCGAGTTCACGACGATCCTCGGCTTCGAGTGGACGTCGCGGTCACCGCTCGGCGGGCACCACAACGTGTTCTTCCGCGACACGCCTGGCCGCAGCCGGGTTCCGAACCAGGAGGCGCCCCTCCTCGACGAACTGTACGCGGGGCTGCGAGCTCAGAACAGCAACAACGACGTGCTGGTCATCCCCCACGCCCACCAGCCCGCCGACTGGACGAACAGCGACCCCGACCTGGGGCGACTGGTCGAGATCCAGTCCGGCCACGGCACCTTCGACTGGTTCGGCAACAAGTACCTGCAGAACGGCTTCGAGGTCGGCTTCATCGGCGCATCCGACACTCACAACGGCCACCCCGGCTACACCGGGGCCGGCAACCGTCAACTGGGCGGTCTGGCCGCCGTCTACGCGCCCGAGAACAACGCTGACGCCATCTTCGGCGCGCTCCGCGACCGGGCCGCCTATGCGACAACCGGCGAGCGGATCCTCCTCGAGGCAACTCTCAACGGCACCCGCATGGGTACGCGCCAGGAGGACGCCGCGGTGCGCCGGATCGACTGCCGGGTCAGCGGCACGGCCCCGATCGACGCGATCGACGTGATCAAGAACGGCGCGATCGTCTACACCAGGAGATACCTGGAGAGCGCTCTGTCCGACGAATCGAGGGTGCAGATCACCTTCGAGTCGTCGACCGAGATCCACGGCGAGCGCACGCCCCCGCGCGGCGGCCGACCGTGGAGGGGAGCGATCCAGGTCGCCGGAGCCGAGCTGGTCGACTACGACGATCCCTGGTTCACGCAGCCCGCGACCTGGCGAACCGCCCGCAACGCGGAAGACCCCAACCGGATCGACTTCGATTTCCCGACCCGTGGGCGTCCGAAGTCACTCGTTCTCGAGTTGCGCGGCGCAAGCGCCGACACGGTCATCACCGTCGACATGGAGACGACGACCGAATCGCGCGGCTCGGGCGGCTACGTTCGCATCCCCCAGGAACTGCCGGCGAACACCGTGCGGTTCCGGCTCGGCGACCTGAAAGGCCAGGTCGAGCGACGCGAGTACCAGGTGCTGGAGCACACGGACGCGCTCTCGGCTCAGATCGTGACCGAGGGACGGGCCCTCGACCAGGAGTTCAGCTTCACCGACCAGGGCGAAGTCCGGCCCGGCGACTACTACTACCTCCGTGTGCGCCAGATCGACGGCAGCATGGCGTGGTCGAGCCCGTTCTGGGTGGGAGAGGCGTCGGGTTAGGGCGGTAGGCTCAGGGAAACGAACAAGGAGAACGGAGATGCGGAAGACCATCGCTCTCATCTGCGCACTGCTCGCCTCGGGCGCCGGCGCCGCCCTAGCGGCCGCAGACGACATTCCCCGCACGCCCAACGGCAAGCCCGACTTCACCGGCCGCTACGACATCCGCTCGCTGACGCCCTTCGAGCGCCGGCCCGAGCGGGGCGAGGAACTCGTCCTCAGCCCGGAGGAGGCGGCCGGGGTCGAAGCCAACCAGCGTCAGCGCGTCCTGGACGGCGACGCGGCCAGCGCCCCGGACAGGCCGCCACCGGAGAAGGGCGCCTTCATCGACCGCCAGAGCTACAACTACGCCTGGTTCGATCCAGGCCACACGATGTTCAGGATCGACGGCAAGTACCGAACGTCGATCCTGACGAACCCGCCGAACGGCCGGATGCCGCCGCTGACGGAAGAGGCTCAGAGGCATCGCGGCGCCCTGCCCAGGTTCATCTGGATGAACGACGACGGCACCGCCTGGTGGCTGGAGTCGGGCGACACACCCTTCGACAGCCCGGAGACGATGGTCCTGGGCGTCCGCTGCATCTACCAGCCCGGCGCTTCGATCCCGATTCGCACGATCTCCTACAACAACCTGAAGACCCTGGTGCAGACGGACGACTACCTGATGATCCACATCGAGTGGATGCACTGGACCCGCGTCGTGCGAATCGACGCGGAGCATTCGCCCGCGCCGTACCAGTCCTACTCCGGCGACTCGATCGGCCGTTGGGAAGGCGACACCCTGGTCGTCGAGACGACGAACTTCCGTCGCGAAGCGGCACCCCAGATGCTGCACGGCAGAGAGTCGGCCGGCGTGCCGCGCGGCGCGATGAAGGTCACGGAGCGCTTCAGCCCGATCGACGGCCAGTCGCTGCTCTACCAGTTCGAGGTCGAGGACGAGGAGTACACCGCGGCCTACGGCGGCGAGATGCCGTGGCCAAGGACCGACCAATACAACTACGAGTACGCCTGCCACGAAGGCAACTACTCGATGCTGGGACAGCTCAGGGGAGCACGCCAGCTCGAGAAGGAGTGGATCGCTGCCGGCAGGCCGGTGAAGGGCGGGGAGTAGGTCAGATCATGCTGTAGCCGGAGCCCTGTCGCTCCGTGCCGAGTCCCCGCCCCTTCTCGATCCAGCCGAACTCCTCCAGGATCGCCTGGCTGTAGGTGACCCGGCCGGTGACCCGGTCGAGCGGCTCGGTGGCGAGCAGCAGGGCCGCCTGGGCCATGATCTCGACGGTTTCCGCCTCGTTCGGGTCGCGTCCCTCCATCAGCCGGTGGTGGACGACGCCCGGCGTGGGGACAATCTGGGACGGGCTGTAGCAGGTCACCGAGACACCGTGCTCGTACACCTCGGAGGCGAGGCCCTGGGTGAAGCGCTCCAGGGCCGCCTTCTCGGCGCCGTACAGCGAGCCGCCCGCGAACTGCGGACCCTTGTAAGGGCCGCGGCCGGGGCCGATCGCCGCGCCCGAGGAAACGTTGACGATGCTGCCCGCGCCACGCTCGATCATCCCGGGCAGCACGAGCTTCGAGAGATAGAACGGCGCGTGGAAGTTGACCGCGGTCGAGCGGTGCCACTTGTTGATCGGGAAATCCACGACCGGGATGAAGTAGGTCAGGGCGGCGTTGTTGATCAGCACGTCGATGGGTCCGAGGACGTCGCGCACCTCGTTCACCAGGCGCTCGCAGTTCTCGTACTCGGAGACGTCGCAGGCGAAGGCGGTCGCGTCACCGCCGCCGGCCCGAATCTCTTCGATCGTCGTCTCGAGCGAACCGCCCAGGTAGTGCCCCCCCTCCGACAGCGTCCGCGCCGTGCAGGCGACTCGCGCGCCGTGCTCGGCGAACAGCTCGGCGATCGCCTTGCCGATGCCGCGGCTCGCTCCGGTGACCAGGGCTACCCTGCCGTCGAGCCTCTTCTCTGTCTGCGTCATTGAGCCTTCTCCTTCATCCGTCGTATGCGTCGCGGTACCGCTCGCGCAGCACGTTCTTCTGTACCTTCCCCATCGCGTTGCGCGGCAGCTCGTCGACCCAGTAGAACCGGCGGGGGTGCTTGTAGCGCGCCAGCCCCGCATCGAGCGCGGAGCGGAGCGTATCGTCTTCGACCGGCAAGTCTCCGGCGACCAGCACGGCGACCACGCCCTCGCCCAGGTCGGTGTGCGGCGCGCCGATCACCGCCGATTCCGCTACTCCCGCTACCTCATCGAGCCGGTCCTCGACTTCCTTCGGGTAGACGTTGAAGCCGCCGGCGATGATCAGGTCCTTGCCTCGGCCGACCAGGGTCACCCGGCCCTCGCCGTCGACGCTCGCGAGGTCGCCGGTGACGAAGAAGCCGTCGTCGCGCATCTCCTCGGCCGTCTTCTCCGGCAGGCCCCAGTAGCCCGGGAACAGATTTGGGCCGCGAATCTCCAGCGTGCCGACTTCACCGGCTGCCACTTCGCTGCCGTCCTCACCCACGGCCCGCACTTCGACATCCGGAAGCGGAAAGCCGACCGTGCCGGCCAACCGCTCCCCGGAGAGCGGGTTCGAGGTGATCATCCCCGCCTCCGTCATGCCGTAGCGTTCCAGGATCCGGTGACCGGTGCGGGCCTGGAAGTCACCGAAGACGGCTTCCGTCAGGGGCGCCGACCCGGAAACGAACAGCCGGATGCTCTCGCAGTCGGCACTGCCGAAACCCGGCTCCGCCAGCAGCCGCGAATAGAACGTGGGCACGCCCATCAGCACCGTCGCCTCCGGCAGCAAACGGCGCACTTCCGCGCCGTCGAACCGCGGCAGGAAGAGAACCTTCGAGGCGTTCAGGAACGCGGTGTGCAGCGCCACGAACAGTCCGTGGACGTGGAAGATCGGCAACGCGTGGAGCAGCACGTCCCCGGGCTCGAAGCCCCAGATCTCGTGCAGGGCGAGGGCGTTCGAGGTCAGGTTGCCGTGGGTGATCATCGCGCCCTTGGAGCGCCCCGTGGTGCCCGACGTGTAGCAGATGGCGGCCAGGTCGTCGTCTCGGCGAGGTTCGACCGCCGCATCGGGTTCTTGCGCCCGGGCTTCCGACCAGAGCGCGTCGATGCCCACCGCCTGCCGTCCGACGGCCTCTGCCCCGACGACGACCCGCGGCGACGCGTCGTCGACGAAGAACGTGACCTCCCGCTCGGTGTAGGCCGTATTCAGCGGCACGTACACGCCACCACAGCGCAACACGCCCAGGTACAACGCCACAGCCTCCACCGACTTTGGGACCTGGACCAGTACCCGGTCCCCGGGCTCGACGCCGCGCCGGCGCAGCGCCGCCGAGAACCGGGCCGAAGCGTCGTCGAGATGGCGATACGTCCACGCCGGCCCGCACGCGCCTTCGGCGGCGCCGGCTGGCACCAGGCTCGGACGATCGAGGGCCGTCTCGAGACGCTCGTAGAGCAGGGCGAAGAGGTTCATCGGTTCGACGCGAGTCTGCGGGAAGACGGTCGATCCTACGCGTGTTGCAAACTAGGCCACCCGGCCATGGTCGCCAGCCGCAATCGTCCGTTCCTCCCGCCCGGAGCCGCAATCCGCCGCGCCCTCCCGGGAGCGATCGCGGCGCTGCTCGCCATCGCGCTCGCCGGCTGCACCGACGACCCGGTGGCCGAGACCCTGCACCTCGAGTTCTACCCGCCGTCGGTGGAGGACACGCAGCAGGCCGAGGACGACATCGTCGAGCCGGCCGACGCCAACGGCTACGTGAGGCTCGAGGCCGAGGTCTCGATCCACCGCCACGCGGTCCCCGAGGGGCACGCACTGATCGAGCGACGGCTGAACGACCGGACCGAGGCGTTGATGAACGGCTACGACGTCTGGCATCTGCGCTTCGACCGCCTGTACGAGCCGCTCGCCGACGGCGCCGAGTGGGAGCGGGCAGGCAGGGAGCTGACCAGCTACCGCCGCTGGGCGCTGGTCGGCAACCCGGATGCCGAACTCCAGGAGTTCTTCGCCAACACGCCCATCCGTCCGTCCCAGGCCGTCCGGGACAATGAACGGCGGGAGCCGGACGACCGGCAACCGCCGCCGCAGACGGTATCGCTGGAGTTCGTCTTCGACGGCGGAACACAGGCGACTGCCGGCGAGTTCGACACCGTCGAGCGCGGCCTGCGCGGTTTCGCCGTCGACGCCGCCCGCTACCACCGGCGCGTCGCGGCGTTGTGGCGCTACATGGACGAGAACCCGGGCCGCCGTTTCGAGTGCCTGCGGGCCCTGTTCGCGGCCGCCCGGGGCGAGGAACTGCCCGAATCGACGCTCGTCGCGCCGCCGCGGGAGCTCGCGCTGAACACCGCTCCGCCGGCTGCCCCCGAGCGGCCGCCGGACCAGCCTGCCTTACGCGACCTCGAACTCGAGTTGATCGAGCGGCTCCTGGAGGCCGGCGAGCCGTTGCTGGAGATCTTCGAGGTTCCGGATGACGACGCCTTCACCCTGCGGGAGCTGTCGCGCCGGGTCTTCGATCCGTTCCCGGCCGTCATCACCGTGCTGCCGGACGGTCCGGTCACCGAGGCGGTCGGATTCGCCGAATCGGGAGACGGCTGGACGATTCCCTCCCTCGATCTCTGGCGAGCGTTCCGCAGCCTGGAGGGCAGGTTCGTGTCGCCCGACCCGCTCCTGTTCCTGCTCGACACGGACGGCAACGACTTCGGCTGCGACGAACAGGACGACGCCTGCAAGGACCGCGAGCGCGTCTTCGCCTTCCTCGAGCGCGGAGCCTTCGACGCCCGTCCAGGCTCTTCAATGGTGATCCGGCGCGCCCTGGAGACTGAACTGCAACCGCACGAGCTGTACCGCCTGACGTGGATCCGCGGCGGCACGGACGAGAGCGTCGACGACGGGGACGCCGAGGAAGGCATCCGCGAAACGGCCCGCCGATAGACTCCGTCCAAGTCCTTCCCGAGAGGTGCCCATGACCCGTTCGACCAACATCCGACCCAACCGACGCCCGCCCGGCTTCGCGACCGTGCTGACCGCCACCGTCCTCTTCGCCCTCGGCGCCGACGCCCTCAAGGCCCAGCGGCCCTACCCGCCGGAGATGGAGGGAACGACCTCGGAGGTCTACCGCACGGTCGGCGAGGTCGAGCTCAAGATGCACTTCTGCAACCCCGAGAAGCACACGGCGGACGATCAGCGGCCCGCGATCGTCTTCTTCTTCGGCGGCGGTTGGCGTTCGGGTTCCCCGCTGCAGTTCCTGCCGCAGTGCCAGTACCTCGCGGAACGGGGCATGGTCGCCGCCGTCGCCGACTACCGCGTGGCCACCAGACACGGCGTGACGGCGCACGAATGCGTGGAGGACGCCAAGAGCGCGGTCCGCTGGCTGCGCGCGAACGCGGACCGGCTCGGCATCGACCCCGACCGCATCGCGGCCGGCGGCGGCTCAGCGGGAGGGCACCTGGCGGCGGCAACGGCCACCCTGCCCGGCCACGATCCCGATCCCGACGGCGTCAGTCCCGTACCCAACGCCCTGGTTCTGTTCAATCCGGCGACCGTCCTCGCTCCCGTCGAAGGCGACCCGGCGCCAACGGAGGAGGAGCGTGAGCGCTTCGCGGCGCTTGAGGAACGCTTCGGCGCGCCGCCGAAATCGATGTCCCCGTTCCACCATCTGCGGGCCGGCCTGCCGCCCACCATCCTCTTCCACGGCCAGGCCGACGAGACCGTGCCCCACAGCACGGCGGACCGGTTCTGCCGGGGCCTGCGAGACCACAAGAACCGATGCGACTTCGTCAGCTACCACGACCAGGGCCACGGCTTCTTCAACTTCGGTCGGGGGCCGGACGGCGAGAACCGGAACAAGTGGTACGACGACACGGTCTCCCGCATGGACGGCTTCCTCTACTCCCTCGAGTGGCTCGATCCGAAGCCGAACCCCGACGGCACGCCGGGCGAGCGCCTGACCTGGCAGGAGTCCCTCAGCAGGGCGCTCGGTTCTTCTGCTCAGGGACTGCCGAGGACCGAGGAAGAACTGCAGGAGTTCGTGAAGACGCTGGGAAACCGGAATGATGAGGGTGCAGCCGCCGAGGCCGGGGACGCGAAGGAGGACGACGACCCGGCGCCACCCGACGAATGATCCCGCGCCCCGAGATCCGACGGCGCCTCGTCGCCGTTGCCTTGAGCGCGGCCGGAGCCGCGGCCGCGGCCCACGCCCAGGCAGGCGCGGACCTGAGACCGGCCTCAGCCAGCGCTGCCGAGGCCCAGCCTGCCGGCGAATGGCACAACTACGCCGCTGACAGCCGCAGCAGCAAGTACTCGCCTCTCGACCAGATCGACCGCGACAACGTGCATCAGCTCGAGGTCGCCTGGCGCTGGAAGTCGATCGACTACGGGATCGCCGCCCGCCACGAGGGCGTCATTCCGCCCTTCGTGTTCCAGAACACGCCGATGATGCGCGACGGACGGGTGCTGGTCGCGACCGGCCTGGCCGCGGCCGCGCTCGACCCCGCCAGCGGCGAGATTCTGTGGACCTACGATCCGTTCGAGGACGAACCGCCACGGAACATGGGCCGCGGCTCCGTCCGCGGCGGCGTGACCTGGAGTGAGGGAGAGAGGCGGCGGCTCTTCTTCACCGGCAACGGCCGGCTGACCGCCCTCGACGCGGACACCGGTACCCTCGACCCTGACTTCGGCGACGGCGGGCGCGCCGACATGCTCGACGTCGGCAGCGGCGTGACGCGCCGTCAGTACTTCTGGACATCGGCACCCGTCGTCTGCGGCGACTCCATCGTGGTCGGTGAATCGACGTCCGACGCCTGGTCGCGGCGGAAGAACCCGCCGGGGATGATCCGGGGCTACGATGCGCGCTCCGGAGCTCTGCGCTGGCGTTTCAACATCATCCCCGAGCCGGGCGAGTTCGGATTCGATACCTGGGACAGCCCCGAAGCGGCCGAGGCCGGCGCCGCCAACGTCTGGACCTGGATCAGTTGCGACCAGGAACTGGGCATCGCCTACGCGGCAACCAGCACCCCGAGCAACGACTGGTACGGCGGCCACCGCCCGGGAAAGGGCCTGTTCGCCGAGTCGATCCTCGCTCTCGACGCCGCGACCGGCGAGCGGCGCTGGCACTTCCAGGCCGTGCACCACGGACTCTGGGACTACGACTTCCCCGCGGCGCCCGTGCTCGCCGACATCGTCGTTGACGGCAAGCCGATCAAGGCGCTGGCGCAGCCTTCCAAACAGGCGTTCCTGTACGTGTTCGACCGGGAGACCGGCGAGCCGGTGTGGCCGATCGTCGAGCTACCCGTGCCGCCCTCCGAAGTTCCCGGCGAGCAGGCGTGGCCGACCCAGCCGCATCCGACCTGGCCATTGCCCTACGACCTCCAGGGACTGGCCATCGACGACCTGATCGACTTCACGCCGGAACTGCGGGCGATGGCGCTCGAGTACGTTTCGCAGTACCGGATCGGCCCGATCTTCCAACCGCCGACACTGATCGAGGGCCCCGACACGAAACCGACGATCCAGGTTCCCGGGGCGGTCGGCGGTACGAACTGGAACGGCGCCGCGCTCGACCCGGAGACGAACGTGCTCTACCTGCCGTCGGTCACCGTGCCGGCGATCCTGGGCCTGCGCCAGCCGCCAGACCCCGCGCGCTCCAACCTGCGCTACCGGGTCGACCTGAGCGAGGCAGACGGTTACGAATGGGCGACCCTGCCGAACGGCCTGCCGATCACGAAGCCTCCATACGGCCGGCTGACCGCGATCGACCTCGACACCGGGGAGCACCTCTGGATGGTCCCGAACGGCGACGGCCCTCGCGATCACCCCGCGCTCGCCCACCTGGACCTGCCGCCGCTCGGCCAGCAGGGTCGGGTCTCGGCACTGGTCACCAAGACCCTGGTGTTCCTGGCCGACGGCTCGGATGTCATGGTCGTCCAGCCCGAGGGCGCGGGCAGCCGCAAGTTCAGGGCCTTCGACAAGGCGACCGGCGACGTCGTCTGGGAGACCGAGCTTCCGGCCGGCGTCAGCGGCGCACCGATGACCTACCTCCACCAGGGGCGCCAGTACATCGTGATGGCGCTCAGCGGCACGGACTTCGAAAACGAGCTGCTGGCCCTGGCGCTGCCCGAAGCCGTGGTGGCCGCGGCTCCCTGACCGTCGGCAACAGGCCCCGTAGTACCGGATGAACCTGCGCGCCGTCTCCGGTCTGGTCGGGCGGCTCCTCCTGCTGCTGGCCGGGGCGCAGTTGATCCCCTTCCTGTTCGCCATCTGGCACGGCGAAGACCGGCCCGCGGCGGCACTCGGAGGGTCGCTGATCGTCTCTGCTCTCGCCGGTGCGGCCGCTCACTGGTGGGGCAAGCCGCACGAGAAGATCTACCGGCGCGAAGCGACCCTGGTGGTGGTCGGCGCCTACATCCTGGCCTCCTTCTTCGGCGCTCTCCCCTACCTGCTGAGCGGTGAGATCGCGGATCCGGCCTCCGCCCTCTTCGAGTCCGCCTCCGGGTTCACGACGACGGGCGCCTCGATCCTGACCGACATCGAGCTGGTGAGTCCCAGCATCCTGCTCTGGCGCGGCCTCACGCAGTGGCTGGGCGGCATGGGGATCCTGCTCCTGTTCGTCGCCCTCTTTCCCAGCCTGGGCCCGGGCGCCCGCCTGCTCTACCGCCTGGAGGTGCCGGGGCCCACCCAGGACATGTTCCAGCCCCAGGTGCAGAAGACGGCGACCGTGCTGTGGCGTATCTACGTCGGCCTGACCATCGTCCTCATCCTGCTGCTGCTCGCCGGCGGCGCCACCCAGTACGAGGCCTTCTGCTACGCCTTCACGACGGTGTCGATCGGCGGCTTCGCCCCCTACAACGCGAGCGTTGCCGCCTTCGACTCCGCGTTCATCGAGTGGACGATCATCGTCTTCATGCTGATCGCGGGCATCAATTTCTCCCTGATCTTCGCGGTCCGCTCACGGCCCAGCCAGCTCTACAAGGACGTCGAGTTTCGCGCCTACGCCTCGATCGCAGCCGTGCTGGTGGCCCTGGTCACGCTGGACCGCTGGCGCAGCACGGACCTGCCGCTGCTGGAGGCCCTTCGGGAAGCCGCGTTCAACTCCGTATCCCTGATGACGACGACCGGCTACACGACCAGGGACTACGACTCGTGGAGCGACACGTCGCGCACGCTGCTGCTGCTTGCCATGTTCATCGGCGGCTGCGCCGGCTCGACTGCGGGAGGCGTCAAGGTCGGCCGGCTCGTCATGACGCTGAAGATGGCGCTGCGCGAGGTCCATCTCATGTTCAACCCGCGCCGGGTCCTGGCCCTCTGGATCGGCAAAAGGACGATCAGCGACCAGGTGGCGCGCAGCCTGGGCGGCTTCATGACCCTCTTCGCCTTCCTGTGGCTGGGAGTCGCCGCCATCCTCGCCCTCGCGGGCAACGACCTGGTGACCTCGCTGTCGTCTTCGCTGGCCTGCCTGTCGAACGTCGGCCCGGCGATGGGCGCGGCCGGCCCGTCGCTCAACTACGCCTTCTTCGCCGGCTGGGAGAAGCTAGTGCTGATCTTCCTGATGTGGCTGGGCCGACTCGAGATCGTCGCCGTCGCCGCGATCCTCCTGCCCGCCTTCTGGCGCCGCTGAGCTACTCGACGCGGCAGACCTCCTCGAACTCCGGCCGCGGCAAGCGTCCGAACAGGCCTTCGGGGTCGCCGTAGCCGATCGAGCAGAGGAAGTTCGAGCGAATCGTCGTGCCGGGGAAGAAGAGGTCATCGCACTTCGCGTTGTCGAACCCCGACATCGGACCGCTGTCGAGGCCGAGCGAGCGCGCGGCCAGCATGAAGTAGGCACCCTGCAGGGTGGCGTTGCGAAACGCCGTCACCTCGGCGAGTTCCGCGTTGTTGCGGAACATCTCGGCCATGCCCGGATTGTGGGCGAAGAGCACGTCCATCTTCTCGAAGAACGCCAGGTCGTAGCCCAGGATCGCGGTCGCCGGCGCCTGCCGGATCTTGTCCTGGTTGCCCGGCATGGCGATCGAAGCCAGCCGCTCCTTCGCTTCATCGCTCACGGTGAAGACGACCCGCTGCGGCCAGCAGTTCGCGCTCGTCGGTCCCCACTTCATCAGGTCGTGGAGCTCCTGCAGGGTTTCCCGCGGCACGTCCCGCGGCAACCACCTGTTCTGGCTGCGGGCGTCCCGGAACAGGACATCCTTCGCCGCTTCGTCGATCTTTGGCATGGCGTTCCTCCGGCGGCGGATACTACGCTCAGTCCGTCGCCGGCACGCGCCGGAACAGCGACCCGACATGGGCCGCAGGCAGCGGCTTCGTCGCCAGCGACACCGCCGCCGTGCAAGCCATCGCGAACAGTCCGGCGAGCGCCGCGCAGGAGGTGGGGTTCGGCGCTTCGCCGTGCAGCCAGGAGAACACCGGGTGCAGGAAGCTGCCCTCGAACCAGGCCGGATCGATGATTCCGGTGTGCAGGATCAGGAAGGAACTGAGGCCTACGATCAACCCCGTGTAGGCGCCGGTACGCGTCACGCCGCTCCACAGCGCGCCGAGCACCAGCGGCCCCGCGAAGGCAGCCATCATGCCGCCGTTCCCGGTCCAGACCAGGATCGCGATGTTCATGTCCATCAGCATCCAGGCCATCGCCACGCAGGCAACCATGACCCCGACGGTCGCCCAGCGGCTGATGACCAGCACCCGCCGGTCGAGCTGCTCGTCGCTCAGGTGCGAGTGGAAGCGCGGCGCGATCGTCCGCCGGTAAAGGTCGTTGGCGACGATCTGCGACGAGGAGACGACGAGCCCATCCGCCGTCGACATGACCGCCGACAGGATGCCGACGCCGATGAGCGCGGCCAGCCAGGCCGGGAAGAGCTCGATGAACAGCGCCGGCAGCGCCTCGTTCGGGGTCGAGCCCTCTTCGTACAGCCGGCCACCGAGCACCGCCCGCGCCAGGGCGCCGCCGAGGCCGAGCATGCCCAGTGTGACGCCGAAGACGGAAGCGAAGCGCAGGAAGGTGAAACGGGACTTGCCCGTCTTGAGCGCCCAGATCTTGTTGCCGATGTGGGGTAGCAGTCCGAGCGGAATGTGGGCGAGCAGCACCGCCAACTGCGACCACCAGGAGTGGTAGAGCGGCGTCGAGCGGTTGATCCAGCCGACCTGGTTCGGGTCCTGGCCCCGAATGTTCGAGATGACCGTGCCGAAGCCGCCGTCCAGGCCGGCGCCGAAGAGGAACAGGAGGATGACCAGCACGCCGATCAGCAGCATCAGGAAGCCCTGCACGCCGTCGGTGAGGATGTCCGCGTGGGCGCCGCCCAGCGACACGTAGACCATCAGCACGACGGCCGTGATACCCAGCGCCCAGGCCGGCGACAGACCGAGCATGGTCTCGAACATGACCAGACCCGACAGGAGCTGGCCGGCCAGGTAGAAGAACAGGAGCAGGGACGCCACAGTGACGATCACGCGAATGCCGTCCGACTGGTACCGGTCCCCCAGGAACTCCGGAATCGAGCGCGAGCCGAACCGCTCGCCCACGTTCGCCACCAGACGCATGCAGATCAGCACACCGAGATAGACGCCCGCCGGGTAGAGGACCGCCGAGAGCAGCGCCGCCGTCCCGTGCTCGTAGGCGAGGCCCGGGAAGCCGAGGAACGTCGCCCCGCTCGCGGTCGTTGCCGCGAATGCGAGGGCGAGGAAGAAAGGGCCGTAGGCGGCCCGAGCCGTGGCGAAGTCGTCGGCGCCCTGGACCCGGTTCCGGCCAATGACGCCGAAGGCCAGCATGCCGCCCAGATAGACGACCAGGAACAGCCAGGACCAGACGATCAAGCTCATGCGCGAAGCGGTCACGGTATCGCAGGAGCCGACCGGGGCCAAGCCGACCGGCGGTCCTCGAGGTGATCCCGGGTTCGGCGGCGAGCACTGAAACCACAGGCCGCCCCGCGGCGTAGATCCCACTGCCAACGCTCACGACCCGGGAGGTCTCATCCGTGCACCAAACCCGTCTCTTCCGGGCGGCGGTCGCCGCCGTCCTGCTCACCGCACTGCCAACCGCCGGAATCGCCGAAAGCGTGCGGATTCCGGCCGGAACGACGGTCTACTGCGTCCTCGACGAGAGCCTCTCGACCAAGAAGAAATCAAGCAACTTCGTCCGGCTGGGAGACCGCGTCCGCGCCAAGGTCGCCGAGGATGTCGTGATCGACGGCCGCGTCGTCATCGAAGCGGGCACCGTGGTCTGGTCCGAAGTCAGCAAGGCCCGGCGGGCCAAGGTCGCCGGCATCCGGGGTCGACTCGAGGTCGAAGCCAACACGGTTGCCGCGGTGGACGACACCTCGATCCGCCTCGCAGGCGGCTACGACCGTTCCGGCAGGGGCCGCTTCGTGACCGCCGCGGTCCTGGCCAAGGTCATCGCCTGGCCCTTCATCCTGATCAAGGGCAAGCAGGCGCACTTGAGTCGCGGTGTCATCTTCGACGCGCAGACCGCGGCTCCGGCCGAGTGGACGTCATGGCTGCGCGGGATCTCCCGGTTCTCCGCGCCGACATCCCTGGATTCGAAGTCAGCATCCCGTACGACAGCATCGACCCCGAGGTGCGGCTGGCCAGCCTGCCGCTCCTGTTCACGGGGCTGGCGGTGGATACCGACGAGGCCCACGTCACCGCCGTCAACGGCCAGACGATTCGACGGATCGAGATCTCCGTCGTCGACGGTCTGGGCGAGGTCGACTTCCAGGAACTGGCTGAACACTTCCGGCTCGGAATGAACCGGTTCACCGTCACGGCGGAAGGCCAGAGCGTGGACGTGCTGCTGGAGTTCGAGTTCTAGGAGCCTGCGCCGCGGAACGCAGCGAAGCAGGCTCGGGGCGCTAGGAGCGTCTGCCCTCGAGGCGCGCCAGCGTCTCGTCGAGGTGGTCGATCGCGACTCCCTTCAGGATCAACTGGCCGGGAAGGCCGTGGTCGACCGCGTACTCCCTCCAGGCCACGGAGGTGTCCTCCATGAACTCGTCCAGCCTGACGCGCCTCCGCCTGGAACGGGCGACCGCCTTGCGCACCGCGCGAAGCTGATCCGGAGCCGGCGTCGTCTGTCCCGCCATGCCGGACGCTTCGGGTACCCGCTTGATCGGCAGAAGCCGCCGGCCAGGTGGGAGCAACTCATCCAGTACACGCTCCACCAGATCCTCCAACCACGACCGCCAGAAGATCCGTCGGAGCCACCTGTAGAGATCAGCCGCCACCGAGACTCGGGTCCTCCGTTACTGTTCTGCCATGTCGAACTCTCCCCGCCGCGTGATTCTTGCGTATCTCCTTGCCGCTACCGGAGCCGTCTGGGCCTTTCAGCCGGCAACAGGGCAGCAGGAGCCCCTGGAGCTCCACCACATCTACGGGCCGGAGGCGCTCGACTTCTCGCCGGAGCTGCCGCGACTCCGCTGGCTGCCCGGCGGCGAGGAGTACCTCTCGGGAGAGGATGCCGAGGATGGCTGGTCGTGGACGGCCATCGACGCGGCGTCGGGCGAAAGCCGCCCGTTCTACGACCCGGAGCCCCTGGCAACCGCGCTCCGGGAGCAACTGGACCTGAGCCTTCAGGACGCGGCGTCGAGGGCGCGCCCCGCTTCCCTGCGGATGTCGCCCGGCGCCGACCGGCTGCTGCTCGACCTCGCCTCGGACCTGTTCGTCTGGAGCTTCGACGACGAAACGCTTACCCGGCTGACCCGGGGTCCGCAAGCCGAGGAACTCGCCCGGTTCTCGCGGGACGGCCGCCGTGTCGCCTTCATCCGCGACGCGGACCTGTACGTCGTGGACCTGGGAGGCAACGAGCTTCGCCTGACCACCGACGGCGGCGAGAACACGCTGAACGGCAAGCTCGACTGGGTCTACCAGGAGGAGATCTACGGCCGCGGCAACTACCAGGCCCACTGGTGGAGCCCCGATAGCCGCCGCATCGCCTTCCTGCAGAGCGACGAGCGCGACGTGCCCCGCTTCACAGTGGTCGATCACGTCCCGTTCCGGCCGCCGCTCGAGGTCTACCCCTACCCCAAGGCCGGCGATCCGAACCCTCGCGTCCGGCTTGGCGTCGCCAGGGCCAGTGGCGGGGGCGTCACCTGGATCGATCCAGGCCTCTACGGACACGCCGAGATCCTGATCGTCAACGTCGCCTTCTCACCCGACGGCAATGTCTGGTACCAGGTCCAGGACCGCCGGCAGACCTTCCTCGACCTGCATCGGGCCGATCCGGACACCGGCGCATCGGAGCGCATCCTGCGTGAGGAGTCCCACGCCTGGGTCAACGTGCTCGGGCCGCCCCGCTTCCTCAGGGACGGCGGCTTTCTCTGGCTGAGCGAACGGACAGGCTTCCAGCACGTCTACCGCTACGACCCGGACGGCGAACTCGGCAAGCCGCTCACCGAAGGACGCTGGGAAGTGCGCGCCCTGAACGCGGTGGACGAAGAGGCTGGATCCGCCTACGTCTCAGGTACTTACCGCTCGGCAATCGGTGCCGATGTCCTGCGGGTCGCTCTGGACGGCTCGGACCCGACCCTGCTCACCGAAGAACCCGGCAGCCACCGCGCGAACTTTCCGGAGGACGGCCCGATCAAGTACTGGATCGCCACCTCGAGCGACCTCCACACGCCGACCGCGATGACGCTACGGCGCGCAGAGGACGGCGAGGCGACGCACGAACTCGGCGGCGGCGAGGTGCCGGACATCGAGCGGTTCGAAGTTTCGCCGCCGGAGCTCCTGACCATCGAGACCAGCGACGGCGTCGACCTGGCGGCGATGCTCATCCGGCCGCACGGCTTCGATCCCGAACGCGTCTACCCAGCCTGGGTCCACGTCTACGGCGGCCCCCACGCTCAGCAGGTGCGCGACGGCTGGCAGGGCTCACGCGGCATGTGGTTCCAGTATCTCGCCCAGCAGGGGATCGTCGTCCTCGTCGTCGACAACCGGATCGCCTCGGGCAAGGGCGTCGAGTCGACCTGGCCGGTGTACAGGAACTTCGGCGAGCAGGAACTCGTCGACCTCGTCGAGGCGGTCGACTGGCTCGGCGCAAAGCCGTGGGTCGACGCGGAGCGGATCGGCCTCGACGGCTGGAGCTTCGGCGGCTACATGACGCTCTTCGCGTTGACCCGGTCCGACCGCTTCCGGGCCGGTATCGCCGGCGGGAGCGTCGTCGACTGGCGTGCCTACGACTCGATCTACACCGAACGGTACATGTCGACTCCCGACGACAACCCCGACGGCTACGAGCGCACCTCCGTGCTCGAGACGGCGGGAGATCTCCACGGCGACCTGCTGATCATCCACGGCACGATGGACGACAACGTCCACATGCAGAACACCCTGCAAATGGCCTGGAAGCTCCAGAAGGCCGGCAAGCCCTTCGAGATGATGCTCTACCCGAAGTCACGCCACGGCGTGACCGATCCCGACCTCTCGCTGCACCTGCGCCAGACGATGGCGCGCTTCATCCTGAAGACGATCGAGCCCTAGCTCCTCCAGGCCCGCACGCTCAGTGCCAACGTCGCGATCGTCCCCCAGGACAGCCCTACGACCACACCCGCGTCCAGGATGCCCCGCCACGGCTGATCCAGCCGGTGGACGAGCACGATCAGCACCAGGATGCCGACGGTTCCGAACCAGACGCCGAGACGCTCGCGTCGCGTCCCCTCGAAGTAGCCGGCCGCGTAGAGGGGCGCCAACACGACCCGCAGCAGGGTCGGCTGGCTGCGAACCGTCATCGCCCGCTCCGCCACGCGTGGCGAGAACCGCAACTGAAAGCCGCGCAGCCCTTCCGACCAGGCCATGAAGGGGATGATCGCGAGCAGAGAAGCCCAGTGGTACCAAGCGAACGGGTGGTCGAAGGCCGCGATCGAGATTCGGGCCAGCCGGTAGACCGCCCACAGGAGCAGACCCACGATCCCGCCGACCGCCCAAAGCGCTCCGGCCGTGGCCACAGCGCGGCCGATGGCGGGCGCCTCGTAGTCGGCGGTTCCTGCTTCACTCATCGGAGGCGAGATCGCGGCGGCCCCGGTCGCTGGCCAGTGCCGCGTGGTTCAGGATGTTGCGCGCCATGGACGACACCTGCGTGCCGGCGTTGGCCCGGTAGACGGCGGCCCGGGCCTCGTGGACTTCGGCGTTCCCGGGAGCCGCGTGCTGGACCGCTTCAATCAGGTGGCAGGCCACGGCGTGGTTGCCTTCCGCCGAAGCGGCCAGCGCTCGTTCGACTACGCGATCCACTCCGCCCGCCAGTTCGACCCAGGCTTCGGCCAGGTCTTTCTTCGTCGCCGGCACGACGTTGTCGAACTCGCCGTCCCACCAGCCGCCGTAGCGCCGCCAGACCATCCGCACCAGGAAGCTCGGATCGTCGTAGACCGGCTGCAGGTAGGGCTCGTCGGCGAGGTCGGCGGGAGGCTCCACCGCCTGGAGCACCTGGTCGAGACTCAAGCCCCGGTTCATCGCCGCCACGCTCTGTTCCTCGATCGACCGCATGTAGCGCGCCGTGCCGTCCAGTGCGCGGCGCACCCGGTCGGCGCCGAGAATCGGCAGGCCGTGCCCAGGCAGCAGGATCTCGGCCCCAAGGGGCAGCATCCGCTCCAGGCTGTCCGCCCAGTCGGCGACGTAGCGCTGCACCTTCTGCGGGTTGCCGGCGTTCGGCACCGCCCAGATGAAGAGATCGCCGGTGTGGAGGATGCGGCGCTCCGGGATCCAGGTCCAGGTGATGTCATCCGTCTCGCCGCGGCCGTGGGTCAGCTCGAAGGTCAGCTCGCCGCGCCGGAAGGTCAGGTTCCGGCGGTAGAGGACATCCGGGTATCGGTAGCTGTCGGGCCAGCGATAGTGAGGCGCGTCGATCGCGAACTGGCGCCGGTTGATCGCCGTGTTCCAGCCGAGGGTCGCGAGGTAGCGGTCGAAGTGAGCCGGCACGCGTTCATGGGCGTAGACCGTCGGCCGCGGCCAGCCCTGCTGTTCCGCCTCCGCGTCGAAGGCGGTGACCGAGAACACGTGGTCCGCGTGATGGTGCGAGTAAATCGCGGCGACGACCGGTGTGTCGGGCCATTCCCTCCTCGTCTCCTCGAAGCAGCGCTTCACGTCGAGCAGGTGGCCGGCGTCGAGCATCACCAGACCGTCGCAACTGTCGACGACGTAGAAGCCGGCGATGCCCTTGAAGCCGAGCACACCGTCCATGAGCCGGCAGGAGCCCGGGTAGTAGCGATGCACCGGGTGGTGCTCGAACTGAAGGTCGAGTTCTCCGCGCCAGGCCCGCTCGGCCAGTTCCAGGAGGTCCAGGTGTTCGTCAGGCATTGGGGGCGGACGTTACCGCAGCGCGGGCGGCGGCTGGACGAAGAACGCTGCTGCTAGCCTGCGTCCCGTGAAACGGAGCCTGCCCGCGACTGTGGGCCTGTTGGGTTTCCTCGCGGGCGCCCCCGTCGCCGGTCAGGAGCAACCGGAAGCCGGCGCCGAGCGCCCGAGCATGGCCGCGACCCGCGTGGAGCGGGGGCCGAACGTCGACGGCGACCTGAGCGACGCTGTCTGGGCCGACTCGGAGGTCGGCACGAACTTCATCCAGCACGAACCGCTCGACGGCGTGCCGGCCACCGAGCAGACGGAAGTCCGTGTCGTGTTCACCGACAGCACGATCTACTTCGGCATCACCGCCTTCGACGCCAACCCCGACGCGATCATCGCGAGGGAGATGGAGCGGGACAGCCGCATCTTCCAGGACGACTCGATCATCCTGTTGCTGGACACCTTCTACGATCGGCGCAACGCCTACGCTTTCGAGACGAACCTCAACGGCGCCCGCACCGACACCCTGGTCACCGACGAAGGTCGCGACCTGAACCTGGAGTGGGACGGCATCTGGCAGTCCGCCGCGCGGCGGACCGGCTTCGGCTGGACGGTCGAGATCGCGCTTCCGATCTCCACTCTCCGTTTTGACCCGGCCGCTCCGGCCTGGGGGTTCAACGTGCAGCGCTACATCGCGCACAAGCGCGAGATGACCCACTGGTCGGGCCTGCCACGCGAAGTAGGCACCCTTGGACAGGTCGGCTCCCAGGTCCTGCCCGTACATCGCGTATCGATGGCGGGAGAACTCACCGGGCTCGCCGGGCTGTCCCAGTCAGCGCAACTTCAGATCAAGCCCTTCGTCATCGGCGATGTGAGCGAGGATCCACGCCTGAACGCCGATCCAGGCACGGACGGGGAGTACGGCCTCGACCTGAAGTGGGGAGTCACCCGCTCCCTGGCGCTCGACCTGACCTACAACACGGACTTCGCGGAGGTCGAGGTCGATGAGTTGCAAACGAACCTGACCCGGTTCTCGCTGTACTTCCCGGAGAAGCGCGACTTCTTCCTGGAGAACGCCGGCATCTTCGACTTCGGCCCACCCCACCGGCTCTTCTACGAACCTCCCGTGCTCAAGACCTTCTTCTCGCGCCGGGTCGGCCTGGACGAGGGGAAACAGGTCCCGATCGACTGGGGCGCCCGCCTGACCGGACGGGTCGGAGGCTGGAACCTCGGTGTTCTTCGGGTCGCGACGGCCGGCATCGCAAAGGAAGACGGCCAGCTTCCGGCCAACGCGTTCACAGTCGCGCGCCTCAAGCGCAACGTCGGCCGGCGCTCGTCAGTCGGCGCGATGGTCACTGAAACGGCTCCCGGCGGCGCGGCGGCTAACCGGGTCGTCGGTGTCGACTTCGATTACAAGCCCACGTCCACGCTCGGCTTTGGCGGCTTCTGGACGAGTAGCGGCGCCAGCGAGGAAACGGCCGAGGCCGGTGGCTCCAGCGACTCCGGAGAGGCTGCTTACGGATTCAACTTCGACTACCAGGGCCGCGAACTGACCGTCTACCTCGACGCCCAGGAGATCGAAGAGGACTACCACCCGGCGGCGGGGTTCCTGCTGCGAAGCAACGTCCGTCACCTGAACCCGATGATCCAGTGGCTGCCACGGATCGAGCGGGGTTTCGTCCGCACCTGGTTCACGGAGATCAGGGCCGACTACTACGAGACCCTGGACGGCGGCGAGCTCGAATCCCGCCAAATCGAGATCTCCCCGATCGGCATGCGGACAACGGCAGAAGACCGCTGGCGCCTGGGCTATCTCCACGAAACCGAGAACCTCGTCGAACCCTTCGAAGTCTCGCCGGGAGTCGTGATTCCGCCCGGCTACTACGAGTTCGACGCTGCGCGGTTCTCCGTCTACAGCAACCAGAGCCGCTTCTTCGGCCTGCGCTCCCGTATCACCGTCGGCGACTTCTACACCGGCACCCAGGTGTCCGGCCGCACGACGATCAACTTCAAGTTCTCCAAGCACATCCAGACCGAGAGCCGATGGGTCTTCAACAACATCGAACTTCCCCAGGGCGCCTTCGACATCGGCCTCTACAGCCAGCTCGTGAACTTCACCTTCACACCGAACCTGCGGCTGAACACGATCCTTCAGTACAACGACCTCTCCGGCGACCTCGGGACAAACATCCGACTGCACTGGATCTACAAGCCCGGCTCCGACCTCTTCGTCGTCTACAACGAGAACTGGATGGCCGAAGATCTGCGCTACCGGCAGAGCACCCATCGCCAGATCGCGGTGAAGTTCACCTACCTGATCCAGCCCTGACGGTGCTGCTAGCCTCCGCCCGTTCCTGGACGTAAACAGGATGCGCTCCAGCGCCGCCGCCGGGTCCAGGTTCTCACCGCCAACCGCCGAAGCCACACCCGTGCCCATACGAACGACGACCGCGGCGGCGACCGCGGGCGCGCTCCTCCTGCTGACAGCGCCGCCGCTCGCGGGCCGGCGGGATTCCGCGCCCGCAGACGAGCGCCCGACCATGGCGGCCACCCGGGTCGAGCAGGGTCCCAACGTCGACGGCGATCTGAGCGACCGGGCCTGGCAGGCGTCCGAGGTCGGCACCGACTTCATGCAACACGAACCGCTCGACGGCGTACCGGCGACCGAGCAGACGGAAGTCCGGGTCGTGTTCACGGACAGCACGATCTTCTTCGGCATCACCGCCTTCGACGCGGACCCGGACGCGATCATCGCCAAGGAGATGGAGCGCGACAGCCGCATCTTCCAGGACGACTCGATCATGCTGCTGCTCGACACCTTCCACGATCGGCGGAACGCCTACGCCTTTGAAACGAACCTGAACGGCGCCAGGACCGACACTCTGGTAACGGACGAGGGGCGCGACCTGAACCTGGAATGGGACGGCATTTGGTCCGTCGCGTCCCGGAAGACGGCTGCAGGCTGGACCACCGAGATCGCCATCCCCATCTCGACACTCCGTTTCGATCCGGCCGCTCCCGCCTGGGGCTTCAACGTCCAGCGCTACATCGCGCACAAGCGCGAGATGACCCACTGGTCCGGTCTGCCGCGCGAAGTCGGCGTCCTCGGCCAGGTCGGCTCCGAGGTCCAGCCCGTGCACCGGGTGTCCATGGCGGGAGAACTGACCGGGCTGACCGGACTCAGCCAGTCGGCGCAGCTTCAGATCAAGCCCTACGTCATCGGCGACGTCAGCGAGGACCCCCGCCTCGAGCTCGACCCGGCCACCGACGGCGACTACGGCCTGGACCTGAAGTGGGGCGTCACCCGTTCCCTGGCCCTCGACCTGACCTACAACACGGACTTCGCCGAGGTCGAAGTCGATGAGCTGCAGACGAACCTCACCCGGTTCTCGCTCTACTTCCCGGAGAAGCGCGACTTCTTCCTCGAGAACGCCGGAATCTTCGACTTCGGCCCTCCTCACCGCCGCTTCTACGAACCGCCGGTGCTCAAGGCGTTCTTCTCGCGGCGAGTCGGTCTGGACGCGGGGCGGCAAGTACCGATCGACTGGGGGGCTCGCCTTACCGGGCGCGTGGGCGGCTGGGACATCGGCATCCTGCGGGTCGCGACGGCCGGCCTCGAGGGAGAGGGTGAAACACCGCCTCCGAACGCGTTCACGGTCGCCCGCCTGAAGCGCAACGTCGGCGAGCGGTCGTCGATCGGCGCGATGCTCACCGAAGCGGCGCCGGACGGCGAACTGGCGAATCGGGTCGCCGGTGTCGACTTCGTCTACAAGCCGGGCCCGAAGGTGATCTTCGGCGGCTTCTGGTCCAGCAGCGGCATCAGCGAGGAGCCGTCCGCCAGTTCCGGGAGCGCCACGTCAGACGATTCCGCCGACGCCGGCGAATCGGCCTACGGATTGAACTTCGACTACCAGGGCCGCGCGCTGACCGTGTTCCTGGACGCCCAGGAGATCGAGAAGGACTACGACACCAAGGCTGGCTTCCTCCTGCGGCGGAACGTCCGGCACCTGAACCCGCAGATCCAGTGGTTGCCCAGAATCGAACGGGGTCCGGTCCGCTCCTGGTTCACGGAGCTGTACGTCGACTACTACGAGACCCTCGACGACGGCGAGTTGGAAACCCAGCGGATCCAGTTCTCGCCCATCGGCATGCGAATGACCACCGAGGACCGGTGGCGGCTGGGCTACGTTCACGAAACGGAGAACCTGGTCGCGCCCTTCGAAGTGTCGCCCGGGATCGTGATCCCACCGGGACGCTACGAGTTCGACACGATCGAGGCAGCCAGCTTTACCAACCAGAGCCGCCTGCTCGGCTTCCGCGGGGTCATCGGCGCCGGCGACTTCTACAACGGCACCCAGACCTCGGGCCGCGTCACCTTCACTCTCCGCCTCTCGAAGAACCTGCAGACGGAAACCCGCTGGGTCTTCAACGACGTCGAACTCCCCCAGGGCGCCTTCGACGTCGGCCTCTACAGCCAGATCGTCAACTTCACGTTCACCCCGAACCTGCGGCTCAACACGATCCTCCAGTACAACGACCTCTCCGGCGACCTCGGAACGAACATCCGCCTGCACTGGATCTACAAGCCGGGCTCCGACCTGTTCGTCGTCTACAACGAGAACTGGATGGCCGAGGACCTCCGCTACCGGCAGAGCACGCACCGCCAGATCGCGGTGAAGTTCACCTACCTGATCCAGCCGTAGGAGCCTGCGCTACGTCTTCGCCCAGTTGAAGGTGCGGACCAGGTGAGCGTAGTCCGCGTGCCCGCGCTCGATCGTCGTGCTGCCGAGGAAATCCTCGCGGCCCAGCATCACGCGTAGCGGGTACGGCTTGCCTTCGAGCCACTCCTCGTCGAGATGGCTGTAGTCCTCGACCGGCCGCAAGGCCAGACGAGAGAACGTGATGTGCAGCACGACGCGCTCGCCCGGAATGGCGCGCGGGTAGTTGCCGTGCCAGATCGAACCGTCCCAGACCACGACGGAACCCACCGGGCACTCGGTCGGAGTCGCGCCGGGTTCGGTCGCGACCTCCTCGTCGTTCGGATGGCGACGCAGGCGGTGGGTTCCCGGAATGACCTTGGTGCAGCCGCCGGCCTCGGTGAACTCGTCGCATGCCCAGCACAGGGTCAGAAGCTGGTTGTGCACCGGGAACGGGGCCGGCAGCCAGTTCTGGTCCGCGTGCAGCGGGAGCTTCGCCGCGCCGAGCGGCCGGATGCTGCAGATCAACTGGGAAAGCAGAGCACCCTTCCCGCACATGACCTCGGCCAGGGTCTGGATCTTCGGCCGGAGGACGACATCCTCGAAGATCGGGTCGCGGCCGAGCAGAAGCGCGGCGGAACGGCCCTTGGCCCGTCCTTCCGTCTCCTCCGCCAGGCGCAGACAGGTTTCCCGCAACTGCTCCGTGACCTCCAGCGGCGCCACCTCGCGCAGGATGGTGTAGCCCTGCTCCTGCATGTCGTGGACATTCTCCGCCATGCCGAGCTGCTCGACGGTCGCCGCCATCTCGTTCGAGAGGTCGAAAGGCTGCCGGGTCTCGGTCTGCCGTTCCGGTGTCGGCCGCGCCTCTCTTCGGGCTGCCGGTCTTTCGAGTTGCGCCGTCGCGGTCTGCGCCATCGTCGACTCCTCGCTCGATCCAGGGCGGTGTCTCGTCGGAGCGATCGATCGTAACAGGTGGTCTGGCCTCATCTCTGGTTTTGGGCTACAATCGCGGAGCTTTCACGGCGCCGCGAGGCAGGGGACCGTCCACCCCGGCTGTCGCCACCAGATGCCTCAAAGCGGCCGCGCCTCAGCTTCCCGAGACGTCAACCACGTCGCCCCGTCCTCCGGGAGGAACTGAACTGCCAGCCGGCGGCGCCAGTGGACTCAACGGGTCGATACCCCACCGGAATGCCAGAAGCGCAAGGCGAACACCCCACCGGGACACCTGCCGTCTCCAAGCGGCGGCCGACCCGCCGCCGCCGGCGTCCCCGTCAACGCGGCGGCGCGGGCAAGACGCGCACGGTCGCGCTTCATCAGCGCAGTGCGTCTCATTTCCGCCCCGAGGACCGCGAACGGGGCAAAGCGGTCTTTTCGGCGGGAAACGTGAAGCTGGAAGTCGACGGTACGAGCGTCCGGGCTATCGTCGAACCGCTGGCGCCCTGCGAAGGCGCCGCCGCGAACACTCCGGCCGGGAACGACGTCAGCACCGTAGAGATTGACTGGTCGAGAGTCCCCGACGAGCGCATTCTCCACGCGGTGTGCGACTGCCCGCAGTTCGCCGGCGGCACGGCCTGCGGCCACATCTGGGCGTCGCTGCTCGAACTCGCCGCGAAGGAGCCGAAGAGCCAGCCAGCCGGATCAGGCCGCGTTTCGCTGCGGAAGACCCGGCCTCCACAGGTCTCCATACCAGGATCGGCATTGAACACGATGGACACACCGACCGCCGCTGCGAACGCACCTCCCCGCCCTTCCCGGCGCACCCGCAGGAGCCGTAGCCGGCGCCGGAGGCGAACACCGGCAACGACGAGCTGGAGGTCGGTCGTCGACGCCGTCCGCGAGGACATCGACCAGCGGGGCCTTCCCGAGAAGACCTCTGCGGCAAGGCACGGAGAGCCCGAGATCCGGTTCCTGATCAACGCGGCGACGAGCCGCAACGCCGGCGGCCTGATGATCGACATCTTCGGCCGCAAGAGGAATCCGCAAGGCGAGTTCGGCAAACTGAAGCGTCTCAACATCGACCACGCCAAAGTCGAGGAACTGCTTGGCCTGAACTCGCTTGACGCCGACGCCTCCCCGACGAACGGAGCGTTCCCGGCCGCGGAGCCGGCGATGGTTACCGCGCTGCCGCCCGAGGCGCCCCAACGCCAGGGGCGGAAGCGGAAGGCCGGGCGTGGCCGACCACCGGGGCGCCCTCAGATCCAGCGCGTCTTCGTGCCCCTGAACTGGGTCGATCACCTGCTGCCCCGCCTCAGTACGGACGGCCAGCTCTTCTGGTGGGACGGCCGGTCCCTCGCCAACCTGCACCCGGTGAGCTTCGACGACGGCGAGCCCTGGCGCCTGACCCTGCAACTGGAGATCGCCGCCGCCAGCCGGATCCGGCTCCGCGGGCTGCTCAAGCGCGGCGACGAAACGACACCCCTCAGCCGCGCTGCCCTGGTGCTGCCGTTCCCAAACGGCAACGGCGTCACGTCCGGTGCCGACACGGAAGCAGCCGGCAACACGCTGCTACTGCTCGACAACTCGATCGGCCGCCTGCACCTCGAACCGCAGCGCGACCAGCCCTGGTACACCCTGCTCGGCGCGAGCGGCGATCTGGTCATCCCGGACGAAGACCTGGAAGCGGCCGTGACCAGCCTCCTGGAGCTGCCCACCCTGCCTCCTCTGGAACTTCCGGAAGAGGTCTACCTCTCGGAAGAGTCCCCGGTCCCCCAGCCGCGTCTGGCGCTCGAGCCGGAGGACGCGCCGGAGTGGATGAACCCCCAACTCGAGGCCCGGCTCTCCTTTGGCTACGGCAGCCTCACGGTCGACGCTGGCGATTCGAGGTCGGCAGTGGTCGACTGGGAGGAACACCGCTTCGTCAGGCGCGACCTGGAAGTCGAACAGGACGCGCTTGTCCGTCTCCTCGAGCTCGGCCTGAAGCCGGTCGCATCCAAGGCCGGCCACAGCCTGGAGCTCGAGCCGCGCGACCTGCCCGCGGTCGCGGAGCCGCTGCTCGCGGAGGGATGGGAGGTCGAAGCCCACGGCGCCTCGATCCGGCCGCCAAACCCGCCGGCGTTACGCATCGAGAGCGGTGTCGACTGGTTCGAGCTCAGCGGCCAGATCGACTTCGGCGGGGACCAGATCGAGTTCTCGGAGATCCTGTCGGCGATCTCGGAGGGTCGACGATCGGTCGAGCTGGACGACGGTTCGAAGGGACTCCTGCCGGCGGCCTGGGTCGAGAACTACGGCTCGCTCAGCCAGCTCGCGCAGGCCTCGAGCGAAGAGGGACTGCGCTTCCTGCCCTCGCAGGCCTTGCTGGTCGACGCGCTCCTGGCGGTGACGCCACCGGTAAACGTCAGCAAGACCTTCGCCGAGCTACGCGAGAAACTGAGCACCTTCTCGTCGATCAAGCCGAAGAAAGAGCCGCGTAGCTTCGTCGGCGCGCTTCGCAACTACCAGCGCCTCGGGCTGGGCTGGCTGTGCTTCCTGCGCGAGTTCGGCCTCGGCGGCGTGCTCGCGGACGACATGGGCCTGGGCAAGACGATCCAGGCGCTGGCGCTGCTTCGCATGTACCGCACCGCCTCGCGGACGACGAAGCTGCCCTACCTGGTCGTCGCGCCGCGCAGCCTGGTGTACAACTGGATCGACGAGGCCTCCCGCTTCACGCCGGATCTCAAGGTGCTGGAGTACGCCGGTCGCGACCGCGAGGAACTGCGGGACGAGGTCACCTCCGCCGACCTCGTCGTCACGACGTACGGCACCGTCCGCCGCGACATCGGCTACCTCTCCACCGTCGATTTCGACACCGTGATCCTCGACGAAGCCCAGGCGATCAAGAACGCGACCTCGCAGACCGCCAAGGCCTGCCGCCTGCTGAACGGCCAGCACCGCCTGGCGCTGACCGGCACTCCGATCGAGAACCACCTAGGCGAACTCGGCTCGATCTTCGAGTTCCTCAACCCGGGCCTGCTCGGCCGGCTGCCGGCCCTGGACGTGCTTGCCGGCGGCCGAGCGCCGAGCGAACAGGAACTCGCCCTCGTTGCCAAGGGTTTGCGGCCCTTCATCCTCCGCCGCAGCAAGCGAGAGGTGCTCCCGGACCTGCCCGAGAAGACCGAGCAGATCCTGCAGTGCACCCTGAACCCGAAGCAGCAGGAGATCTATGACCACCTCCGGGCCGGTTACCGCGACAGCCTGCTGAAGCAGGTCGAGGACAAGGGGGTCGGCGGATCGGCGATGCAGGTGCTCGAGGCGCTGCTTCGCCTGAGGCAGGTCGCCTGCCACCCGGGGCTCATCGACGAGTCCTGGAACGACGCCGGCAGCGCCAAGCTCGAGTCGCTGTTCGAGCAGGTGTCCGAGGTGCTCGACGAGGGGCACAAGTGCCTCGTGTTCTCCCAGTTCACGTCGCTGCTGGCCTACGTGCGGCGCCACTTCGAGGAGCAGGGTGTCCCGTACGCCTACCTCGACGGCCAGACCCGGAACCGCGGCGAGGTGGTCGACCACTTCCAGAACGACCCCGACACCAACATCTTCCTGATCAGCCTGAAAGCGGGCGGCGTCGGCCTGAACCTGACCGCCGCCGGCTACGTCTTCCTGCTCGACCCGTGGTGGAATCCGGCCGTCGAGGCGCAGGCCATCGACCGCACCCACCGCATCGGCCAGACCCAGCCTGTGTTCGCCTATCGCCTGATCGCCCGCGACACCGTGGAGGAGAAGATGCTGGAACTCCAGCGCTCGAAGCGGCAGATCGCCGACGCGATCCTCGAAGGCGGCGGATCGTCCCTGCGGGATCTCACCGCCGACGATCTCCGGCTCCTGTTGAGCTAGCGCCGGGCGCCAGTTAAGGCCGGTTCTTCCGGCCGCATCGAAGGGCCTTCGGAACCGCCATGGGTTCCGAGGGCCCTTTTGCGTCTTAGTCGATACACGCGGCCACTGAACGGCGGCCATCGACCTCAACGACAACCCGCCAACGGCCGTCCGGCCGTTGCGAACGGAACCACTGGAGCTGGACGATGACGTCCCCACACCCCTCTCCGACTCTCAGGCAACCGCCTACAGATCCGCGCGCCCGCTATCGGCTGCGCGAATGGAAACCCAGGCTCTCCCAGCCTCCGGCCAGTGCTCTCGAAGCAGGCTTGGCACGCGCGTTCCGCATGCTGGGCACGCGGTCCGAACCACTGGTCTCCATGCTGTACAGCCGGGCAAGACCGGCGATCCGCCGCCGGGCGACCGGCATCGTCGGAGGGCGGCGATGAACCGTCGCCGCCTGGCCATCGCCACCGTCACCCTGGCCGTTCTCGCCCCCCTGGGGGGCTTGCTCTGGTTCGAGTCCGGGCTCCGAGCCCGGCAGGCTCAGCGCCCCGAAGTCGGCGCGGTGTTCCCCGCGCTGCCGGGCTTCGCGGACGGTGAAGACCTGCCGGCCTCTCCCGGCCGGCTACGGGTCGTGACCTTCGCCAGGGCGGGCTGCGGAAACTGCGACCGCACCATCACCGCCTTGCGGCGCATGGCCCGGGCCGAGGGTCCGGCCTTCGACCTGATCGCGGTCGTCGCCGGCGCCCATGCGCCCGAAGCGAACGACCAGGATCTTCTCGCCATCGCCGACCCGGACGCCTCCGTCTCCAGGCGCTTCGGCGTCGTCCACGTGCCGCTCGTGTTCCTGGTCGACGGGCAGTCCCGGATCCTCGCGGTCACCACCGGAGAACGTCCAGAGATCGCCTGGCGCTCCTTTCTGGAATCCGGAACCGATGCGCTCTGAGAGGTTCCGGGTTCGCCCACCGCACGCGGCAGCCGCCGGTCTGCTGCTGGCGGCCGGTCTCGTGACCGTCGCGGCCCGGGCGCTCGGGCCGACCATGGACCGGCTTGCCTGGGCCGCCACCCTCGACCCATCGGCGCCGGCCCCAGGCGAGATCGTCCGCCAGCAGAGGCGCTCCGACTGCGGCCCGGCGGCCCTGAAGATGGTCCTCGACCACTGGGGCATTCGGGACACGACCCTCGCCGAGCTCGAGGTCGCCACCGGAACCGGGCCGGACGGCACCAGCCTGCTGGCGCTCAAGAAGGCCGCGGAGGAGCGAGGCGTGACGAGCCAGGGCCTCCGGCTTCCCGTCCAGCGGCTTCGCGACATCCCGCTGCCCGCGATCGCGCACGTGCACGGCGACCACTTCGTCGTCATCCGCAGCGCCAGCGACGAACTCGTCATCGACGATCCCTCCCTCGGGCGGCTGCGCATGACTTCCAGGACCTTCGAACGTTCCTGGGACGGCGTCGTTCTGGCCTTCACCGGCGACCCGCCACCGATTCCCCGGACGGCCACGATGCCGTCCGTTTCACCCCAACCCACAACCCTTGAAGGAGATAGCCCTCAATGAAACTCCGCATTGCACTTCCCTCCGCCTTGATCCTGCTCGTCGCCGGAACCGCAATGGCGACGCCGACCGCCAGCGGGGCGCCGGACTCTGGCGACGTCACGCTGATCGCCGCCTTGGGCCTCGAGCCGGCTGCCGAATGGAACGGCTACGCCATCCGGACGGAGGCGCCGGTCCAAACGGCCTGGTACTTCCCGGTGCCCTGCGACGCCCCACCCTTTCCCGGGCCGGGCCAGCCCTTCCCGCTTCCTCTGCCGTTCCCGAACCCCTGGCCCGGTCCCACCGACCAGTGCATTCCCATCCCCCTGCCTTTCTAGCGTCCCTGCCAATCGCAACGCTGAAAGGAAAGCGAAATGGATGTCACGTCAACTTTGATCGCGAACCTGCCCGAGGCAGGCCTCGCGCCTGTCACCGGCGGAGTCGACTGGGTCGTCGACTTCAACTGCTGGGCGCTGGCGACCATGGTCGACAGCGCGTTTCCCGGCCTGGGCGCCCTCATCGCCCTTCACTGCTACATCCCGCTCTGAGCCACTCGTTCCGACAAAGAAAGGAACTCTAGTCATGACAAAGCCTCTTCTGCCCATCCTTGCGTGTACCGCGTTGCTGTCCTCGGCAGCCGGTCACGCGCCTGATTCCTCGCCTTACTGGCCCGGGGACTCCGACGCACACCCAGCCGTGTCCGTTCTCGAGCCTGCCCCTGGACTCGGCCAGCATCTCCTTACCGACCAGGTTCTGATGCGAACAGCAGGAACGGGCCCCACTTCCGACTTCCTCTGCGGAGCCGCCACGGGAGCCGGCTTCGCTCTCACCCTGAGCGGCGTCGGCACGGTCGCCGGCGTCCTGTTGGGCGGCGCCGGCATGGCCTGCGCCATGTTCTTCTGAGCTCAGTCACTCGACGCAACCAGTCAGTCAACCAATCAACCCAAACCACTTGATCCTCGAAAGGAACGACATGTCCAGGAAAGCACTAGCCACAGTTCTCCTCATCATTCTCGCGTTCGCATTCGCTCCAACGGCAGGGGCCAGTAGCGCTCTCGACTTCCCGGTCCCCGACGGCGGCTACTCGGCCGAAGCCGGGCAAGCCGATGACCTCGTCCTCGCGGCGGCGATCGGCGGAACGAACTGGAGTTGCGTCGGCGGAGTCCTCGCTTTCAGCTTCACAGCTCTCGCAGTAGGCGCTGCGACCGGCGGCGTCGGTCTCGCCCTCGCCGGAGCCTACGCACCCGTTCTACTTCCGCTCTGCTCCTAGGTCGCGTCCCTCAGACGCAGTAAGACCACGTCAATAGAGAGTTCGATGGCCACGAAGAAGTCAGGAGCCCTGCCCAACCCATCGGGTCGACCTCCCACGTCTCCTCCGTGGCCATCGTCTCTCTACTCCGCAGAGATGTTTGACGGACGCCATCCTGGCGCGCTAGCGTCCACCCGTTGGTTGTCAGAGGCGCAGTGGGCCTGCGAGCCGGACCCCCTGCCTTGCTTGGCCAGTGCCCCTGGGCCTAGGGTCGCTCCCTTCGTCAGGCGAAGCGGTGGGGGGTCTCGTCGCTCCTCTGCAAGGCGGCCAGCGCGGCCCGCCGCCAGTCCTGGTGTCGGCCTTCCTCCTAGAGCCGGACACTGCGAATCAAGGACTCGATGGCGGCGTTCATGAAAGCGCGAAGCCGGGTCGACCGGCTGCTGACGCTCGCGCGGCTGGCCTTGCCGGACGCCGTCCGGCGGAGCAAGCAGCCGCTGGCGGTGGCGATCTTCTTTGCCGCCCTGTTCCTCGCGTTCGCGACCGTCGCGACGGCGGGCATGCTTCCGGCGATCTTCGCCATCGAGAGCGACGTCCTCCGGAGAAACCTCCTCAGCCTGATCGCCTGCTCCGTGACGGCGATCGCGTTGCTCGCCCAGGTGCTGCTTCGAGTGCCCGTGACCTGGCTGCTCGACCTGGAGGACCTGCTGCGGCTCCCCGTCGGCTTCCGGGACCTGTACGGGCTCCGTTTCGCTCTTAGCACGATCGGCTACTGGCTCCCGGTTCTCGGTCCAGCCGGCGTTTACCTCGCCGTCGCAAGATCGGGAGGCGTCAGCGGCGCGCCGATCACCCTGCTCGCCATCCTGAGCCTGGTCTGGATCTTCGGCCGCACCGCGGCGATCCTGTCGCTTCTCGTCAACCGGCCGGTCGAAGGCAAGCTCGGCGCCCTGGCCATCGTGGCGATCGTTGCCGCGTGCCAGGGCGCGATCATGCTCGGGGTGCTGGCCTTCGGCGGGGAGATCGCTTCCGAAGGGCTCACTCGGACGATCGAGGAGTCGGCCTTTCTCGGCGGCCTCGGCTACACGCCGCCCGGCCTTGTCGCCGGCATCGTCCACGAACCGGGGCCTTCGGCGTCGAATCTGGCGAGACTCGGCGTCCTGATGGCCGTTCTCGGCGTATTGGCCGTGCTCGAGAATCGGCTCCTGCTTCGCGGCTACCTGGAACGTCCCGGTGGCGACCGGCGCACGGCTTCCGGAAGCCTGCCTCTTGCCAGGCTGCTCCGCAAGGCGAAGCGTCTCACTCCAACGGGCGTCCTGACGCTGGTCGAGATCGAGTGCCTCCTGCGTCTGAAGCCGGCACGCCTGGTTCTCGCGTTGGTCCTGGGTACCACCCTCGTCCTGGTGCCCACCGCAGGAGGCTTCGCGGTGGGGCTGGCGGCGCTCCTCGCCATCTTTCTGAACGACTTTCGCATCGGAAAGCAGCCCCCGACCTGCCACGCATGGCGGGAGTCGCTCACGCTGCCGTTCCCGGTCCGGGGGATCTTCAGCGCACCCGGCCGTGCGATGAACGTCGTTATCCTCTTCACCGTCGCGTTCATCCTGGGACTGACGCCGCTTGAGTGGTTCGGCTGGCCGTTCTTCCTCGTCGCCGTCTGCCTGATGCTCGCCGGCTTCCTCATGGCCGCCGCAACGTACGGCCTGCTTCAGCTTCGCTGGCCCCAGCGCAACGAAGGGCTCCTGCACGACCCCGACGGCGCCAGGCTTGGCGCCACAATGGTCGCCATACACCTCGTCGGCCTGCCGGGCGCCCTCTCCTTTGTTCTCTGGGCGCTCCTGGAACGCGAGCGCATGACGCCGCCGACGGCCGGAATCATCGCGGTCGCCGTCCTCCTCCTCGCCGTCGCGGCCGCATACGCCTCACGGCGAAGGCAGAGACGGCTGCTGGCAACCCGCGGCCGCGAACTCCTGCTTAAGGACCCGTCCCACTAGACCCCTGCCCGTAACCCCTCCCGCCCCTGCAACCACAAGGAACATCTCACGGATGGAAGTAATCAAGGCAGAGAACCTGACCCGGTCGTACGGAGGCAACGTCGTCGTCGACGGTGTCGACCTGGACGTCCGGGAGGGACAGATCCTGGGCTTCGTCGGTCCCAACGGGGCCGGAAAGACAACGACCTGGTCCATGTTGACCGGGGTGCTGAATCCCACGAGCGGCACGGTCCGCCTGCTCGGCAGGCCGATCGACCTCAACGACACAGGCCTCAAGCAACAACTCGGCATCGTCCCCGATCACAGCGTGATGTTCGAGAGCCTGACCGGCGAGGAGCTGCTGCTCTCCTACGCCCGCATCTACGGCCTGAGCCGGGAGGACGCCGGGCAGCGGACCGACGAGGCTCTCTCGGTCTTCGACCTCGAAGACGCGGCCAGGCGCCCCATCACGACCTACTCGCACGGGATGAGAAAGAAGATCCGCCTCGCGGCAGCGACGCTTCACGCGCCGCGGGTCCTGTTCCTCGATGAGCCATTCGAGGGAATGGACGCCTTGAGCGCCCGGACCGTCATGTCGATCCTGGAGCAAATGGCCGAGCAGGGAGTAGCCATCTTCCTCACTTCCCACATGCTCGACTACGTCGAGCGCGTGTCGACCCACATCGCCGTCATCAGGGACGGCAAGGTCCTCCTGTCGTGCTCCCGCGAGGAGTTCCGCGAACTACCCGCCGCCGAAGGGGAAGACGGCGCCGGGCGGCTCGAGAACCTCATTCTCAGCATCTCCAGGCGCGAGAGGTTCTCCCGCCTTTCCTGGATCGGCAACAGGAGTGCGACATGACCGAGCACCCAGGCAGCATCAACGGCGAACGCAACACCGAAACCGGCGGCAACCACTCACAGGGCCGCAACGCCTGGCTCACGGCGCTGCTCGGGCTCTTCGCGTGGCCGCGGCAGAGCTTCGAGATCATCCGGCACCGCAACCCATGGCTCGCAACGCTGCTCCTGGTCCTGGCCGGAAACGCCGCCCTGGCCCTGGTCTCGGCGCCGCTGGGCCTCCAGGCCATGCGGGCCCAGCTGACGGAGCGGATGCCGGGCAGCCCGGACCAGGTCGACGCCATGATGGCGCAATTCGAACAGGCAGCCGCGGCAGGGCGTTGGCTGGCGATGGCCACCGGTCCCCTCTCCGTGGCCGTCGGACTCGCGATTCAGACCGTCCTCGTGTGGCTCCTGGCGATCGCCCTCCAGGGACGGCTCCGATTCGTCCAGTCCCTCGCCTTGATCATCCACCTGGCCGTGATCACTCATCTCCAGAGCTGGGCCAACTTCCTTCTCCTCCATGTTCGCGGCACCGACGCGATCCGATCGCAACTGGACCTCCGGGCGCCGATGGGACTCGACCTGCTGCTGGCCGGCGACAACCAGACGCTCAACGTCGTCTACGCGAGCATCAACCCGTTCACGATCTGGTTTCTCGCGCTGCTCGCGCTGGGCGCCGCCGCGGTGTTCGAGGTGCCGCAGCGCAAGGCATGGCTGCTGGCCGCGATCTACTGGGCGGCGACGACGGCCGTCACGGCCGCGACGACCGGTCTGGCGGCCCGTCTCATGCCGGCCTGACGCGGCCGTCGCGGAGGCCGATCCCGGGGCGATACAGTCCCCTCATGGGCGGGCAACCGGAGGCGAGCCGTCACCTCTGGTTCAAGGCGCTGATCTGGATCTTCACCGCCCCGCGGAAGAGCTTCGTCGTCATCCGCGAGCACCACCCGTGGGTCGCCGGCCTGGCCGTGGGCAGCTCTCTGATCGTCCTGGCCGTTCTGCTGACGACATCGTGGTTCGCCGATGCGATGAACAGCATCGGCGATCCCCTAGAGATCCCCTACGGGATGGTCTCGTTCGCCTTCGCGGCCATCCCCCTCCTGCTCCTGGTCGAGGCCGTCGTGCTCCGGCTCGTGGCGGCGGCCCTGAAAGGTCGGGCGCGGTTTGAACAGTGCCTCTCGCTGGCGCTGCATGTCGGCCTCGTCGGCGCCGTGGGGCTGGTGGTCCGCTCGCTGTTGAGCACCACCCGGGTCGACGGCATCCTTGGGCTACAGCGGAACGTCCTCGACAGCAGACCGGATGCCGGCCTGGACGTGTTGGGGCAGGTAGCCGAAATGGCGCCGGGCGCGATTCTCGACCTGATGATCCACTCCTTCGTGTTCGTCTGGTCCTTTCTCCTGCTCGGGCTGGGCGCCGCCGCGGTGTTCCGGCTTTCCAGGCCGGCGGGCTTCGCCATCGCCGCGATCAACTGGGCGGCCGGCAAGGTGCTGGAGATGGGTCTGGCGGGCCTGGCGGTCGCGGCGATGACGGCGTCCCTACGCTGACCGGAACGATCGGCGTCCGGCCCGGTCCCACCCCGACAGGCGGCCGGGTCGTTTGACGGACAATCGACCGCGCGGTAGCTTCTCGCCGTTGGTTGTCGTCGCGCCGTGGGCCTGCGAGCCGGGTCTCCTGCCGAATACAACAGTCGACACCAGGCGCCGGGTCGCTCCCGGCGCTCGGCGAATAGGCAGGGCGTTTCGTGCCCACTGTGCATGGCGACCAACAAGGCCCGGCGCCAACCCTCTCTGCCTGCCTGAGCCGCGGCATGCTGCTATAACGGTGGCACCAACGGGCTATCGATGAGAGGAGAAAACATGCCGAGCAGAGTTACTCTCGCTGCCGCCACGGCCGCCGCCTTTGCCTTCCTCACGGTGCCCGCCGCGCCTGCCGACGACGACGCGATCCCGCGCACGGCCTCCGGCCGTCCCGACTTGACCGGCGACTACGACATCTCCACGCTGACTCCGTTGCAGCGACCTCAAGAGTTCGGCGACAACCTCTACCTGACGCGCGAGCAGGCGGAAGAGATCGTCGAACGGGAGCGCCAGCGCGTAGCGGCCCGGGCCGCCGTCCGCCGGATCGACGAACCGCCGCCGCCCGGCGGCGCGCCGCCAATCGGTCTCGGCGACGAGTTCCGGGAGACGAGCGGCGCCGGCAACGTCGGTGGCTACAACAACTTCTGGACCGATCGCGGCAGCGACGTGTTCTCGATAGACGGCAGGTTCCGGACCTCGATCATCGTCGACCCGCCGAACGGCCGGATGCCGCAACTGACCGCCGAGACGCTACAGCGGATGTCCGAGCGGCGCGGTCGCCGGCGCGGCAACGACGGCACCGCCTGGTGGCTCGAGGTCGAGGGCACCGGGCCGTACGACGGCCCGGAGAACCTGGGCGTGCCTGAACGTTGCCTGATCGGCTTCGGCTCCACCGGCGGACCGCCGATGCTGCCCGTGCTCTACAACAACGCCAAGCGGATCGTGCAGACCGAAGACCACCTGATGATCCTGGTCGAGATGGTGCACGACGCGCGCATCGTCCGCATTGGCGGCGAGCACATCCCGGAAGACGAGCGCCGCTGGCTTGGCGACTCGATCGGTTGGTGGGAGGACGACACGCTCGTGGTCGAAACGACGAACTTCATCGACCGCCCGGCGCTCTTCCTGGCCTCACGGAACCTCAAGGTGACCGAGCGCTTCACACGGGTCAACGCGGACGACCTGCTCTACGCGTTCACGGTAGAGGACCCGACCGTGTGGAGCGCGCCCTGGAGCGGCGAGTACCTGTGGCCCGGCACACCGGCCAAGGTCTACGAGTACGCCTGCCACGAGGGAAACTACGCCATGGGCAACATCCTCAGGGGCGCGCGACTACTCGAGGAAGAGACGCGCAGCGCCGCCAGCGGCGGCCAGTAGCTCCCGAGCCGCTGCTTCCGTTACTGCTCGGTCGGATCCCGGCCGTCGCGCGGGGCGCCCGTGCCGGATGAACCCATGAACAGCTTGCGGCCGTCCGGGAAGGTCAGGTCGCGGCCGTTCGCCTTGTTCGAGCCATCCTTCGCCTGGTAGCCGTCGACGACGATCTCGGTCCCCGGCAGAAGCGACCTCTTCGTGAAGCCGCGCCTGGCGAGCGTGTTCGGCGTGCCGCCCTCGACCATCCAGACGGTCGCACTGCCGTCGTCATTCATCACCTCCAGGTGAATCCAGGCGTGGGGATTGATCCATTCCATCTTCGTCACCTTGCCGCGAAGCTGGAGCGGCCGATCCGCGTCGAACTCGGCCGAGAAGGCGTGATGAGCGGCGAGCGGTATGGCGAGCACCAGGGCGAGGCCCCCTGCCAGTAGGACGATTCGCTGGAACTTCATCGCTGTTCTCCTCTCCATGTCCGTGCCAGTCAGGGACCCGAGTCGGCGCCCTTGCGCAGGTGGCCGTACATCAGTTCCTCGGCGAACTCGACGCACTTGAACTCGAGAAGCTGCATGTTCGTGTCGACCCGGCGGTAGAGCGGCAGGCTGATCTTCCAGGGCTGGCTGTAGACGTTCTCGTCGGTGATCGTCGCCTCGTACTGGAGGTGATACGGGCTCATCGCGGTCCAGCGCTCCTCGACGTGGATCGCGTCCGTGTGGTGGTTGCCGCTCGAGTCGAGCCAGGTGTCGGGCACCTGGCTTGTCACGTCGACCACCAGCGTCTCCCCTTCCCAGCGACCGATCGAGTGTCCCATCCAGGTGTCGAACGGTGCCTCGAAACCCTCCCGGTTCATGTAGACCACGCGGCTGGCGCTGGCGAACTCGTAGGCGATCAGCACGTGATCGGGCGTCTGGACGATCTGGAACGGGAACGGCATGTAGTTGGCGCGCGGGATGCCCGGCATGTAGCACTTCACCGCCGGATCGAGAGCCAGCCAGTTCTCGCGGTTCTGATCGCGCTTCTCCAGGGCCTCCGGCAGATACGGGATCCTGCCGCCTTCGACGATGCCGAGACCGCCCGGTATCGCGCCCAGCGCGGCCATCTCGACCACCGGGCCTTGACGTGCGGCGTGCGGCTCGATGTCCCAGTGGGCCGCACCGAGCGCCTGCCAGATCCCGTTGAGATCCGGCTTGTCGTCGTGAGTGCGTGGCGCCCTGTAATCGGTGTCCTGGGCCGCCGCGGGTGCCACCGCGAGCACCAACGCCGCAAGCAGCGTCAACACCGTCCGTTCCACGAGACTCCGTCTCATCACACTGCCTCCTCTGGTCGCGAACGGTGAGGATAGCAGCCTGCTCGCCCGGTTCCCCGCGACTCGGGCTCGAAACAGCTGGCGCTAACATGGGTGTCCGTTGACCGGTTCCGAATGCCACCGCCGGCCGCCGAGGCTGCTGGTCGCTACCGCCGCAATGGCGCTCACGGCCGCGTCCCACTTCGCGGGTCCAACAGGGGCCAACGCGCAGGACGGTCAGCCGCAGCAGGGGCAGATTCGAGAGGACATCGTGCTCCGCGAGTCGATCGACGTCCGGCTGATCAGTCTCGACGCCGTCGTCACCGACTCCTCCGACCGGCCGGTCACCGGCCTGACCAAGGACGACTTCGAACTCAAGGTCCAGGACGAACCCGTCGAGATACTGAGCGTGGCCGCAGGAGAGGACCTCCGCACCACCGTCACCGGACGCCTGACCATTCTCCTGTTCATCGACGAGCGCCACCTGCAGCGGAAGCACCGCGACGCGGCCCTGGCCGAAATCGCGGGAGCCCTCGACGAGGAGATTGCAGCCAACCCGACCTGGGTGGCGGCCGCGGCCTTCGGTGAGCGCCTCGAACCGCTGCTGTCGCCCACCCGCGACCGCGCGGCGGTGCGGGCGACGATCGAAACCGCGATGAACCGAGACATCCCGACGACGACCCTGCGCACCCACCAGCGCTCCGTTTCCCTGGCCATGAGGGAGGCGCTGCGTCTGATGGCGGCAAAGGGCAGCCGCTACCGTCTCGGCGAGGCCTCCCTCGCCAGCGTGGAGGCGAACCTCCGGAGCTTCGGCCAGGCCCTGCGGCAGGACACCCTGCTGACCGTCAGCGCGGTTCGCTCGCTGGTCGAAGCGCTCGCCTTCGTTCCCGGCCGCAAGGCGATCCTGTTCGTGAGCGACGGCCTACCCCGCCACCCCCTCGACAGCGCCGCCAAGACGATGTACGACCGCCTCGCGGGCGCTTCCCGGCAGATCGAGGGCGACGAGATGATCAGCGCCCGCGGCTCGCTCGACCTGAACGATCGCAATCACCGGCCCTTCGGCGTCGACCGGGCAGACCGCATGGGCGTGGCGACGAACATCGTCCAGGTCGACGACGGCGGCGCGTTCGCCTTCCAGACCATGGCCGCCGAACTGAGCTGCGCGGACGCCTTCGATCAACTGGCGGCACTCGCGAACACCCACCGGGTCACCTTCTACCCACTCAAGCCGCCGGTCATCGACCCGGCGATCAGCGAACTCGGCGAGAGCGCCAAGGACCGTGGCTCGATCGTCGAGCTGTCGAACGTGCGGAGCGGCCTGAACAGTCTGGCCGGCCTGACCGGCGGGCTCTCCTTCGTTTCCGATACCGGCGTCGCCGAGTTCCTGCAGTCGACCCGCACCGACATCTCGACCTACTACTCGCTCTCCTTCACGCCCCCCGACTCGATGGGCGACACCGGCATTCGCGAGATCACGCTCCGGCTGCGCCAGCGGCCTCTCGCCCGGAGCGGCTCGCTCCGCTACCGGGCGAGCTACGCGCCGGTAACGATCCAGCAGAACCTCGCCAGCCGGGCCTGGGGAACGCTGCTGTTCGGCTGGGAGGAGAACAACCACGGCATGGAGGTCCAGGTCAGGAGATCCGCGTCGCGCGAGCGGCCGGACCAGCCCGGGCACACGCCGCTGGAAGTCAGGGCCAGTCTGCCGATCGGCGACCTCGATCTCGCACCCACCCGGGCGACCCGCACCCCCGTCGCCAGCGGCTTCTTCCGCGTCGTGGTCCAGGTCCAGCGCGACGACGGCAGCCGGATGCCTCCCCAGCACTTCGACTTCGAGCTGAACGTGCCGGTCGCCGAACTCGAGCAGGCGGCAGGCCAGTACATCGCCGTCCGCAGCGAAGTGCTCCTGTCGCCGGGCTCGTACCGCCTGGCGGTCGGCATCTGGGAGGAGAACAGCGGACGGTCGTCCTTCGTGGTCCGTGAGCTGGCGGTCCAGGCCGACCCGAGCGTCGCCTGATGCGGCGTCAGCGCTGCATCCGGTAGTTCAGCTTGACGATCACCTGCCGGCCGAGGGGCACTCGGCGGTGGATCGCCTCTGCCATCCAGTTCTCGTTGTAGACGACGTACAGGTCCGATCCGGGGCGATAGATCCAGTGGAAGCGCGCGTTCACGCCGAGCAGTTCGTCGGCCGTGTTGTACTGAGCGAGCAGGTTCAGACGAAGGTTGGGGGTCCACGAGAGGTCCAACCGCTGCCGGAACTGATCGAAGCTGAAACTGCCGGCGGCAAGCGACACGTCGGTGTATGACCAGGAAGTCGAGGCGCGCAGCCGCCTCGACAGCCGCAGAGTCACGGTCGACGATGTCGACAACCAGTCGCCGTCGAGGAAGCCGCCCCAGAAGGTCAGGTTGTCGTACCAGACCGCCCGCTTGCCGCTGGTGGAAAAGCCGCCCGCGAAGCCTTCGTTGTCATACAGGCCGGTGGGAACGACGATGCCCGGGGAGATCTCGAACGGCTCGAACAACTGCTCCTTGGACCAGCGCCGGCCGAACCACAGGAACTCACCGCTCTCGGTGGCGAAGCCGAAAGGCGAGAGGGCGATTCTCTCGCTCTCCAACCGGCCGTCGCTGCTCCGTTCGAAGCGCTCGACTCCCAGGTCGGACCACCAATTGAGCAGGCCCCACTTCTCGATCCTGGGGCGCCACTCCAGGCGCGGATAGAACATCCTGAAGTCCCGCCGGAGCAGGAAACCGGCCGTCGGCTCGAAGTCCGGCTGCACCTCCACGTAGTCCGCGCTGGCGGTGAGCTCCGGCCCCTGGTAAGCAAGACCCGCGCCTCGGGTCTGGTTGTCCTCCGCTTCGGCGGCGCCCAGCCCGAGGTCGCTTTCCGCCCAAAACCCCGAGACCTCCGTCCGCTGGGTCGGCTTCAGGTCGAAGTCGAGTCCGAGCAGCCGCTCGCTGCCGTGTCCTTCCCGCCCGCGCTGGGTGAAGATGCCTCCGACCGTCGATCGCTCGCCGATGTTCCTGGTGAAACGCGCCACGCCGTACGTCGCCGCGGGCACAGCGCTCTCTCCGTCCTCCCCCGCCGGGAGGCCGGCAGAGCCGACCCCCAGAACGCCGACGTTCCAGCCCCCGGCGCGCCCCGTGAGCCGCGCACCGACGTCGATCGGCACGGTGCGACCGCCTTCGAGCCCGATCTGTCGAGAGAAGAACGGCCTCATCAGCGGCTGACCCCACGGCACCCGAGGCCGCGGCCCGAAGTCGAAGACGCCCGCGTTCTCCAGGAAGAAGTCCCGCTTCTCCGGGAAGAAGAGCGAGAACCGGGTCAGGTTGACCTGCTGGTCGTCGACCTCGACCTCGGCGAAGTCCGTGTTGTAGGTCAGGTCGAGCACCAGGGAGCGGGTAAGCCCCCATTTGAGGTCCAGTCCGCCGTCGAAGTCGTTGCTACTGCCCCCGAGGACCCGGTCGTCGCTCCGGCCGGCAACCGCGTAGGGGATGATGTCGAGTTGGCGTGACGGCCGAAGACCTCGCAATCCGCTCATCTCCCCGGCCAGCGAGACGCGGTAAACGGCAACCTGCCCGAACTGGGTCAGGTCGCTGTTGCGGCTGGCCTCGAGCGGCAGGGGCGCCCAGTGGGTCTCTTCGTTCCGGCGCCGGATCAGCCGTTGCACGTTCAGGCCCCAGACCTCGCTCTGGGGATCGAAGCGCAACGTCGAGACCGGTATCGCGATCTCCGCCACCCAGCCCTGGCCGGTCCTGCGCGCAGCCACGTCCCACACGCCGTCCCAGGCCCAGTTCACGTCCCTGCCCTCGTCGGTCAGCAGTGCATCCGTACGGGCGCCGTTCGGATTCGTCAGGAACAGGTAGGCGTTCCGCCCGTCGTGGAACGTGTCGAACAGGAGCAGAATCGAGTCGTCCTGAAACAGGTCGCTGTCCCGTTCCATCTCCTTCGCCACAATCCTCGCCGGCTCGCGGTCGTTCGCCCGCACCGCGACGTAGAGCGTGTCCGGCGTGTACGCGATGGCGAACTCCGTAGGCTCACTGGAAGGCTCTCCAGGGCGGGGCTGACGCTGGGTGAAGCCGCCTGCCCATTCAGCCTCCAGCCAGGCGGAATCGGCCAGTTCCCCGTCGACCCGCACCGGCTGCTCGATCCCGAGCGCCCGGACGCCGGGCCGGCCCTGCGAGGCGGCGGGAACGGCCGCAAGCAGTGCCATGGCGACGAGCGCGGCGAGCCGAATCATCGCGCGAGCTTAGCCCTGGACTTCCGGGGACCCGCGCACCCGCCGCGGCGCGATACGCTGCAATGCCCAAACCCGCAACGAGCGCGGCACCCGGCGACAACGCCGGCGGTGCCGATGAACCGCAGGAGACATACGATGTCCGCACGCATGCTGTTGATCGCCCTGGGCTGCGCCGGCGCGGCCGGACTCCTCACCGCCGCCGGCAACGACAAGACCTCCAACACGATGGCCTCCGCGGCGAACAACCTGCTCGCCTCCTTGAGCGACGAGCAGCGGGCGACCGTCATGCTCGACTTCGACGCCGCCGAGCGCGTCGACTGGCACTTCATCCCCAAGGAGCGCAAGGGGCTGTCGATGCTGGACATGAGCCCCGACCAGCACCACCTGCTCCACGCCCTGCTCAGCGCCTCGCTCAGCCGCACGGGCTACGGCAAGACGGCCACCGTGATGAGCCTGGAGTCCGTGCTGCGCAAGCTCGAGGAGGCTGCCGGCGCCAACCGCTTCACGTCGATGCGTGACCCCCTGCGCTACCACGTCACGTTCTTCGGCGAGCCCGGCGAGGACCGCGACTGGGGCTGGAGCTTCGAGGGACACCACGTGTCGCTCAACTTCACCGTCGTCGCCGGCGAAGCGACCGCCTCCACTCCCCTGTTCCTGGGCGCCAACCCGCACCGCGTCCCAAGCGGCCCGCGCGAAGGGCTACGCGCCCTGGGCAACGAAGAGGACCTCGCCCGCGCGCTGCTCGATTCCCTCGACAACGACCAGCGCAAGCAGGCCGTGATCGGCGCCGACGCGCCCCGCGACATCTTCACGTCGAACAAGCCGCGAGTGGAACCAGGGGAACCCGAGGGCCTGCCCGCAAGCGCCCTCCGGCCCGGCCAGCGGAGCCTCCTGGACGCCCTGATCGAAGAGTACGCTGGAAACGTTCCGCCGGACCTGGCCGGGAAGCGCCGCGCCCAGGTCGAAGCGGCCGGCGACGCGATCCACTTCGTCTGGATCGGTCCGGGCGAGCCCGGCGCGCCCCACTACTACCGCGTGCAGGCGCCGGACTTCGTCATCGAGTACGACAACGTCCAGAACCGAGCGAACCACAGCCACACCGTCTGGCGAGATTTCGACGGCGATTTCGGCCGCGATCTGCTGGCGCAGCACCACCGCGACTACAAGCACTAGGAGCCTGCGCGACAGAAGACCGGGTGCGCCGGCCTTCTGGCCGGCATCCAGCGCGAAGCGCTGGCCTGCAGCTGCGCCCGCCCACGTTGGCTGGACGCCCAAGGCTGCTACGGTAGCGCCCCCAACGACGCAGGAGACGCCATGTCAGCACCCGATCCCGGCACGCCCGAGTGGCTTGCCCAGGTCCAGGAAGAAACCGTCGACCCGTCCCGCCGGATCGTCGATCCACACCACCATCTCTGGCGGCGTCCCACCGGCGACTATCTGCTCGAAGACCTGTGGGGCGACACGGAGGCAGTCGGCTCCGACGGCGAGAGCCACAACGTCGAGAAGACCGTGTTCGTCGAGTGCCGGGCCTGCTACCGGAAGGACGGTCCGGAGCACTTGCGGTGCGTCGGTGAGACGGAATTCGTGGCGGAGAACGCCGCTGCCTCGGCCGAAGGCGATGGGGCCACGATTTCCGGCATCGTCAGCCACGCGAACCTGACCCTGGGCGAAGGCGTCGCGGAAGTGCTCGATTCCCACGAGGAGGCCGGCAACGGACTGTTCCGGGGCATCCGCCACTCCGGCGCCCGCGACCCCCACCCCGAGCACCTGCGCATCGCCGGGCGCGCGCCCGAGGGCCTCTACGCCCGCGAGGACTTCCGGCGCGGCATGAAGGTGCTGGGCGACCGCGGCCTGACCTTCGACACCTGGCACTACCACCACCAGAACCGCGACTTCGCGGCCCTGGCGCGCGCCGTGCCCGGGACGACGATGATCCTCGACCACTTCGGTACGCCGCTGGGCGTCGGCCCCTACGCCGACAGGCGCGAGGAGATCTTCGAGGCCTGGAAGGACGACATCGCCGAGATCGCCGCGTGCCCCAACGTGGTCGCCAAGATCGGTGGCCTCGCGATGCCCGACAACGGCTTCGGCTGGAGCGAACGCGCCACTCCCGCGACCTCCGACGAGCTCGTCGCCGCGCAGCGCCGCTACTACCTGCACACGATCGAGTGCTTCGGCCCGGACCGCTGCATGTTCGAGAGCAACTTCCCCGTCGACAAGCTCTCGATCCCGTACCACGCGATGTACAACGGCCTGAAGAAGATCGCGGCCGGCTTCCCGGACGACGAACAGGACGCCATGTTCTACCGGACCGCGGCCCGGGTCTACTCCTTGTGAGGCTGCGGCTCCAGGTTGGCGCCCGCGGCCTTCTGGCCGCCGCGTCCGCCTGGGGTCAGGCTCAGGAACTACTCAACTCCGGTGTACGTCCGATCGCGGCCCCAACAAGCCCTCATCCGGCGCTCGCGCCAGCAACGGCTCCCAGCGCCTGATCGAAGGTACGCACCTCTCGCACACCGCGACGGCGGCAACTGGCGAGATGGCAGAGGTCCCTGGCTCCCAGAGCTGGGTGCAGTTCGTGGAGCTGTCTGGCCAACGTCACGTCCTCGTGTTCAAGCGGCCAGACCTCAACCCTGGCTCTGGTGATCAACGACAGCGCCCGGTCGAGCGCCCGTAGTCGGGCCACTGGCAGGTAGGCATGAACCAGCTCCTGGACCACCTCAGCCGAGGTGCAAAGAGGCGTTGCATTGTCGACACAGTCCGCGAAGAACTTGCGAGCCGTGTCCCTTAGCGCGTGCGGACGGCCTACCGCGTACATGAACACGTTCGTGTCAACGAAGATCACGTACTGGAAGCGCCCCGTCTACGCGACTCATCGATGACCGCGAGGTGTTCGCCCCACTCCGGTTCGGCATCGGGGCCTTCGATCGCATCGCAGCCCTGGAAGAACGCCTCGAGGTCCTCTGGCGTCTCGAACGGATCGGATCGCTGCCCTGCAGCCAGCCGCTGATGTGCGGCCGCCCTCAACCACGCGCTCAGCGTCATGCCCTCCCTCCTGGCCTGATGGACGAACCTGTCTCGGTCCTCATCCGGGATCAGTAACTGCACTCTGGCCATTCTCCTCTGCGCCTCGTCCATCAGTATGTGTATGGAGCATACACACGACAGCTATCCACGTCTACTTCAAAGACGACTCAGGCGCTATCGACTTAGACGTAGACGGGCGCCGATCTTCGGTCTCGCAACGCCCTCCCAAAGCGTCCGAAGCCACATCCGCGGCCGCTGAGCCGCGACCACCGGCAACGTCCAGCCCGGGCGAGCGCCGGAAGGCCGTCCCAGCGGGCTGGAGGCAAGCGTCTCCCCATGCCGCTCCACGCACCTCGAAAGCCACGCAGCGCAGCCGACCGAAGCGAGCGCCGACACCCCACCAACCAGGAAAGCGCGAGCGGCCGCAGGGACGGCCTTCCGGCGCTCGCCCGGGCGGGTGTAGCCGACGCCGCCGCGCCCTCGCGCCGCTGGTGACGCCAACTAATTCGCGGCGCTCTCCTCCTCGGTGTACCGCCGCAGTTCGGCGCGGCCGACGACGAGGTGATGGACCTCGTCCGGGCCGTCCGCGATGCGTAGCGTCCGCTGACCGGTGTACATGTCGGCAAGCGGCGTCCACTGCGAGACGCCGGTGGCGCCGTGCATCTGGATCGCCTGGTCGATGATCTGGCAGGTGCGCTCGGGGATCATCGCCTTGACGGCGTGGACCCACACCCGCGCCTCGCGGTTGCCGAGAACGTCCATCGCCTTGGCGGCGCGCAGGACCATGAGACGCATCGCCTCGATGTCGATGCGGGCGCGCGACACGACCTCGATGTTCTTGCCGAGCTGGATGATCGGCCGGCCGAAGGCCTCGCGGGACATGCCGCGCTTGACCATCAGGTCCAGGGCCTTCTCCGCCTGGCCCACGGACCGCATGCAGTGGTGGATGCGGCCCGGACCCAGCCGGAGCTGGGAGATCTCGAAACCGCGGCCCTCGCCGAGCAGGATGTTCTCCTTCGGCACGCGCACGTTGTCCAGCTTGATGTGCATGTGGCCGTGGGGCGCGTGGTCGTGGCCGAAGACCTTCATCGGCCCCAGGACATTCACACCCGGGGTGTCCATCGGCACCAGGATCTGGGACTGCTGGCGGTGCGCCGGCCCGCCCGGGCTGGTCTTGACCATGCAGATCATGATCTTGCAGCGCGGGTCGCCGGCGCCGGAGATGTAGTACTTCTCGCCCTGGATCAGCCACTCGTCGCCATCGAGGGTCGCGCGTGTGCCGATGTTCTTCGCGTCCGAAGAGGCCAGGTTCGGCTCCGTCATGCCGAAGCAGGATCGGATCTCGCCGTTGAGCAGCGGCTCCAGCCACTTCTCCTTCTGCTCTTCCGTGCCGACGCGCTCGAGCACTTCCATGTTGCCGGTGTCCGGGGCGCTGCAGTTCATGCACTGCGAGGCGAGCGGGTTCTTGCCCAGTTCCTGGGCGATGTAGGCGTAGTCGAGGTTCTTCAGGCCTTCGCCCGTCTCGGCGTCCGGCAGGAAGAAGTTCCACAGGCCCATCTCCCTGGCCTTCGCCTTGGCGCCGTCGAGCAGCTCCAACTGCCCCTCGCCGTAGCTCCAGCGGTCCTCCCGCCCTTCGCCGCGGCGGTAGTACTCCTCGGTGATCGGCTCGACGTAGTCGGCCATGAAGTTCTTGACCTTCGTCAGAAGCGGCTTGGCCCCCTCGGACATCGAAAGGTCGTACAACTCGGCGTCGATGCCGAACGGATCGAGATCGGGCATGGCTCTCTTGCTCCTTCTCCCAGAAAGACAGGGCTCTGTGATTTGAGGCCGTGAAGCTATCGCAGCCGGCCGGCAGACGCCACAGTCCGGGCGTCCCGGTCGCCACTTCGGACGGCCGCCTGATTCAAGAACCGGAATCCGGGATCCGAATCATGGATCCGCCGGATCCAGAGCCTCGTAGGAGATCCGTCCAGGGCAGTGAATTGCCATCTTGGAACGTCTGAGAGCCAACCAGGGTCCGAAATCCAGAAACCCGCGCGGGAACAACACCAAACGGCTTGATCCGGTGCCTCGCCGCCCTTCGTCACAACAACTGGCATCCGCCTTGCTCAACGGACTTGCGCCCCACAACAGGAGGGACCTTCCGTGTTGTCACATCTTCAAACCGAGCACCGAAAAAACCGCACCGGCCTGAGCCGAAGCGCGGTCCTCGGTCTATGCGCCGCTCTGGCGCTTGCTTTCCTGGCCGCCCCGACGGCCGCTCAACTCACGGGCCGGCTGGCCGGACAGGTCATGGACGCCGACGGCACAGCGCTTCCCGGCGTCACGGTAACCGTCAACTCGCCCAACCTGATGGGCTCTCGAACCGACTTCGCGAACGCCGACGGCGGCTTCAGTTTCCCCAGCCTGCCGCCGGGCGTCTACACCGTCGAAGCCGAGTTGGATGGCTTCATCCCGCAACAACGGACCGAGGTCGAGGTCCGACTGAACCGCGTCACCGAAATCCACTTCTCGATGCCTGCGGGCGAGTTCGGTGAAGAAGTGATGGTCGTCGCCGAAACTCCCGTAGTCGATCCCGAACAGGTGTCGACCTCGCAAACATTCGGCGCCGAGTACCTCAAGAAAGCCTCTATCGGCTCGGCCAACCGGAGCTACCAGAGTGTGCTGACCGACGTCGGCGGCGTCGCGGGCGGATCGAACCCGAACGTCTTCGGCTCGACTCTGGGCGAAAACTCCTTCGTCGTGGACGGCGTGAACACGACGGATCCGGTCACAGCGACCTGGAACATCAACATGAACTTCGACACGGTCCAGGAGATCAACTTCGAGACCAGCGGATTCGAGGCTCGCTACGGAAACGCGACCGGCGGCGTGGTCAACGTCGTCACGAAGTCCGGCGGCAACTCGTTCTCGGGCAGTCTGGACGTGCGCTACCGCGACACGGACTTCAACACCAGCGGCGAACACTTCGACACGGACGACAACGTCGTCGAGTTCCAGGAGACGGCCGCCACACTTGGCGGTCCGATCCGCCGGGACGAACTCTGGTTCTTCGCCGCGGCCAACCCGGTGAGATCGAAGAACACCCCCACCGAGTCGCCGGCCACCCGCGACTTCGAAGGCATGAACCTCAACGGCAAGCTGACGTGGCAGGCCAGCCCGGAGTGGCAGCTCACCGGCCGGTACATCGGCGAAGACGCAACGATCACCAACGCGAACGCTTCCCGCTCCGTGGCGCCGGAAGCCACCCGCTACCAGGAGCAGCCGAAGACAATTCTCGGCGTTGACGCGCTCGGACTGTTGACCTCGAACCTGCAGTGGCACATCAAGGCCGGGACGGTCCGCGGCGAGCTGAACTCGTTCCCGCAGAGCCGCGACTTCGACACGATCGGTCACGTCGACTCCTTCGGCGACGGCTCGCGTTCGGTGAACTACACGAACCAGCAGTTCTCGACCCGCGACCGGGACGACCTAACGACGAATCTGGTCTGGTTCACCGATGGCGCCGCGGGCGACCACGAAGTCGAGGTGGGTGTGGAGTACGCCAGCAACTTCTTCGCCACCCAGAACAACGCCACCGGAGGCGGTTACTCGTTTGGCGACCGTTTCGGCGCGCCCTACACGCTCCTCTTTTCGCCCATCGAGTCGCCGGCCGAGAACGACGGCAGGCAGTTCACCGCGTACGTCCAGGACACATGGCGCGTACTGCCGAACCTGACGCTCAAGCTCGGTCTGCGCCACGATGAAGTCGCGTTCGAGAACGACATCGGCAACGAGGTGGCGGCCCTGTCCAAGCTGCAGCCGCGGTTCGGGATTGCCTGGGATATCGGCGGCGACGCCAGGACAGTCGCTCGCGCAAACTGGGGCCGCTTCATGCACCCGAACGCCCTCACGCTGCCGAGCTTCGCGAGGGTCAACCAGTTCCCGACGGTCCGCTGGATCTCCTGCTCGTCGTTCCGGCCGCAACTGGGCGCGAACTGCCGCGACGCGTACCCCGGTGAACAAACAGTCGGCGGCCTGACCTTCTCGAACTGGATCGCCGACCCTGCAGGGTTTGATCCGAACGGCTGGTTCTACAACAGGGTGTTCTCGAGTACCGCGAGCAGGATCTCGGCCGCGCTCGAGCCGACCTACGCCGACCAGTGGAGCGTCGGCGTCGAACGCGAACTGACCCGACGCACATCGATCGGCCTGACCTACATCACCAAGGAGACCCTGGACATCTTCGAAGACACCTGCAATGGCAACCTGCCGGCGCCGGCCGCCGGGGCGGACTGCGATTTCTACGTCATGGCGAACCTGCCGGGACTGGTGCGCGACTACAGCGGCTTCGTCCTCGACTTCGAGTCCCGCTTCACGGACTGGTTCCACGTTCTCGCTTCGTACACGAACTCCCAGTCCGAAGGAAACGTCGGCTATACGCAGAACGCCGGGGTCGATTTCGACATCTATCCGGACCACTTCGAGAACACGTACGGGTATCTCTCGGACCACCGGAGGCACCGGGTCAAGGTGAACGGCTTCGTCGATCTGCCGCTCGACTTCGGGCTGGCGGTCGAGGGTTTCTGGTCGTCCGCGGGCGTCTACGCGCCGACGGTAGCATCCGAGACCTACGGCCGTATCTTCACGGAGCCGCGCGGCAGCCGGGAAGCGAACGACCGCTACGGCATGGACGTCCAGGTATCGAAGGGCTTCATCTTCGGACGCGACCTGCGCTTCGAGCTGATCGGCGCGGTGTTCAACGTCTTCGACGAAGAGCAGGTCACGACGGTCTGCACACGAGTCGAGGGTTGCGCGGGCGGCCTGGATCTGGATGCAGCCACGGCGTACGTGCAGCCGCGGCGCTTCGAAGCGGGAATCCGTTTCGAGTTCTAGTAGCCATGTAGCCGTTCGCTAGCCCGTCAGTGGGCAGCGGACGGCCAGGGTCCGGCGTCTCAAAAGGGGCGAGGCGCCGGGCCCTATCCCACCTCCACGGCGGAAGCACGACTCAGGTCGCGCAGCGGGCCGGCCTGCTCTTCGCTCAGGCCGTGGACCCGCAACAACAACCGACCGTTCGCGACGTGGTGGTCCAGATCCGAAGCCCGGCCACGGCCACTCCGGATCGCCCGGCCCGGGAGCAGGCCACCCTCCCAGAGCACGCGCAGGACGGTCATGATGATCAGCCCGAGCGCCGTGCCCTCGTACGTCACCACGCCTATTGGCGGCCCGGCGACGATCGACATGCCGCCGGTGGGCAGCGGATAGGCCAGCGCCGTGCCGGCCGCCAGGCCGAAGGCGGTGAGGCCGCCGAGGACCGCGCCGGACAGGGCGAACAGCAACACACGGGACTTCAGCTTCGGCAGCGGCAGTTCGCCTTCTTCCAGCGGCGCCGGACTCCGCACTTCGACCTGCGAGGCCGCGACGCCCGACTCGAGCGCGGCTTCGACGACCGCCCGCACGTCCTCGACGCGCTCGTAGGCGGCTTCGACCACATGCCGCTCTGCGGCCGCCGTCATGCCCCACCTCCGCCAGGTACCGGTGCCGCCGTCCCCGAGGTCGCCGCGGCGTCCGAAGTCGCACCACCCGCTTCGCCACTTCCCCCGTGCCGCCAGCCCTCCCGCATCTCCCAGACGGAAACGATCGGCAGCAACTGAGTGAACGTGAAGTAGAGGCAGGCGAAGACACCGACCGCTCCGATCATGATCCCGAGTTCCACCCAGCTCGGCATGTAGTCGCCGATGCTGTAGGCCAGCCGCGGCGTCGACAGGGCCGGCACGACGATCAGGAACCGTTCGAGCCACATGCCGACGAGCACGCCGCAGCCGACCAGGGCGGTCGGCAGCGGGCGCCGGCCGCGCGGGAAGGAGAGCACGGCGACCGGAATCACCAGGTTGACCACGACCATCGTCCAGAACGGGACCGCGAAGTCGCCGTGCAGCAGGACGTGGTGCACGTTCTTCTCGAACAGGTCGCCGCTGTACCAGACGGTCAGGTGCTCGGCGAACGTGAAGTAGCCCCAAACCAGGGACATCGTTACGAACAGGAGCCCGAGGTTGTTGAACACCCGGTCGGTCAGGAAGCGCTCGAGCGCGAGGCCGCGGCGTAGCAACGCCATCGCGATCATCAGCACGGCGATCCCCGAGAAGATCGCGCCGACGACGAAGTAGGGCCCGAAGATCGTGCTCTTCCAGCCCGGCGTCTGGGTCATCGCGAAGTCCCAGGACACGATCGTGTGAACCGAGACGGCCACCGGGATGATCGCCACCGCCAGGATGCGGATCCCCCACTCCAGGCTGTGCCACTGCTGCGCGGTGCCGCGCCAGCCGAGCGCCAGCACCGCGTAGAAGCGCTTCTTGAGGCCGGCCGCCGCGCGGTCCCGCATCACCGCCGCGTCCGGAATCAGGGGAAGGAACAGGTAGAGCGCGCTACCGATGATGTAGGTCGTGATTGCGGCAATGTCCCACACCAGGGGCGAGCGGAAGTTCGGCCACAGCATCCGGCTGTTCGGGTACGGGATCATGTAGTAGAAGATCGCCACCCGGCCGAGGTGAATCAGCGGGAACAGGCCGCCGATCGCGAGGGCGAACAGGGTGATCGCCTCGGCCGAACGGGTCACCGGCCGCCGCCACTCCGCCTTGGTTACTCGCAGGATCGCCGAGATCAGCGTGCCGGCATGGCTGATGCCGATCCAGAAGACGAAGTTGATGATGTAGAAGCCCCAGAACACGGGCCGGTTGATGCCGGTGACGCCGATGCCGTTCGCGATCTGGTAGCCCCAGCAGTAGATGAAGACCAGAGCCAGCGCGCCGCTGGCGAGGGAACCGACGAGCAGACCCGGACGCCGGCGGTCGAGACGGCCGAGCAGTTGACCGTCGAGGACGGCGGCCGAGGGCTGGGACGCCGCCGTCACTCGGCCGGCTCCCGCCACTCGGAACCACTCAGGTAGACGACTCCGGGCCGCGTATCGAGATCGCCCAGCAGGCTGAAGGCTCGGGGCGACTCGGCCCACTTCGATACCTCGCTGTCCGGATCCTCGAGATCGCCGAACGCGATCGCCTTCGTCGGGCAGGACTGCTGGCAAGCCGTCTTCACATCGCCGTCCGCGACCTCACGCTCTTCCTGCGCGGCTTCGTCCTTGCCGGCCTGGATGCGCTGGACGCAGAATGTGCACTTCTCCATCACGCCGCCGGGCCGAACGCTCACGTCGGGGTTCAACTGCGAGTCGAGCGGCGCCGGAAACTCGGCGTCGAACCAGTTGAAGACGCGCACGGTGTACGGGCAGTTGTTGGCGCAGAACCGCGTGCCGATGCAGCGGCTGTACACCATCGCGTTCAGGCCTTCCGGGTTGTGGTACGTCGCGTAGACCGGGCAGACCGGCTCGCAGGGCGCGGCGCCGCACTGCTGGCAGAGCACCGGCATGAAGCGCGTGCGGACATCGGGGAACTCGCCCTCGTAGTAGCGCTCGATCCGCAGCCAGTGCATCGTCCTGCCCTCGCGGGCCTGCTCCTCGCCGACCGTCTGGATGTTGTTCTCGGCCGCGCAGGCAACGACGCAGGCCTCGCAGCCGGTGCAGCGGTCGAGATCGATGGCCATGCCCCAACGCGTCATGCCTTCTCCTCACGGGTCGCCGCGGCAGCCGCGCGCCGGGGCCGGCCCAGTCGGCGCACAAGGCCGCGTTCCTCCAGCGCGGCGTGCGCCGGGCTGGAGTCATGCGGCGCCCAGCCGACCGGTATCTCCTCGGCCTGGCGCAGGCCGCGGCCGTAGATCACCGGCCGCTCGCTGCGCCGAGGTCGGCGCAGCCGTTCAAGCCGTACGCGCAGATCGCCTCGGATGAATGCGTCGGCGCCGGCCACTCGACGGTTCGGATCGAGCAGGCCGTTCACGTTGACGCCCCGGCCGCGGGCGTAACGGCCGAAGTCCGTGTGACCACCGCCGACCGGCACGCCGATGGTGCCCGGCCGCACCGTCGGCAGAACGATCGCCGGCAGTTCGATCTCGGCCGCGGTTCCGGTGAGGCGCACGATGTCGCCGGTGCTGATGCCCAGGCGATCCCCGTCGGCCGTGGCCACCTCAACCCAGGATCCCCACATCACCGTCGATAGCGGGTCCGGTAACTCCTGCAGCCACGGCCGGTTGGCGCCGCGGCCATCGCCCAGCTTCAGCGACTCGAACGGAATCAACGTGAAGGACTCGACGCCCGCCGGGGCGGCCGGCGGCGGCAGCGAAGCCGGATCAGCGACCCCGGCCGGAGCGTCGTCCCCGGCGGCCGGAACCGGCGCGCGCCTCATCTCTTCGGTCCCCACCAGGCCGCCGGCATCGGTCGTCCGCCGCACGAACTGCCGGGCGTTCAGCGCGCCTGCGATCAGCGACGCCGGCAGGGCGACCGGATCGCTCGCGTCGTCGCCGGCCGCCCTCGTCGCCGCGAAGGCTTCGCTCAGCGCCGACTCGACCGCCTCCTGGAAGCCCGGCCAGGGCGAAGCGCTGCCGGCCGCCGCGGCCAGCGCCAGCGCCACATCGCCGGGATGCCGCGCCTCGCCGCGCGGCGCCACGGTCGGCGACGCGATGAGCAGGGCCGGAACGCCCCGCACCGGATCCGGCTCCACCGCCTGGAAGCGCTCCAGGTCCGTCTGGACTGGCAGCACGACGTCGGCCCGCAACGTCGTGTCGTCGAAGAAGGCGGAGCAGGCGATCACCGTGCCGGCGGCCTCGAAGGCGGCCTCGAGGCCCGGCATTCCGTGGAGCGGATCGGCCTCCGACACGACGACAACGCCTGATTCGCCGTCCCCGAGCAGCCGATCCGGCAGCGCCCCCGGCCGCAACGCTGCGGCGGCGTCGCCGGCCAGCCGGTCTTCGAAACCGAAGTCGATGCCGGCCAACACGCCGCCCTCGCGGCCCACCGAGCCCAGCAGCAGGTTGAGCGCCAGCGCGGCGGCACCCGCGGCGACGCCGTTCTCGCCCTCGAGCGCCGATCCGCCGACCATCACCAGCGGTCGACGGCCGCGTGAGAGCTCGGCGGCAAGCCGCTCGATCCGGCCGGTATCGATACCGCAGCGCTCTGCGGTCGCGGCGAGGTCGGGCGGCGCTTCGGGATAGAGCGCCTCGTAGGCGGCTCGCCCCTCCTCCCCGACCGTTCCCGTTCCGAGGAGGATTCCGGCCAGGCCGCGCGCGAAGAACCCCTCGCTTCCCGGCCGTACCGGCAGCCAATCGTCGGCGTTCGCCGCGGTCAACGAGTGGCGCGCCTCGACCTGCACCAGCTTGCCCCGCCGGTCGGCGGTCAGTTCGGCCCAGGAGCCTGCGAAATGAGCGGCGCTCCGCCAACCGTCGAGGAAGGGCGCACCAATGCTCAGCACGTAATCGGCTCGGGCCAGATCGTAGGCAGGCCGTATCGACTCGCCGAACGCGAGCCGCGTGGCCTCCCGCTCGACGACGGTGTCGGCCGGCTGCCAATGAACCGGTGGCGGCGCACCGATGGTCGCGGCGAACCTCCGCCAAAGGCCAAGAAGCGGCCCAGACGGCGCACCCGCGACAACGGTTGTCGCATCAGGCGCGGCCGCGATCGCCGTCGCCGCGGTTTCGAGCGCCTCCTCCCACGAGACAGGCTCCAACTCGCCCGAGGACCCCCGTCGCATCGGCTCCGTCACCCGGTCCGGGTGATACAGCTCCTGCAGCGCCGAGTGCCCCAGCGCGCAGACACCGCCCGCGTTGACGAACCCCGACGGCAGCCCCTCGATCTTCTTCGGCAGCCGGTCGACCGTTCGCACTTCGATCTCACAACCGGCGCCGCACTGCTCGCAGATCGAGCGCCGCCACACGGAGGCGCCGGGCAGAGCCGTGCTCCGCCGCACCGGCGACTCGATCAGTTCCTGGTCACGCTGCCGACAGCCCTGAAGCACTGCCACCCCGGCCGCGGCGTAGACCTTGAAGAAGTCCCGCCGCCCGATCGTGACCCGCGGTTCGCCGCGCTTGCCGTTGCCGCTGCTCATCGCATCCTCACCGATGGCACGCCAGGCAGTCGTCACTGGCCTCGTTTTCGCGGTGGCACTCGACGCACCAGCCCATGTCGGCCACATTCCGCACCGGCTCGGCCACCGTCATCGAAGCCACGTCACCGTGGCACGTCAAGCACTCGACCCCCGCCCGCGCATGGGCCCTGTGGTTGAAGTGCACCATCGCCGAGTCGGGAATCACATTGACCTTCGCCCACAGGATCGGCTCCCGGTTCTCATTCGCGAGCATCGCTTTCTGGACTTCAGGGTGATCCGGAATCTCCCGCCGATGACAACCCGCACAGGACTGCACCGACGGCATCCCCGCATGAACCCCCTCCTCAGCACCCCGATGGCAACGAACGCACTCCAACCCGGCCTCGATATGAACCTGGTGGTCGTACGCGATCGGCTGCTCGGGAGTAGGCAGGTTCTGCCTAGGCCCACAACCCACCACCAAAGCCGCGGCAAGCCCAGCCAAGCCGACAACGAAACGCCGAGCCCAGACACCGCCAGCCAAGCGGCCCTGGACCGCCGACGCCGTCCAGCCTGGGCTGGCACCGGATGGCCGTCCCAGCGGGCTGGAGGCAAGCGACTGCCTACTTGTTCCAGAGACCTCCGACCTCTCGCAGCGCAGCCGACCGAAGCGAGCGCCGCCTTCCCATCCTCCCGGAGAGCGCGAGCGGCCGCAGGGACGGCCATCCGGCGCCAGCTCAGGCGTGTCCAGCCGACGCCGTCTCACCGCGGCCGCGCCTCAGACCTCTCGGATCCGCTGGTACGAGGGGACTTCCTGCAGCCGCGTCCAGTAGCGCCGCACGTTCTCGCCGAAGTCGTCGATGCCGAGCGACTCCGCCAACTTCAGGCCGTAGCCGACGCAGATGTCGGCGATCGTGAGGCGGTCGCAACACAGAAAGTCACGGCCGTCCGAGGTCGCCGACTCGACCAGCCGCAACCGGCCCAGGAACCACCGGCGGTAGTCCTCCGCGACCTGCGGCACCCTCCGCTCCTCGGGCTCCAGCCGCGTGTAGCGCAGGAACAGCGTCTGCGGGAAAGTCAGCGTCGCGTCGCTGTAGAACAGCCAGTTCAGGTACGCGCCGTACTCCGGGTCGTCCACGTCGACGGCGAGCGGCGTCGGACCGTAGCGGTCGACCAGGTACTTGGCGATGCCCGAGGACTCCGTCATGTGAACGTCGCCGTCGATCATGTAGGGAACCGTGCCGAGGAGGTTGGTCCCCAGGTAGTCCTTCTTGAACACCCGCGGCGGGAAGGGCAGCACATGTAGGTCGTAGTCGATGCCCATCTCCTCCAGCGTCCAGACTGCACGCAGCGACCGGGCGCCCTGGCAGTGGTAGAGCTGGATCGTCACGAGGACTCTCCGCCGGACCCGACGGCCGCCGCCCAACTCGGCTTGCGCTTCTCGCGGAACGCCGCCATGCCCTCGGCCGCCTCCTCGCTCTGGAACATGCGCCGGCTCCAGCCCTGGGTCAGTTCGAACCCCTCGGCGAGCGAGATGTCGGGAACCGCCCGGACCAGCTTCTTGCACTCGACGACCGCGTTCGGGCCGCCCAGGTTGATCGCGTCGATCTCCTCCTGGACCGTCGCCATCAACTCGTCGCGCGGCACGGCCTTGTGGGCCAGGCCGAAGTCCACGGCCTGACGACCGCTGAAGCGGTCCCCGGTCAGGAAGAGCCTCATGCCGTGGTGCGGCCCGAGCTTGCGCAGGCAGACGACGGCGATGATCGCCGGGATGACGCCGATCCGCACCTCGCTGAAGCTGAACATCGCCTCTTCGGCGGTGATCACGAGATCCGAGGCCGCGACCATGCCCAGGCCGCCGGCGAAGGCGTGACCGTTCACCGCGGCGATCACCGGCTTCTCGCCTTCCCAGATCGCTGTCAGCACGTCCGGATAAGGCACGATGCGCTCCGGCTCGCTCTCACCCGGCTGCCGCTTGAGATCGGCGCCCGAGCAGAAGCCTTTGCCGGCGCCGGTGATCACGATCGAGCGCACGTTGTCGTCGGCCTGCGCCGCGGCAACGTGGTCGTAGACCTCGGTAACCAGCGTCGGCGACAGTGCGTTTCGTCGCTCCGGACGGTTCAGCGTGATCCAGGCGGCGCCGCTCTTGACCTCGTAGAGCGTGCACTCCGTACCAGGCTGGTTCGACATGCGGATCCTCCTCGCGTCAACGCCCCGCGACCTGGGCGGCGTCCTCGTCGATCACGACGAGCAGCTCGCCGTTCGCGACCTGCTCGCCCTCGGCGACGCGAAACTCCGAGACCGTGCCCGGTGCAGGCGCCGTCACGCGGTGCTCCATCTTCATCGCTTCCAGGACCAGGAGGAGTTGACCCGACTCGACCCGATCTCCAACCGCCACGTGGGTCGTGATCACCTTGCCCGGCATCGGCGCGGTCAGACCGCCGGCGACGGCCTCCAGGCCGGCGACGGGGAAGCGGGGCAGTTCTCGCAGTTCGACATCGCCCTCCGGACCGTGCACGAGCCAGCGGTCGCCGCGGGAAGTGACGGTCGCCCGCAGCCTGCGCCCGTCGATGACGACCTCGACACCGTCCCCGGTGCGCCGCCGGAACTCGACCGTGTGCTGGCTCGAATCGCCCTCTCCCGCCGTGGCGCGCGTATCGAACCGGCCGTCGCGCTGGATCCGGTACTGGATCTGGAGCGCATCGCCGGCGCCGGTCTCGAAGTCGGCCCGCTCGTAGGGCATGACCGTGTTGCGCCAGCCGCTCCTGATCGTCGGATGGATGCGGGCCGCCTGCCGGCGATCGTGCTGGGCGGCCATGACCGCGCAGATCCCCGCGGCGACCACCTCGTCGGCCGACGGCAGGCGCACGGTTTCCGGCGCCACGCGCTCGATGAAGTCGGTCGTCGTGTCGCCGGCCAGGAACTCGGGCGACCGCAGCGTCGCGACGAGGAAGTCGCGGTTGGTCCGAATCCCCTGCATCCGCGTCGTCTCGAGCACCCGGGCGAGCCGGAGCGACGCCTCGCGCCGGCTCGGCGCGCCGACGATGACCTTGGCGAGCATCGGATCGAACTCGATGCCGACGTCGCTGCCGCTCTCGACGCCCGAGTCGAACCGGGCGTTCGTGCCCGACGGCGGCTGCCAGCGCTCGATCCGCCCGGTCTGGGGAAGGAAGTCGTTCGACGGATCCTCGGCGTAGAGCCGCGCTTCGATCGCGTGGCCGCCGATCGCCAGGTCGTCCTGGGCGAAACCGAGATGCTCCCCCTGAGCGATCCGTAACTGCTCGCGGACCAGATCGAGCCCGGTGATCTCCTCGGTGACCGGATGCTCGACCTGCAGACGGGTGTTCACCTCCAGGAACCAGAAGTCGGTCGGGGCGGAGCCGTCCGCCGGCTGCTCGACCAGGAACTCCACCGTCCCTGCCGAGGCGTAGCCGATCGCCTGTCCGGCGGCCACCGCCGCGGCCCCCATGCGCGCCCGCAGGTCCTCGCTCACGACGGGAGACGGCGCCTCCTCGATGATCTTCTGGTGGCGGCGCTGGATCGAGCACTCCCGCTCGAAGCAGTGGACGAGGTTGCCGTGCAGGTCGCCCAGGATCTGGATCTCGACGTGGCGCGACGAGGCGAGCCAGCGCTCCAGGAACACGGTGCCGTCGCCGAACGCAGCCGCCGCCTCGCGGCGAGCACCCTCGACAGCAGCGGCGAGTTCCGCCTCCGACTCGACCACCCTCATGCCGCGGCCGCCGCCGCCCGCCGCCGCCTTGACCAGGGCCGGGAAGCCGACTTCCGCCGCAGCAGCAGCCAGGTCGCTGTCTTCTCCGAGTTCCACCGCCTCCAGCGTCGGCACCTTCGCCTCGCGCATCAACTCCTTGGCCGAGAGCTTGTCGCCCATCGCGGCGATCGCCTCGGGCGACGGCCCGACCCAGACCAGGCCGGCCTTGGTCACGGCGCGGGCGAAGTCCGGGTTCTCGGACAGGAAGCCGTAGCCGGGATGCACCGCGTCGGCGCCGGTACGAGCGGCCGCGGCCAGCACCTTCTCGATGTCCAGGTAGGTCTCGGCCGACGACCGACCCTCGAGCGCGATCGCTTCGTCGGCCTCGGCCACGAAGGGTGCATCGGCGTCGCCGTCGGCATAGACCGCGACCGTCGCGATCCCCATGTCGCGCGCCGAACGGAAGATCCGCCGCGCGATCTCAGCCCTGTTGGCGACCAGGAGCCGCGTGATCATGCCGCCCTCAACACGACGCCGCTACATCCTGAAGACGGCATAGCCCTTCGCCCCCTCGACTGCCCGGCTGTGGCAGGCGGACAGCGACAGGCCGAGCACGGTGCGGGTGTCGCGCGGGTCGATCATGCCGTCGTCGGAAACTCGGGACGTCGCGTAGAGACCCAACGAGCGCTTCTCGGCCCAGTGGATGACGCCGGCCGCGCGCTTTCGGTCGGCCTCCTCGTCGAAGGGGATTCCGCGCCGCTTCGCCGCCGCCCGGGTGACGATCGTCATCACGCCGGCCATCTGCTCCGGACCCATGACCGCGATCTTCGCGGTCGGCCAGATGTACGTGAACCGCGTGCCGTAGGCGCGGCCGCTCATGCCATAGTTGCCGGCGCCGTAGGAAGCGCCGACGATCACCGAGAGGTGCGGCACGGTCGAGTTGGCGACCGCGTTGATCATCTTCGAGCCGTTCTTCGTGATCCCGCCCTGCTCGTAGTCGGTGCCGACGATGTAGCCGGTGATGTTGTGCAGAAACAGCAGCGGCACGTCGATCTGGTTGCAAAGCTGGATGAACTGGGTCGCCTTCTCCGCCGACTCGGAGAACAGCGCGCCGTTGTTGCCCAGGATGCCGACCGGGTAGCCGTGGATCGAGGACCAGCCGCAGACGATCGTCGGCCCGTAGAGCGGCTTGAACTCCTCGAAGCGGGAACCGTCGACGACCCGCCCGATCACCTCGCGGATGTCGAGCGGAGAGCGCAGGTCGCGGGAGACGAGGCCAAGCAGTTCCTCCGGATCGAGCACCGGGTCGTCGGGCGGCAGGCTCGGGCCGGGGCCTTCCTTGCGCCAGTTCAGGTGGTGGACCACGTCGCGCAGCAGGCGGATGCCGTCCATCTCGTCCTGGGCCAGGTAGTCGCCCAGTCCCGAAACGCGGCAGTGCATGTCCGCGCCGCCGATGCTCTCCGGTTCCGCGTCCTCGCCGGTCGCCATCTTGACCAGGGGCGGCCCGCCGAGAGAGACCATCGCCTGGTTCCTCACGAAGATGTTGTAGTCGCTCATCCCCGGCTGGTAGGCGCCGCCAGCGGTGGAGGCGCCGAAGACGATCGACACCGTCGGGATCCGCATCTTGGAGAGTTCGGAGATCTCGTAGAAGAGCCGGCCGGATTCAGCGAAGTGGCCGACCGTGCGCTTCGTCTGCGCATCCGGATCGTCGCCCGTGTTGCCGCGCAGGTCGGCGCCCGCCGACTCCACGAACTGGACGTAGGGGAGCCGGTTGACCCGCGCAATCTCGAGACCGCGCATCAGCTTCTTCGAGTTGAACTCGTTGAAGGCGCCGGCCCGCACCGACGGGTCGTGGCCGAGGATCACGCACTCCGTGCCCGAGATGACGCCGACGCCGAGCACGAAGCCGGAGCCCACCGTGTAGTACGAGTTCCAGGCCGCCAGCGGCGAGATCTCGAGGAAAGGGCTGTCCCGGTCGAGGGCGTTCGCCACGCGCTCGCGCACCGGCAGCCTGCCCCGGCTGCGCAGGCGGTTCATCGCCTCCGGCCCACCGCCTCCGGCCACCTGCTCGAGCAGGTCGTTGACCTGGTCGATCTGCTCCAGGATGTCGGCGCGGTTCTTCCTGAACTGCTCCGAGCGAACGTCGACGTTGGATCTGAGAGCCTGCATGCGAGAACGCCGCTAGCAGCGGAGCGGCGACAAGAAGTCTGCGTGAAGAGCGGCGATCATGTCAGATCTCAGGCCGCGCTGTAGGCTCCCTTCCGCCACTCCTCCACCAGGACAAACTTCTGGATCTTCCCGGACGGCGTGAGCGGGAACTCATCGACCCGGTACCAGGCCTTCGGCGTCTTCTGCGGAGACAGGTTCTCGCGGCAGTAGGTGTGGAGTTCCGCGTCCGAGACCGGGTCGGCCGGGTCGGCGTCGCGGACGAAGGCGCCGACGATCTCGCCCCAGCGCTCGTCCGGCAGGCCCACCACCGCGACGTCCGCGACCTGCGGGTGCTCGAACAGCAGCTCCTCGATCTCGCGCGGGTAGATGTTCTCGCCGCCGCGGATGATCATGTCCCTCAGCCGGCCGGTGATCGTCGTGTAGCCGCGGTCGTCCATCGTCACCAGGTCGCCGGTGTGGAGCCAGCCGTCCTCGTCGATCGTCTCGGCCGTCTTGTCCGGCATCTCGAAGTACCCGAGCATCACGAGATACCCGCGGCAGCAGAGTTCGCCCGCGTCGCCGATCGGCACGGTGGCGCCGGTCTCGGGGTCGATCACCTTCATCTCGGTCTGCGGCAGGACCGGGCCGAGGGTGTTCGCCTTGTCCTCCTCGCTGTCGTCCGGCTTCATCAGCGTCACGCCCGGCGACGCCTCGGTCTGGCCGTAGATGATCGAGAACTGCACGCCGAGCGTGCTCTCGATCCGCCGCACCAGGTCGGCGGGCACCGTCGCGCCGCCGGAGCAGACGGTGTGGATGGACGACAGGTCTCGGCTCGCGAAATCCGGATGCTCCATCACGGCGATCAGCATCGTCGGCACGCCGAGGAGGTGGGTGGCGCGCAGCTCTTCGACCAACGCCAGCATGAGCCCGGGTTCGAACATGACCAGGTTGACCAGGGTCGCCTGCTGCTGGCATGGACCGAGGACGCCCAGCACGCAACCGCCCGTGTGGAACAGGGGCATCGGGTTGACGTAGGCGTCGCCAGGCTTGACACCGAGGCGTTCGGCGGTGAAGCGCGCGTTGTTCGTGATTCCGCGGTGATGGAGGTAAGCACCCTTCGGGAAGCCGGTGGTTCCCGACGTGTACTGGATCTGCACCGGGTCGTCCGGACTCACCTCGGGGAGCTCGACGTCTTCGGTGGCGGAGGCCACGAATTCCTCGAACTCGTCGAACGGGATGATCTCCCTGAGTTCCGGCAGGCCGTCCGCCACCTGCTTGAGAGACTCCTCCATCGGATTGCCGCGGAACGAGCGCAGGTAGAAGATGCCGGACGACCGCGACTGGCGCAGCACGTACTCGAGTTCCTTCGGCTGGTACGCCGGGTTGACCGTCACCAGGACCACGCCGGCCAGGCCCGCGCCGTACTCGAGCAGCACCCACTCCGGGATGTTCGGCGCCCAGACCGCGACCCGCTCGCCCTTCTCGAAGCGCGCCGCCAGCGCCCGCGCCACGCGCTCCGCGTCGGCCAGGAGTTCGGCGTAGGTCCAGGACCGCCGCTCGCCCGGCACGCCCTCGATCAGGGCCACGGTGTCCGGGGCCGCGGCCGCGGCTTCCCGGAGAATGCCGCCGACGGTCGTCTCGAGAACGGGTGAACTCGTGTCGGCGGGAACGTGGCTCTCGGTCAGCGGCATCGTTGGTCTCCTCTCGTTCCGGACACGGAATCGTAGCCGCTTGCTACCCTCCGCGCCCATGACCAACAAAGTCGCCGAGAAAGTCCTCGACTCGCTCTACCGGGTCGTCGTTCCGTTGCCGCGGAATCCGCTCAAGGAAGTGAACTGCTACGTCCTCGCCGGGGACGACCGCTGGCTTGTCATCGACACGGGAATGAACCGTCCCGAGTGCCGGGAGGTCCTGACCGCCGGCCTCGACGAGATCGGCGTGGACCTCGAGAAGACCGACTTCCTGGCGACCCATCTCCACGCCGACCACCACGGCCTGATTCCGGAACTGCTGCGGCCCGGCCGAACCGCGTCGATGGGCGCCATCGACGCCGCCTCGATGGGTCGGGCCCACGGCGGCTGGTCCGAGGACAGCCCGATGGGCGTCTATCTCAGGCGCAGCGGCTTTCCGCCCGAGGAACTGGCCGAGTCCTTCAAGCGGCACCCCGGCGCGCGCTTCAGCGGCCGGATGATGGAGTACGCACCGCTGGACGAGGGCGACGTGATCGAGATCGCCGGCTACCGGCTGGAGGTCATCGACACGCCGGGGCATACCTTCGGCCACATCTCGCTCTACGACCGGGCCAAACGCCTTTTCATCGCCGGTGACCACATCCTGGGCGACATCACGCCCAACATCCAGGCCTGGGCCGACGACCACGATCCCCTGGGCCTCTACCTGGACAGCATCGCCAAGGTCGAGGCGCTCGACGTCGACCTCTGCCTGCCAGGCCACCGGAGTCTCATCCACGACTTCAAGGGCCGCTGCCGCGAACTCCGTGAGCACCACGAAGTCCGCGGCCAGGAAGTCGTCGACATCCTGCGCGCGAACGGCGGCCGCAACGCCTACGAGACCGCCAGGGAGATGACCTGGGACATCCGCGCGAGGTCCTGGGACGACTTCCCGATCATGCAGCGCTGGTTCGCGACCGGGGAAGCGATCGCGCACTTGCGCTGGCTGGAGGACCTGGGAGAGCTGCAGCGGGAAGACGCCGGCGAGCGGATTCTGTACAGCGCCTGACGGCGCCATCGAATCCAGCACTCACTCCAGCGGCGCGATCTTCCCCAGGTCTTCCGAGCGCTGCCCGCGCTTCCAGGCCTGCCGCAGCTCGGCCCGGTGCAGGTCGGCCCATTCCATCACCAGGCCGAGGGCGCGCGGCGGGAGGCGGCCCTTCAACATGGTCAGCTTCTCGATGCCGATCAACGCAACCGCGCCGCCGTATCGGACGTGGAAGTGGGCCGGAGGCGTGTCTCCACACTCCATCTCGACGATGATCCCGTAGAAGCGACTGACTTCATGCATCAGAGCGGCGGCTCCTCACTGTTCTCAAGGGCGATTCCCAAGCGTACCAAGGCCCTCCGCGCCACCGGCGGCTTCCAGCGCCAGGCCCGCGGTCGTCGTGACCTTGGTGCCGGCCGGGATGTCCTCGGTCACGACGCAGTTCACGCCGATGAAGACGTCGTCGCCAATCTCGATCTCTCCGATCAGGCGACTGCCGGCGCCTACGAAGACGTTGTCGCCGAGGGTCGGCATCTGGTCCAGACGCCTGCCGGTCGGGGCGCCGATCGTCACCTGGTGGAGCAACGTTCCGTTTCGCCCGATGCGCACGCCGTTGCCGATCACCAGGCCGATGCCGTGGCTGATGAACAGGCCCGGTCCCATGCGGGCCCCCGGCGCGATGTCGACGCTGTTCAGAAACAGCGACAGCCGGGCGACGAACGGCCCCACGACCGGGATGCGACGGCTCTTGAACCAGTGGGCAATCCGGTAGAGGACGACGGCCTGGTAGCCGTTCTCGAAGAGCAGCGACTCGAGGACATAGAAGGGGAACGGCTTCGTCTTGATCGCGCGCAGACGGCGCGTGTCCTCGCGCAGGTTCTTCAACACGGGGTTACTGGACGATCTCCAGCTCGGGTACATCCGCAAAGTCGCGCTCGTTGAGCGTCCAGAGCGCGGCGCCCTGAACCAGGGCGCACGCCGCGATCGCGATGTCCGCCTGGCGGCGGCGGGGCCGCGAGACGACTTCGTAGATCTCGGCAGCTCGGGCCGCGGCCTCGGCGTCGAACGGTACGGCAGCGGCGGCCGGCAGGATCTGCTCCTGCGCCAGTCGCTCCGCCACCGTTCGCGGTCCGCGAAGCCACTCGTACAGAACCAGTGTGGAGATGCACAAACGGTGGCCGTCCTCAACGAAGGACATCAGCCGGTCAAACGAACGGTGAGGAGGAACGAGAGCGTCCACCAGGGCCGAGGTGTCAAGGTGAATCATCGCCGATCGGAATCGCGGTCCCAGCCGACGCGACGGGATTCGCGGATCTCACGCAACTCGGCCTCGACCGCCTCCGCCGAGCCCGTCACGTGCGCGCTGCGCAGTCGGCCGAGCACTTCCAGCATCCTGAGCCGCTCGACCTCGCTCAGCCTGTCGCAACGGGCCGCATAGTCGGCGATCGCCTCGCGAACGATCTGGCTTTGAGGTTTGCCGAGCCGCTCCGCCGTTCGCCGAAGGCGCCGGACGGTAGCTTCGTCGAGCGAGTAGGTCGCACGTACCACCATAAGGTGGCAATACTGTCATAACCGCTCCGAACCTGCAGCCTGCGCGTGGTCCTCGCGCAGGTCGATCCCCGGCGGCGGTTCCATCGGCGCCCGGAGGCCCTCGATCACGCCGCGGAACTTGGCGATCACGGCGCCCTGGTTGCCGCGGACGAGTTCGCGAAAGAAGGCCAGGAAGAGGCCCGCCGAGAGAAACAAGAGGAACGAGCACCACTGCGCCGGCCCGCCGTAGCGGCGCACGAACAGCGCGGCGCTGCGACCATTGAAGAACGTACGCGAGGCCCGGTAGCCGCCGACGGTCCGCGCCACCATGTGGTAGAGCACCGCCCGGTGCGCGTAGTAGCAGCGGTAGCCACGCGCCTTCATCCGCATGCACCAGTCCGCGTCGTCGAGCGCCAGATGGAACAGCGGATCCCAGAGGCCGATCTCCTCGACGACCGAGCGGCGCACCAGCATCGCGCAGCCGTTGACGTAGGGCACTTCCTCGTCGCGGTCGAACTGGCCGCGATCGACGTGGCCTTCGCCGCGCTCCCGGGTCATCGACTCGCGGAAGCGGATGCGGCCCCCGGCGGACCAGAGACGGTCGCGCTCGCCGTGGTAGAGGATCTTCGGACCCACGCAGCCGATAGCGGGACCCGCCTCGGCTACCGCGACGAGTTCGTCGAGGAAGTCCGGCTCGACCTCGATGTCGTTGTTGAGCAACAGGAGGTAGTCGACGCCGCGATTCACCGCCAGCTCGATTCCCAGGTTCAGGCCGTAGACGACGCCCTGATTCTCCTCGACCCGGATCTGAGTGACCTTCGGGTGGGCAGCGGCCACCGCCTCGCTCGAGCCGTCGCTGGAACCATTGTCGATGTGGATCAACTCGCAGGCGGGGTACGTCATCCCTTCGAGGCTCGCCAACGCTTGCAACGTGATGTCGCGCCCGTTGTAGTTCAGGACGAGGGCGGCAACGGTTGGTACTCGTTCCCCAAGCACGCGGGTCAGCGTAACGCAGAGCCGGCGGGTAACATCCGCGCCATGCGCCGAAATGGACGCCGGCCTTGCGGCCGGCGCGTTCTCCCAGCCGCCTGCGGCGGCAGCCGGCGGAGACGCCGGCGCACCCAGTATGCGGCCGGTGGCACGCGCGGCCTCCTTCTCGCTGCACTCGCCGTGCCCAGCATTGTCGCGGCCGCGCTCGGGCAGTCGGCGGCAGAACCGGCGTCGGGGCCACTCTGGCCCGGCTTCCGTGGACCAGACGGCATTCCCGTCTCGGACAACGACCGGCTGCCGCTCCACTGGTCGACCACCGAGAACGTCGAATGGAGCGTCGACGTGCCGGGCTCCGGCTGGTCGTCGCCGATCGTCGTCGGCGACACCGTCTTCCTGACCACGGCGGCCAGATCGACCGAGGCGACCAAGCGGCCGGAGTTCGGCACCGAGTACAGCAACGAGTTCATGCGCGAACTCCGCGAACAGGGGCTTCCCTGGGAGGAGGTCCTCAAGCGCCACGACGAACGCTTCATCGAGTTCCCCGACGAAGTCGATCTCGACTACCAGTTGATCGCCTGGTCGCTCGAGGACGGCGCCGAACTCTGGCGACGCACCTTCTTCGCCGGACCGCCTCCCGGCGGCCGCCACTCGAAGAACACCTTCGCCTCCGAGACGCCGGTCACCGACGGCGAGACGATCTTCGTCTACAGCACAGGTCTCGGCCTGTGGGCCTACTCGCTCGACGGCGAACTGCGCTGGGAGCGGCGGCTGGACCCGTTCCAGATCTACATGGACTTCGGGACCGGCGGCTCGCCCGCCCTCACGGACGACCTCGTCGTCATCCTGAACGACAACCAGGAGCATCCGTTCCTCGCCGCCTTCTCCAAGCAGGACGGCCGCGAGTTCTGGCGCGCGGCCCGGGGACGGCTCGCCGCTCCGCACGCCCCGAACCACCGAACCTCCTGGAGCACACCCTTCGTCTGGCGCCACGACGAGCGCACCGAGATCGTGGCTCTCGGCCCCTACACCGTGATCAGCTACGACCCGATGGGCCGGGAGCTGTGGCGGCTGACGCGGCACTCGCTGCTCCCCGTGCCGACGCCTTTCGCCTACGGCGGCCTGCTCTACGTGACGTCGGGCGTTCACGGAGACCAGAACCGCCCGATTACGGCGATCCGCCCCGGCGCCGCCGGCGATCTCACCCTCGGCGATGACGAGACGAGCAGCGAGTTCGTTGTCTGGAACGACGACCGCGCCGGCACCTACATCCCGACGCCGATTCCCTACAAAGGCTCCCTGTGGGTGGTCTACGACCGCGGCATCTTCGCCCGCTACGACGCGGCCACCGGGGAACGGCTGTATCGGGCGCGGATCGAGGACTCGAACGGCCACTTCACGACCTCGCCCTGGGCCTACCGCGACCGCGTCTTCGCCACCGACGAGGCCGGCACGACGTTCGTGTTCGGAACCGGCGACGAGTTCGAGCAGCTCCACGCGAATCCACTGGACGAGATGACCCTCGCGTCCCCGGCACTGGCCGGCGACCGGCTGGTCATGCGAACGCGGTCGAAGCTGTACAGCTTCCGGGAGCAGTAGCGCGTCCGCCCGTTACCGGACGGGATGCATGTCGAGGTCCAGGCGGTCGAAGAACTCGATGCGCTTCGGCATCGTCGCCTCGATCGTCTCCGCCATGTCGCGGGAGATCCGCTCCGGGCGGTGCCGGACCGCGAAGAAAGGCCCGAAGCTCTCGGCGACGTCCTCCCGGCCGGGATGGTCGCGGGCGTAGTCGGAAATGTACCCGCCGTCCGCGGCCTGCGCGGCTAACCAGTCTTCGGCGGCCGCATGGACCGGATCCAGGGAGGTGTGCGCGGCCTCGTGCATCAGGATCTCTTCCAACACACCGTCGCGCAGATACTCCTCTGCCTTGCCCGTGTGGATCAGGATGTTGTCGTTGCCGCCGCCGAAGGGCTGGTCGCCGCGGTGGATCCACACAGTCTCGACGAACGCCCGCAGGCCCGCCGGCAGTTGGCCGATGGCCCGGGCGTAGAAGGCTGCATGGCGCTCGGCGAGAACCGGATCGCCGAGCTCCGCGTTGACCTGGACCTCCACGACCGTCTCACCCTCGAAGGTGGCGTCGAACAGGTAGGCGTCCGTCAGCACGAAGGCGTCCGCCCGTCGGTCGAACATCCTACGGGTGTCCCGGCCCGCGTACTCGAGATTCCGCAGCGCCGAGGGATCGGACGCGACGATCAGATCGGGGTCGATGAAGGCCGTACCCCGAAACGGCGGCTCCTGCGGCACCGGCTCCGGCGCGGCGCACGCGAGGCCGAGCAACAGAACGCTGGCAGGCGCGGAGCCTTGTCGTAACCGGAACACGGCGGCTGGCCTGGCGGCTACACGACGCGGACTTCCGGCACCGGCAGAATGAACCTGCCGCCGCGGCGGCGGAACTCGGCCTGCTGCTCAAGGATCTCCTCCTCGAAGTTCCAGGCCAGGAGCAGGACGTGGTCCGGCGCTGGTTTCTCCAGCAGCCGCTCCGGCGCGACGATCGGGATGTGGGAGCCCGGCGTGTAGCGGCCCTGCTTGAGCGGGCTGCGGTCGGCGATGAAGTCGAGCGTTTCCGGGCCGACACCGAAGAATTCAAGCAGCGTGCTGCCCTTGGCGGGAGCGCCGTAGCCAGCGAGACGGCGGCCGTCCGCCTTGAGTCCATTGAGGCAGTCCACGACCTCCGCCTTCAACCGGTCGACCCGCCCGGCGAACGCGCGCCAGGTGTCGACGCGGTCGATGCCGAGTTGCCTTTCGGCGGTCAGAACCTCGTCCACGCTGCGGTCCACCTCGCCCTCGCCACGCCGCATCACGGTGGCCCGGAGTTGGCCATGGTGGATCGGCAGCCGTTCCGCCCGCACGACCTCCATGCCGTGGTCCGCGAAGAGCCGCATCATCGGACCCAGCGCCCAGTAGGAGACGTGCTCGTGGTACACGGTGTCGAACGCGAGTTGGTCGAGCAGATCGACCAGGTAGTGCGCCTCGAGGACGAAGGCGCCGCCGGGCGCCAACACTGCGTCGAGGCCGGCGACGAAGCCCGAGAGGTCGGGGATGTGCGGGAACGTGTTCGTCGCGGTCACCAGCGCCGCCCGACCCCACCGGTCAGCGATCTCGCCGGCAGTGTCCGCGCCGAAGAATCCGCGGTAGCGCTCGATCCCGGTTTCGCGGCTGAACTCGGCCAGGTTCTCGGCAGGGTCGACGCCCAAGGTCCTGGTGCCGCGGTCGCGGAAGCAGCAGAGGAGCGAAGCGTCGTTGCAGCCGATGTCGATGACCAGGCCGCCGTCGGCGAGGCCATGCCTGGCAGTGAGCGTGCCCGCCAGATCGTCGAAGTGGCCCCGCAGCGTGTCGGAGGCGGACGACACGTAGAGGTAGTCCGTGAACATCGCGGCCGGCGGTACGCGTTCGACGAGCTGCACATGGCCGCAGCCGTGGCAGAAGCCGACGCGCAGCGGGAAGCGGGGTTCGGGGCGGCTCAGGCCCTCGGCGCTCGGGAATTTGTTGGCGAGCGCGGTGCTGCCGAGGTCGAGGAACCTCTCGACGCTTGATCCGGCACAGACGAGGCAATCAACCATGGTGGAACGGGGCAACGAGCTGCGAGCCGTGAGACTCGTGGCCGACGGGCAACTCGTACAGGTCGGCAAGCGCCGAACGGACCGCGGCCTGCCGATCGGGCGGCACGACGAACAGAAGGAACCCGCCGCCGCCGGCGCCGCAGAGCTTGCCTCCCAGGGCGCCGGCCGCAATCGCCGCGTCGTACCAGCCGTCGATCAGCGGCGTGGTGATCGATCCCGCGAGTTCCCGCTTCATCCGCCAGCCTTCGTCGAGGAGCCGGCCGATGCCCTCGACGTCGACGTCGCCCGCGCCGAGGTCCCGGTGCAGGTCGCGCGCCTGGTCGCGCATCCGGCAAAGCGATTCCAGGTTCAGATCGGTGCGGTCGTCCTGTTCGGAGAGGACAGCGCTGGCGTCCCGCTGGTGTCCGGTCCAGAACATGAGCACGGAACGGAACAGCTCGCGCAGCCGGTCGCCGGGGATCCGCAGGTGCTCGACGGTCACTCCGCCGTCCGGCTTGAACGACAGCAGGTTGAGCCCGCCGTAGGCCGCCGCGTATTGGTCCTGCTTGCCGATCCGCGCGCCCAGGACATCGATCTCGATGTGGCAGGCCTCCTCCGCCAGTTGCCCTGCCGAGGCGCGCTCGCCCCTGTAGGAGTGCAGCGCGTTCAGCAGGCCGACGGCGAAGGCGCTCGAGCCGCCGAGGCCCGTGGAAGCCGGCACGTCGCCGACGGTCGAGATGTAGACCGGCGGGTCGACGGCCACGAAGCGCAGGCACTCGCGGGCGATGTTGTTGTCCAGTTCGTCGATCCGTTCGACCTGTTCGCTCCGCGAGTAGTTGACGCGCACCGGCTCGAAGAAGAGCTCGCTGTGGCGCTTCACCGTGACGTAGACGTAGCGGTCGATCGTGGTCGAGAGCACGGCGCCGCCCTCGCGCCGGTAGAACGCCGGCAGGTCGGTGCCTCCGCCGACCAGAGACACCCGCAGCGGAGTGCGGGTCACGATCAGCCTGGACTGGTCCACGTCTGCGAGAGTTCCAGCCGCCTCAGCCGTGCCGGAGCGCCCAGTCGTAGGGGATCCGGTCCGTGAAGGGATCGAGGCGCTCCATCTCGTCCGGGTCGTGCGGCTCGGTGGCGGCGTTCGCCATGATCACCTGCCTGTCGCCGTACGCCTTGTAGCCGTTGGCGATCCCCGGCGGAATCTGGACCAGGACGTAGTTGTCCTCGCCGAAGAAAACCTCCTGGAGTTCGCCGCGGGTCGGCGAGTCCTCACGCAGGTCGTACATCACGAGCTTGGCCCGGCCGCTGATCACCGCGTTGTTGACGGTCATCGACCGGTGGATGTGCCAGGCCTTGATCGTTCCCGGCCAGGCGGTCGAGAAGTAGATCTCCCCGAAGCCGAGGAAATGCTCGTCCGTGGCCTTCAGCATGTGCATGATCTTGCCCCGCTCGTCGACGATCTGACGAAGCGGAACCACCTTGACGCCCTGAATCATCCTTTCTCCTCCCGTTCTGTCTCTTCACCGCTGGCCTTCCAGCGCAGAGAGCCGTCCAGCCGTCCCGAGCCGAGCAGCCGCTCGAGCCAGCGCAGGCGAACGAAGCGCGGGTCGCCGTAGAGCCCCGCATCGAGGCCGATGTCGCGGTAGTCCGCGATCAACCGCTTCGCGCCGGCGGCCGCGTCCCGGAACTCGAAGTCGGGGAAGGCGCGAGCGAACTTCTCGAACGAGGCCCGATAGGTGCGCTGGTCCGCGCCCGGCTCGCCGCGGACTTCGATTTCGCAGCCGGACACCAGGTCCGCAGCGATCTCGGCGAGTTCGATCACCCGGTGGTTCAGATGGTCGCCCCCGGTGTTGAAGGCCTCGTTGTGAACGACCGAGAGCGGCGCTTCAAGCACCCGGCCGAATGCCGCCGCCACGTCCTCGACGTGGACGACCGGCCGCCACGGCTTGCCGTCGCCGAAGACGACGACCCGCCTGTTGGCGAAGGCGGCCCCCGTCAGATCGTTCAGGACCGTGTCGAATCGCATCCGGGGCGACAGCCCGTAGACCGTGCCGTTGCGCAGGAACGTCGGCGAGAAACCGTCGCTCGCGAGTTGCCGGATCGCCTCCTCGCTCCGGACCTTGGAACGCGCGTAGAGGGTCCGCGGGTCGAGCGGCGAAGTTTCGTCCACCGTTTCCGTGCTGGACTGGCCGTACATGATGCAGGACGACGAGAACAGGAAGCGACGCACCTCGGCCTCCCGCGCGAGTTCCGCCAGACGCACGGAAGAACGATGGTTGATCTCCTCCGTCCAGGTCTCGTCCAGGTTGCCGATCGGGTCGTTCGAGAGCGCAGCGAGATGGATGACTGCGTAGAAGGCGCGCAGGTCGGCCGGCTCCAGGTCCCGGATGTCCTTGCGGATGGACGGAATCGGCAGCGGGTCGCCGGAGATCGTGCCTTCGTCGAAGTAGCCGGTATCGAGCCCGACGACGTCGTAGCCGTGCTCGATCAGATACGGCGCCATGACCGAGCCGAGGTAACCGCGGTGGCCGGTGACCAGGACCGGGCGTCGAACGAAGGCGGAACTCATCCCGCCACCGCCGTTCTGCCGGCCGCCTGAAGGCCCAGCAGCCGCTCGGCGTGCGCGAGCAGCGGTTCGCTCCCGGTGACCAGGCCGAACGGGCAGCCCGCGGCATCGGCCGCCTGCCCGTCGCGCTCGTCGTCGCCCAGAAACGTCGTCCGGGTGAGGTCGAGGTGATGGTCCCGCTGCGCCATGAAGAGCATCCCCGGCGCCGGTTTGCGACAGTCGCAACCTTCGTCCCAGCCGTGCGGGCAGTAGTAGATGCGGTCGATGCGTCCGCCCGCCTCCTCCGCTTCGCCGCAAAGACGCCGATGGACCGCGGCCAGATCGTCCTCGGTCATTCGCCCCCGCGCGATTCCCGGCTGGTTCGACACGACCAGCACCCGCCAGCCGGCCCGGTTGAAGGCGGTGAGCGCCTCGCGCGCCCCCGGCAGCCAGCGGAACTCCTCCGGCCTGCAGACGTACTCGGCCCTCGGCGGGCGCACGTTCAGCACGCCGTCGCGATCGAGGATGATCGTCGGCGTGCGGGCGAAGAACGCCTCGGTCAGCGGCAACCGCTCGTGACCGCCGACGCTGTAGTAGCGGTGCTCGCTCCAGTAGGCGTGAAGCTGGCCGCGCGCGGTCAGCGCCGGGTAGACCGCTTCCTCGAACAGCTCCTGGCGGTCCGGCAGGAGCGGCAGCACCGCCGACTTCTCGAGGATCGCGTAGCTGATCTCGACGCCGCTGAGCCCGGGCGTCGTCCGGCCGCGGTCGAAGACGGTGACGAAGCCGTCCTCCCCGACGATCACGCTGTCCCGGGTGTAGCCGTCCCGGTTCCCGTAGACGGTGATCTGGGCCGCCGCCCCGGAATCGACGTAGGCGCGCCACATCCGGTCGAACTGCATCGGCCAGTAGTTGTCGCAGTAGAGGAGCAGGAACCGGTCCTCGAGCTGATCGGCGGCGTCCTTGACCCGGTGTGCCGTCAGGTCATCCGGAGCCGTCACCCGGTGGCTGATCTCGACACCGTAGGCCGAGCCGTCGCCGAAGTGGTCGATCATCGCCTCCGCGCGGTAGCCGAGCAGCAGCAGGACGCGCTCGAAGCCCTGCTCGCGCAGCATGTCGACGACGTGGCCGAGGAAGGGCTTGCCGTGGAACGGAATCAACGCCTTCGGCAGAGTGTCCGTCAGCGGTGCCAGGCGGGTGCCCCGGCCACCGGCCAGGATCACGGCCTGGGTAGGTTTAGCCCGCATGTTTCACCGACGTCCGTAGCGAGGGCGAGCCTACTCCGTTTCAGCTCCGAACGCGGCTGTTGCCAGGGTCGTACATGGGTCGGAGGGAGGCCTCGGTGGGGACGCGGACGCCGGCGACCTCGATCTCGAAGCGACTGGGCAGTTCGGGGAAGTCCGGCAACAGCGACATGGGGACGTAGCCGAGGCCGACGGCCGCTCCCAGGCTGTGGCCGTAGTTCCCGGAGGTGACGTAGCCGGCGATTTCGTCGCCCAGCCAGATCGGTTCGTTGTGGTAGAGCAACGGCTGCGGATCCCGGAGCCTGAACTGGATCAGGCGCTTCGGGACGCCGTTCTCCTTCTGCCTGAGCAGCGCCTCGCGGCCGATGAAGCCGCCGGCCTTGTCGAACTCGACGGCGAACCCAAGGCCGGCTTCGAGCGGCGAGTCCTGATCGGTGATGTCGTGGCCCCAGTGGCGGTAGGCCTTCTCGATGCGCAGCGAGTCCAGGGCGTGGTAGCCAGCATGGACGAGACCGAAGGCCTCGCCGGCAGCCGCGATCTCGTCGTAGACGCCGGCCATGAACTCCGTGGGAACGTAGAGCTCCCAACCGAGTTCGCCGACATAGGTGATGCGCGACGCCCGCACCAGGCCGTAGCCCAGTTCGATCTCGCGGCTGGTCGCGAACGGGAACGCTTCGTTGGCCAGGTTGGCCGGCGTGAGGGACTGCAGCAGCGCGCGGGAAGCCGGGCCCATCAGGGAGATCACGCCCATCGCCGAGGTCACGTTCGTCAGCACACAGTGCGCGTCGCTCGGAATGTGGCCCTTGAGCCAGTGAAAGTCACGCGTTTCCGAGGTGGTGGCGGTGACGATGAGGAAACTGTCTTCCGCGAGCCGCGTCACCGTGAGATCCGCCTCGATGCCGCCCCGCTCGTTGAGCCACTGGGTGTAGACGATGCGGCCGGGACGCACGTCGACGTCGTTGGCGCAGACCCGGTTGAGTACTCCCGCCGCATCCCGGCCTTCCAGACGGAACTTCGCGAACGACGACTGGTCGAACAGTCCCACGTTCTCGCGCACGGCCCGATGTTCGGCGGCCGAGTACTCGAACCAGTTCTGGCGCCCGTAGCTGTACTCATAGCGGGCCGGTACGCCCTCCGGCGCGTACCAGTTCGGTCGCTCCCAGCCGGCGAGTTCACCGTGACAGGCGCCGGCGGCCTCCAGACGGTCGTACAGCGGTGACCGGCGCACGCCCCTCGCCGTCTCGAACTGGCGATAGGGGTAGTGCATGGCGTAGAGGAGACCCAGACTCTCGGAGACCCGCTCCTGCAGGTACTTGCGGTTGCCCTGGAAGGGCATGCTGCGGCGCACGTCGACTTCCCAGAGATCGGCCGGCGGATGCCCTTCGAGAATCCACTCGGAGACGACCTGGCCGATCCCGCCCGCGGACTGGATCCCGATCGAGTTCAGGCCGGCCGCGACGAAGCAGTTCTCGCACTCTGGCGCCGGACCGAGGTGGTAGCGGACGTCCGGCGTGAAGCTCTCCGGGCCGCAGAAGAGCTGCAGGACCTCGGCCGACTGGAGTGCCGGCATCCGCTCCCTGGCGCCGCGGAGCAACGGCTCAAAGTGCTCGCGGTTGGCGGCGATCTCGTCGAAGCAGAAGTCCTCGGGAATGCCGTCCATGCCCCAGGGCCGCGCGTTCGGCTCGAAGACGCCGACGATCAGCTTGCCCGCGTCGTACCGGAAGTACGAGATGGCGTCATAGTCCCGCATAACGGGCAGGTCCGCGTCAAGCCCCTCGACGGAGTCGAACCGGACGTAGTAGTGCTCGCACGCATGGAGCGGAACGTTGACGCCGATCGACGCGGCCAACTCCCGGGTCCACATGCCGGCGCAGAGGACGACGCAGTCGGCATCGATGTCCCCCTGCTCCGTGGCCACGCCCACGACACGTCCCCCGACGGTGCGAACGGCGGTCACCGGCACCTGCTCGACGATCCGGGCGCCGGCGGCGCGGGCGCCCGCGGCCAGCGCCAGGGTGACGTCCGTCGGGTTCGCATAGCCGTCGCCCGGAATGTGCAGTCCGCCGAGCAGGTCGGACGTCTCGAGCAGCGGCACCCGCTCCCCGATCGTCTTCGCCGTCACCACATTGACCGGCAGCCCGAGCACCTTCGCCAGTGAAGCCGCACGCCTGAGTTCCTCGAACCGCTCGGGGTCCGCGGTGACCGAGAAGGAACCGCAGCGGCGATAGCCCGTCGACTGTCCGGTTTCCTGCTCGAGGCGAGCGTAGAGCTCGCTCGTGTAGCGGGCGAGATTCGTCATCGTGACCGACTGCCGCAACTGGCCGAGCAGGCCGGCGGCATGCCAGGTCGTGCCGGAAGTGATCTGCCGGCGCTCGAGCAGCAGGACATCTGAGCACCCCGAGCGTGCGAGGTGGTAGGCGACCGAGCAACCGATCACGCCGCCGCCGATCACGATCACGCTCGCGCGGCGCGGCAACTCCGCCGCGCCTTGGCGCCCTGGTTCTCGCTCTCGTCCGGTCTCCGGGCGCATCTTCGTTCGAGGTTCGTTTGAGACTCGTTCCGGATGCTCAGCCGAGCAGGCTCTTCGCCCGCTGCGCCGCCCTGATTCCGCCGCCGATCGCGCCGTCGATGAAGCCGCGCCAGCCTTCCCCGTGGTCGCCCGAGCCGAACAGGATGCGGCCCCGGTCCCGCTGGAACTCGTCGTAGTGGCGAGTCACCCAGCCGGGCCGGTACACGGCCCAGGTGCCCCGCGAGTACGGGTCGCCGTTCCAGTCGTGGCTCATGCTGCCGATCAGCTCCGCGCGCGGGACGTGAGCCCGCAGCGCCCGCTGCACCGCGTCGCCGTCGTTCACGTCGAGGTCGGCGGGGTCCTTGCCGAACGCCACCAGCAGCGTGTAGTTCGCGGCCTGCTTGTAGGTCATCACGAAGTCGATCGGCTCGCCGATCGCGTAGGTGGCGACATTGCCGACATCGCCTTCGGCCTTGAGCAGGAGCTTGAAGCCGGCGCCGGCGTGGCGCTGCCGGCCCGCCTCGACCACGCCGGCGGCGAGCGGAGGGTCGAAGGCGACGTCCGCGATCGTGTTCATCGGCAGGCAGCAGATGACGGCCCGGCACTGGATCTCTTCGCCTGCGCCGGTGACCACCACGGCCCCGTCGCCGCGATCGCGGATGGACTCGACGGGCGTCTCGAGTCTCGCCTCGAATCCCGCGTCGGCGACCATTGCCTGGAGCAGGCTCCGCGTGCCGCGCTTCAGCTTGAAGCGCGCGACGGAGTCTTCCACCGTTGGCAGGAAGCCGCCGCCGGCGAGGTGCCAGCGCATCAGCTCCAGGTAGGACATCGTCTCCGGCTGGCCGTTCGCCATGATCGCGATGACGGCTCGCAGATAGCTCCGCTGGAGGGACGAGAGCTCGAGCCGCTCGATGTGGTCCGTCGCGCTGAGCCGGTCCGCGGCGAGCGCGGCGTCGCGGTTGTGGAGGATGTCCCACGCCCGCGGAACGATCCATCGCGCCTCCGCGTGGTAGAGCCGCCAGGCCTCGTAGGTCTCGACGTACCGGGCCTCCGTCAGCCGGATGCGCTCGCCGTCCGCGATCAGGTAGCCGGTATCCGCCACCGCGCCGGGGGTCTCCTCGATCTCCAGGCCGTAGCGTTCCTTCTCGGCCCAGACGAAGGGCTGGGTGTGGTGGATCCAGGTGCCCCCGAGTTCGACCTGGTCGCCGTCGAAGTCGGCGGTCCAGGTGCGGCCGCCGAGCCGGTCGCGCGCTTCGAGCAGCAGCGTCGAGTAGCCGTTCTTCATCGAATCGCGCGCGGCGGCGACACCGGCGAAGCCACCGCCGACCACCACGACATCGACGTCGTGCCCGCGAACGGCGGACCGGCGGCGCGTGGAAGCGGCGGCGGCAGCGCTTGCCAGGACTGCCTTCCCCGCGAACAGCGATGACACCCCGACGACGAACTGCCGGCGACTGGCGGTTGCGCTTGCCAAGTTCGGCGCCACGGTTGGAGTCATGGTCGCGCAGAAGACTCTAGCGGAACCCGAATGTACACTCGACTCCAGACCATGACACCAACCCGGAAGGCGCGACGGTCCGGAGACGGCATCAGCCGCCGCGACTTTCTTTCGGGGATTCCCGTCGCCCTGACCGGCGCCGCCCTGGCCTGCCGGGACGTGCCCGCGTTCCAGCGGGAGATCGAACGCGAGAGCACGGCGGCCTATCCGCCGCTGCGCACGGGGATGCGCGGCTCCCACCCCGGCTCGTTCGAAGTCGCGCACGAACTGGTCCAGGAGGGGCGGGAGTGGACGGCCACCGAAACCGGCGAAGCGTATGACCTGGTGGTCGTGGGCGCCGGCATCTCGGGACTGGCGGCCGCGCACTACTTCTCGAAGCAGGCGGGCCCGGACGCCCGCGTGCTGCTGCTCGACAACCACGACGACTTCGGCGGCCACGCGAAGCGCAACGAGTTCCGGCTCGACGGGCGGACCTACCTGATGAGCGGCGGCACCCTGTACGTCGAGGCGCCCTCCCAGTACGGGGACATCGCGGGGGGCCTCCTCGAGGAGATCGGGATCGACCGCGGGCGCTACTACGAGTCCGTCGCCTCGGTAGCGGACACGTACGAGAACCTGGGGCTTGAGCAGGGCATGTTCTTCGACCGCGAGACATTCGGCACGGACGTGCTGGTTGCCGGTGTCGGGAGTCGCCCCTTCGCCGAGTTTCTCGCCGACACGCCACTGTCGGAGGCGGTCCGGGCCGATCTGATCCGGCTCCACGGCGAGGAGCAGCCGGACTACCTGCCGGACCTCTCGCCGGGCGGGAAGAAGGCGTACCTTGCCACCATCAGCTACAGGGACTTTCTCCTCGAACACGCGAAATGCGATCCGGGGGTGATCCGGTTCTTCGACCACCGGCCCAAGAGCATCTACTGCACCGGAATCGACGCCTACCCGGCACGCTACGCCTGGGAGGAGGGCCTGCCCGGCTTCTCGGGCATGGAGATTCCGGAGACGCCCCCGGATCTGCTGGCGGACGAGCCGGGCGGCCAGCACGGCCGGGAGAACCAGGCGCGGGCGTACGAAGGAGATCCCGACGTCTACTTCCCGGACGGAAACGCCACGATCGCCCGGCTCCTCGTGCGCGGGCTTGTTCCGGGCAGTGTCCCGGGATCGACCATGGAGGATGTCGTCACGGCGCCGCTCGACTACGGGATGCTGGATCGGGCGGGGAACCGCACCCGGATCCGGCTGTCCTCCACCGTGATTCGGGTCGAGCCCGGGCAGGGTGGCCCGGCCCGGGTCACCTACGTCCGGAACGACCGGGGGCACACCGTCACGGCCGGACGGGTCATTCTCGCCTGCTGGCACAACATCGTTCCCCATCTGGTTCCCGAACTTCCGAAAGCCCAGCGGGACGCCCTGTCCTGGCCGGTCAAGTCGCCGCTCCAGTACACGAGCGTGCTGCTGCGCAACTGGCGCGCCTTCACCGAGGCCGGCGTCTCCTACATCGAGGCCCCAGGCGGCTACCACACCTCGGTGGGGCTCGCCGAGCAGCTCTCGCTCGGGGACTACCGGACGTCGACCTCGCCGGACGAGCCGCTGGTGATCTCGATGTACCGCTATCCGTGCGAGCCGGGCCTGTCCCGGCGCGAGCAGCATCGAGCCGGCCGGATGGACCTTCTCCGCACCACGTTCGAGGCGGTGGAAGCCAACATCCGGGACCAGCTCAACCGGATGCTCGGCCCGAGCGGTTTCGACGACCAGCGCGACATCGCGGCGATCACGGTGAACCGCTGGCCGCACGGCTACACCTACACCTACAACCCGCTCTTCGATCCGCCGGAGTGGGCCTTCGAGGCGGGCGACGACCGGCCCGTCGTAACGGCGAGGCAACCCTTCGGCCGGGTCGTCATCGCCGGCGCCGACGCCGCCGCGAGCCCCCACACGGACGCGGCGATCCGCGAGGCCCATCGGGCGGTGAAGGAGGTGCTCGCGGCGGACTGACACCGGCTAAGCTCCAAACGCCCGTGCAGGACGCCACGAACTTCCACCGGTCCCCCATCCTCAATTCGCCCTACGAACTGCCTGGGCGGCACTGGGTGTTGGACGAAAGCCGTCAGCCGACGGAGCGAATCGGCGAAGGCCGTCGCGCGGTGTCCTTCATTTCGCCAATTCCCACGGCGAGAAAGACCGGTCGCAAGGCGCAACGGCGGCTCACCCTGGACGAAGACATCGAGGCACTCGAGACGCAAGATGGTCAGCAGTACGAACTGACAAAGCTCATCGGCGGCCTGCGCAGGGAGATTGCCGCCTGGCGCACGCTGCCGGAGTCGCAGTGGCGCGTGACGCCCGAAACCGCGCGCCTGCTCAAGCACTGGCGCCATCACCGGTTCAGCAGCATCCGCCCGTTCTTCTGCCAGGTCGAAGCCGTTGAGACCGCCATCTGGCTGACCGAGGTCGCACCCGCCGTCGGCAAGCGCGGGCGCGACTTTCTGGAGAAGATCCAGGCGGACAGCGAGCAGGCGAACCCGGGACTCTCGCGCATGGCGCTGAAACTCGCCACCGGCGCCGGCAAGACCACCGTGATGGCGATGCTCATCGCGTGGCAGACGGTGAACGCCGTTCGCCACCCCGCGAGCCGGCGCTTCACGCGCGGCTTTCTCGTCGTCACGCCGGGCATCACCATCCGGGACCGGCTGCGAGTACTCAAGCCGAACGACCCGGACAGCTATTACGCCAGCCGCGAACTCGTTCCCCCGGACATGTTGCGCGAGATCGACAAGGCGAAGATCGTCATCACGAACTACCACGCCTTCGGGCGGCGGGAGACGATGAAACTAGCCAAGGGCAGCCGCGCGCTGCTCCAGGGCCGCGGCCCGGAGCTCGCGACCCGCGAGACCGAAGGCGAGATGCTGGTTCGCGTGATGCCGGAACTGATGACCGTGAAGGGCGTCCTCGTCCTGAACGACGAGGCGCACCACTGCTACCGCGAGAAGGCCGGCGAAGGCGAAGAAGGCAAGCTGAAGGGCGATGATCGCCTTGAGGCGAAGCGCAACCAGGAGGCAGCGCGCGTTTGGATCTCCGGCCTGGAGGCGGCCCAACGCAAACTGGGCCTGAAACGGGTCATCGACCTTTCGGCCACGCCGTTCTTCCTGCGCGGCTCCGGCTACGCGGAGGGCACGCTCTTTCCGTGGACCGTCAGCGACTTCTCTCTGATGGACGCGATCGAATGCGGCATCGTCAAGCTCCCACGAGTACCGGTAGTCGACAACGTCCCCGGCGCCGAGATGCCGATGTATCGGAACCTGTGGGAGCACATCGGTAGGAAGATGCCGAAGAAAGGCCGGGGGAGCGGCGCAACGCCCGACCCGATGTCGCTGCCGAAGGAGTTGCAAACGGCTTTGGAGGCCCTCTACGGTCACTACGACAAGACGTACCGCCTCTGGGAGGAATCCGGCATCGACGTGCCGCCCTGCTTCATCGTCGTGTGTAACAACACAGCCACGTCGAAGCTGGTCTACGACTACATCGCGGGCTTCCACCGCGAGTCCGAAAACGGCACGGGGACGTTTCACAACGGTCGCTTGACCCTGTTCCGCAACTTCGATGCTGCCGGGGCGCCGCTGCCCAGACCCCGCACGTTGCTCATCGATAGCCAGCAGCTTGAATCCGGCGACGCGCTCGACAGGGGCTTTCGTGCGGCCGCCGCGGACGAGATCGACCGCTTCCGCCGGGAGATCGTCAAACGCACCGGCGATCGCCAGCAAGCCGAGAAGCTCACGGATCAGGACCTGTTGCGCGAGGTGATGAACACCGTCGGCAAGGCCGGCCGGCTCGGCGGCGACATCCGGTGCGTCGTCTCAGTCGCCATGCTGACCGAAGGCTGGGACGCCAGCAACGTCACTCATGTCCTGGGCCTGAGGGCTTTCGGGACGCAACTGCTCTGCGAACAGGTGATCGGCCGCTCCCTGCGCCGACAGTCCTACGAACTCAACGATGGCGGCCTCTTCGACGTCGAGTACGCGGACGTCTTCGGCGTGCCCTTCGATTTCACCGCCAAGCCCGTCGTAGCGCCGCCTCAGCCGCCCGCCGAAACGGTGCAGGTCAAGGCGCTCTCGCCGGAGCGGGACGACGCGGAGATCCGCTTCCCGCGCGTGACTGGCTACCGCGTCGAACTCCCGAACGACCGCCTCTCCGCCTCATTCACGGAGGACTCCGTGCTCGAGCTCACGCCGGAGCTCGTGGGGCCGACGATCACGCACAATCAGGGCATCATCGGCGAGGGCCACGATCTCACGCCCGAGCGGCTGGACAGCGTCCGCCAGTCAACGGTGCTCTACGAACTGACCAGGCGGCTGCTCTTCGAGCATTGGCGCGACGCGAACGAGGAACCGAAACTGCACCTCTTCGGCCAGTTGAAGCGCATAACCAGCACATGGCTCCAAGACTGCCTCAGATGCAAGGGGAACACCTATCCCGCGCAACTGATGATGGTCGAACTCGCAGACCGCGCCTGCGAGAAGATCGCGTATGCCGTCACCCGCTCAGAGCTGGACCATCAGCCGGTCAAGGCGCTGCTCGATCCCTACAACCCGATCGGCACGACCCGCGGCGTGAACTTCACTACCTCGCGCACCCAACGCTACGCCACCCGGCCTCGCTGCCACCTGAACTGGGCGATCCTCGACAGCACGTGGGAAGGCGAGTTCTGCCGCGTTCTCGACTCGCACCCCCAGGTCCTTGCCTGGGTGAAGAACCGCAGCCTCGGCTTCGACGTGCCGTACCGGTTCGGCGGCGCCACCCACCGCTACGTGCCCGACTTCATCGTGACCCTCGACTATGGCCTCGGCAAAGACGAACCCCTGCACGTCGTGGTGGAGGTCAAGGGCAAGCGTGGAGAAGACGCGAAAGCCAAGAAAGAGGCCATGGACTCCTTGTGGGTGCCTGCGGTCAACACCCTCGGATGCCACGGCCGTTGGGCGTTCCTGGAACTTGAGGATCCGCACGAGATGCAGGGCGACTTCGATGCCGGGATCGCGACCGCACTGGAGGAACTCGCCAGTGAGGAGCGCGCCAAGGAGGCCGCCCGGTTCCTCGCCGCGATCGGCGGCACAATGCCCGACGCCGAGTACATTCCGCGACGCCGGAGCCCGGAAGCGGGATGATCCTGGTGGACACCTCCGTCTGGATCGACAATCTCCGCGCTCCCAATCGGGAGTTGCAGGAGCGCGTGGAGGCCCAGGAAGTGCTCTGTCATGCCATGGTGGTCGGCGAGCTCGCATGTGGAAACCTGCCCGAGCGCGACCGCTTCCTCGAGCAGCTCGAGGGTCTGCCGTCGCTCAAGACTCCGTCCGACCATGACCTCCTGGCCTTGATCGAACGACACGCCTGGATGGGAAGAGGGATCGGCTACGTGGACGCCAACCTCCTCGGCGCCGTGCTCGAGGACGGGAATGCGACCCTGTGGACGACTGATCGGAAACTCCGGCAGCTCGCGGAGGAACTCGGCATCGCCCACGTCCCTGGCTCGGTGGACGGCTAGCGACATGGCGAAAAAGACCAAGAAGGTCGAAACGCTGATCCACCGCGAAGCGACGCGCCGCAACATCCCCACCGCCGAGTACCAGCCGGTGATGCACGCGTACGACCGGGACCCGATTCGCGTCGCCTATGAGCGGCGCAACCCGGACCTCGACCCTCAACTGGTCTGGCGCGGCAAGGACATGCAGGACTGGTCCGAACTCGTCGTGCCCGCTCCGCCGCTCTTCATCCAGGAGAAGATGCATCCCAAGGTACTGATCGACGACTTGGGCCGCGTGAGCAGCCAGACCCGCGAACAGGAGCCCGGCGACCAGGCGATCCAGCCCGACCTTTTCGGCGACTTCAACGGCCTGCCGGACGGCGACGCCAGGACCGAGTTCTACCAGCACGACGCCAACTGGTCCAACCGGATGATTCTCGGCGATTCCTTGCAAGTCATGGCGTCGCTGACCGAACGGGAGGGGCTGCGCGGAAAGGTGCAGTGCATCTACATCGACCCGCCCTACGGCATCAAGTTCAACTCCAACTTCCAGTGGTCAACGACGAGCCGGGACGTCAAGGATGGGAAGAAGGATCACATCACCCGGGAGCCGGAGCAGGTCAAGGCGTTCCGGGATACCTGGCGGGACGGCATTCACTCGTACCTGACCTACCTTCGGGATCGGCTGAACGTGGCACGGGATCTGCTGACCGAGAGCGGATCGGTGTTCGTGCAGATCGGCGACGAAAACGTGCACCGTGTACGGGCGGTGATGGACGAAGTGTTCGGGGCGGAGAACTTCCTGTCACAAATCAGTTTCAGGGTAACGGCGAACCTTGTAGCCGGAACGCTGGGTAGGGATAGTGACTATCTCCTTTGGTACGCACGACGTAGGAACGCGGTGAAGTACCGCCAGTTGTTCCGCTCCCGAACTCTGGCAGATGATGTCGGCAAACGGTACTCGCGCGTTCAGCGACCCGACGGAACAAGGGTGCCAGTATCCAGAACGCGTAGACGAGTGGCGGAACTTGCGAACGAGGGGCATGCAGTCTATCGGCATGACAACATCACGTCGCAAGGGGCGACGCCTTCTGGCACCGTGGCTTTTGAGTACCAGGGCCAGACCTTCCATCCGGGACAGGCGAGACACTGGACCACGACCAAGGAAGGACTCGATCGGCTCGGTCGTGCGGAACGCGTAGGCATACCCTCACGAAACAGCTTGGCCTACGTTCGCTTCTTGACCGACTTTCCGGTTGCTGAGCATACATCGGTGTGGCGTGACACACAGACAGGTGCGTTCACAGACCGGAAAGTGTTTGTCGTCCAGACAAACACTAAAGTGGTCGAGCGCTGCTTTCTCATGACCACCGATCCCGGCGACCTCGTTCTCGACCCAACCTGCGGCTCCGGTACCGCCGCGTACGTCGCTGAGCAGTGGGGCCGGCGCTGGATCACCATCGATACGTCCCGCGTCGCACTCGCCCTCGCCCGCGCACGCATCATGGGTGCGCGCTACCCGTACTACCTGCTCGCTGACAGTCGCGAGGGCCAACTCAGGGAAGCCGCGCTCGCCCGCAAGACTCCATCGGAAGCGCCCACGTACAACGACGTCCGCCAGGGCTTCGTGTACGAACGCGTCCCCCACATCACGCTCAAGCTGATCGCCAACAACGCCGAGATCGACGTGATTCACGAGCGGATGCAAGCCGACGTCGAAGCCGCCCTGAGCGATCTCAATCACGCGCTGCAGAATCACGCCATTCCGTTCACCGTAGGGACCGGTGCACGCGAGGGCAAGAAGATCGACTTCCGGGCTTCACCAGGAAGCTCAGTCGCTCTTCCGTCCGGCGAGTCGGCCCCGGCCAACGGCCTGCTCGAATGGGAGGTACCCAGGGAGCCGGAGAGCGACTGGAACGAGGCCGCGCGCGAGGCGCACGAGCGCTTCTGGCAGGCCCGGATCGCCCGCCAGCGCGAAATCGACGCCTGCATTGCCGCGAGCGCCGATTACGAGCAGCTCTATGACAAGCCCTACCAGAACAACAAGAAGGTCCGCGTCGCCGGCCCCTTCACCGTCGAGAGCGTTTCGCCGCATCGTCTGGCCGCCCTGGACGAAGACGATGAACTCCTCGTCGCCGAGCCCCGCGCGAGCCACGACGGGGGCGCGGACGTGTCCCGCCACGAGTTCGCCCACGTGATTCTTGAGAACCTCCGCACCGCCGGCGTTCAGCAAGCCAGAAAGGCTGGCCGGATCGTCTTCTCGTCTCTGGAGCCGTGGCCGGGCGACCTCGTCTGCGCCGAGGGCCGCTACACCGACGGTGTCGGCAAGGAACGAAGCGCAGGCGTCTTCATCGGTCCGGAGTTCGGCACCGTCTCCCGCCCGGATCTCGTGAGCGCCACTCGCGAGGCCGCCGATGCCGGCTTCGACGCCCTGATCGCCTGCGCTTTCAACTTCGAAGCCCACGCCACCGAGTTCACGAAGCTCGGCCGCGTCCCCGTGCTCAAGGCCCGCATGAACGCCGACCTCCACATGGCCGACGACCTCAAGAAGACAAACACCGCCAACCTCTTCGTCATCTTCGGCGAGCCCGACATCGATATCGAACCCGCCACCGGCACCAACGGCGAGCCGGACTGGCTCCAGGTCAAGATCAAGGGCGTCGACGTCTTCGACCCATCCGCCGGCGAAGTCCGCAGCGACGGCCCCGAAGGCATTGCCTGCTGGTTCGTAGACACCGACTACAACGAAGAGAGCTTCTTCGTCCGTCAGGCCTACTTCCTGGGCGCGGGCGACCCCTACAAGTCCCTCAGAACCACCCTGAAGGCCGAAATCGACCCCGACGCCTGGGCCACTCTGCACAGCGACACCTCCCGCCCCTTCCCTAAACCCGCCACCGGCCGGATCGCCGTCAAGGTCATCAACCACCTCGGCGACGAAGTGATGAAGGTCTTCGGGGTTTGAATGGCTGGCCCTGAACGGGCGTCAGCCTACAGGTCGGACCACCGGACGCGGCGCAGGCGCGTTGACCTTTTTCGCCGGTAGAGTTGGCCGCACCGGTCGAGGCTCCGAGACCGCAGGAGGCAGAAGATGTTGTCCAGCTTCACGATAAGGAACTTCAAGAGCTACGAGAAAGCGACGCTGAAGCTCGGGCCGCTGACGGTCCTGGTTGGAGCGAACGCGTCGGGAAAGAGCAATGCCGTCGAGGCTCTCCGTTTCCTCTCGTGGTTCGCACAGGGCAACAAGCTCGGCTCCATTCGCTACGCGCTTCAGGAAAGCGCTCAAGCGATTCGGGGAACCGTAAACGATCTCGGCCACGGAGGCCGCCGGAGGTTCTCGCTATCCTGCGTGACGAAGGATCCGAAGTGGAATCAGTACTCCGTCACGCTCGAGCGACAGACTGACGAGGATCTCCATATCACGGACGAACGACTCACCGGGTCGTTCCAACGCGTCCCGCTCTTCGAAGTCGTGTCTTCACAGGTGGCTGGTGGAGACATTCGCGTCGCGTACAACAACTTTGCGCGCGGGGGCATGAAGCCTCAGGTCACCTGCACCGACCAGATGGCGGTGCTGCTGCAACTCCAGAGTTCGGCACGGTTCGGACAGCACCAAAAGATGGCGCAAAGGGTGATCCCCGAAACGACGACGCGGTATCAGGGCTGGTTGTCGAACATCGTGTTCCTCGACCCGCAACCGTCAACGATGCGAGCATACAGCTTCAAGACGGAACGGACGCTGAGCGGCCACGGCGCGAATCTCTCGGGCGTGTTGTTCAACCTCTGTCGAAAGGCGCATACCAAGAGCGAGGTTCTCCACTTCATCAAGGCTCTACCCGAGCAGGACATCACGAAGATCGATTTCATCGAGACTCCGCGCAACGAGGCGATGGTGAAGCTGACCGAGACCTTCGGCGGAAAGCAGACCGAGTACGACGCAGCCTTGTTGTCCGATGGCACGCTCCGCGTGCTCGGCATCGCCGCGGCGGTACTGTCCGCACCCGAGGGCAGCATCGTCGTGATCGAGGAGATAGACAACGGCGTGCATCCAAGCCGCGCGAAGCTCATGCTAGACAGGCTCTCCACAGTTGCCAATGAGCGAAACCTCCGAGTTCTCATTAGCAGCCACAACCCTGCTCTGCTCGACGCACTGCCGGACGACGCAGTGCCGAACGTGGTGTTCTGCTACCGGGATCCGACGACTGGGTCCAGCTGTCTCCAACGCCTCGTCGACCTTCCGGACTATCCCGAGCTCATCGCCCAAGGAGCGGTGGGCCACCTCTTGACGCAGGGAATCCTCGAGCGAGTCGTGAAGTTCCGGCGGAGGCCGGAAGAGCGCCGACGACGCGCCCACGCCTGGCTGGAGGCGATCAAGAAGCAGGCGGGCTAGTCGGAGATGTCGGCCGTCATCATCGTCGACACGAGCGTACTGCTCAACGTGCTCGACGTCCCATCGTTCAATCAGAACCGCGAGAAGGTCCTTGCGGATTTCGGCGCGCTCCTTGAGGCTCGTGCCAGCCTTCTTCTGCCACTGGCAGCCATCTTCGAAACTGGCGATCACATCGCTGATCTCCGGAACGGCGGGCTCCGGCGACGGTACGCAGAGGTGTTCCGGGACCGGATTCGTGAGGCCCTCCAAGGAGAGGCGCCTTGGGTACCGATTCGATTCCCGGACGAACGGCAGCTCGCAGAATGGCTTAATGACTATCCGGATCACGCTAAGGCAGGCCCGGACCTGAGCGATCTGTCGATCATCAAGGCCTGGGAAACGGAATGCACCCGGCACAAGGGCCGCCGTGTCCGCATCTGGGCGCTTGACAGCCACTTGCAGAGTTACGACCGAGTTCCTTGACCGAGTACGGGTGCTTGCGCCGCGGCCTCGCCACGAATCTCGATGTCCTTGACCAAGGACGACGTGAACTGCCGGTTGGTCCTCAAGTCCTCTCGGACGAGACCACGGGCAATGACCCGGGCTTCCGGCCGCCTCCTTCGCTACCTGGTCGAGGTGGTGGACTGCCTGGCTCCTCCGTCGAATCGCCCGAGTCACTACCGGTGGTGAGCAGCGTAGAGGCTGGTCCCGCACAGTCACCGTGAGCCAATCAGGCACGATGACCACGGAACTTGCTACGGTGGGCGACCTCGGGCTCGGGGATGGCCGAACCCGGAGCGGACAGGCAATCGAGCCTGCCGATCACTCGCAGGAGCCACGATTCCGTGAAGCAGCGCCCTGAGACACGCCTCCCTGTCGCGCTATGCCGCGACGACCAACGCACCCTCTTCGACATCGAAGTCGAAGAGGTCAACGATCCCGACCCGAGCTAACGGCATGGAAGACCAGAATCGCCTCGAAGGCATAGAGGAAACCGTCGTTGAACTCCACCAGAAGACATGGACGAAGCTCGAAGAACTAGAAGCTCAGCTAAACCACCTCCGCGAAGACAGCCAGCGGCACCACCGCGACCTTGATACACGTCTATCGGGCCTGCACACCGAGACGATCGGAGCCATGAACGACCGGCTCGGCAAGATCGAAGAGCGACTCGACGGGATCAAGGACTGGTCCGACCAAGTCATCGATCGGCTGAAGGAGTTCAAGGCAGCGAACCAGAGATCTTGGGAGGCTCAGGATGCACGACAAGCCGCCAACAGGAAGGTCATCGACACACAGGGAGAACTCCTGAAGGCACAAGGTGTCGTCGTCGACGCAGTGAACAAGCGCATAGATGCGGCCAACGTGTATGTAGACCGGGCCGAGCATCTGGTCGACGTTCTCCAGAAGGAACTTCTGCCGTACCTTCAACAGGTACTGCCCCAACTCGAACTCAAGACCGACGACGAAGAGAGTTAGAACGCCGTAGTCCAAGCGGCTCGGCTCACACTTTGGGCTGATGCACTACACTCGCTGGGCCGCCCCTCCCCCGACTGCTAGTCTCCGGCAGGAAGCCATGCGATGTTGCCGCCTGCAAGCGCTGGCCCTCCTTCCGCTTGCAGCGCTCGCCCTGGCCTGCGGCGCCGATCCTGAGTCGGCGCTCGAGCCGGCGGCCGAGGCACCGCGACGCGTCTTCCTGATCACGGTCGACACGCTGCGCGCCGATCACCTGGGCTGGCATGGCTATCCCCGGAACACGAGTCCGCGGCTCGACGAATGGGTCGAGCGGGGAGTCGTCTTCGAGCGGGCAATCGTCCAGTGGCCGAAGACCGGACCGTCCTTCGCCTCGATGTTCACTAGCCTCTACCCGCACACGACCGGACTGATCAACACGGCCGCGCAGACGATCCCCGACGACTACGTCGCGCTGCCGGCCTGGTTCCAGGAACGCGGCTTCACGACGGCGGCGGTGATCTCCAACCCGGTGCTGAGCCGGGAGCTCGGTTGGGGCCGCGGCTTCGACCACTACGAGCAGACCTGGGTCGACCAGGCGACCCTCGACGCCGTCGACGAACTCCCGGTCGAGCAGCGGCCGATGGCGTTCCGGCGGCACGTGTGGGCCGACCGCGTGAATGAACTGGCCCATCCCCTGCTCGCCTCACTGGCCTCCGAGGAGCAGCTGTTCGTCTGGCTGCACTACACCGACCCGCACGCCCCCTACCTGCTCCAGCCCGGAACCGAGAACCCGTTCATCGACGACGAGCACTACACGAGCGACCAGATCGTCGATCTCACCGGCGCCGAGGGCCGCGCGCTCGGCGACCAGCGGGAACTCCGCTACTACGTCGCCCAGTACGACGCGAATGTGTGGGTGACCGACCGGGCGATCGGCGCCATGCTGGACGAGATCGACGCCCTCGGCATGGGGGACGGGAGCCTGTTCGTGCTGACCTCCGACCACGGAGAAGAGTTGAACGAGCACGGCGTCCCCTTCGAACACGGTCCGGTGCCCTACAACAGCAGCGTCCACGTGCCGCTGGTCCTCGTCGGCGAGCCCTGGGTCGACACGGGCGCACGCGTCGAGCAGCCGGTCGAGTTGATCGGCCTCTTCCCCACTCTGGTCGAGCTGCTGGGAGAACCGATGCCCGAGGGCTTCGAGGGCCGCAGCTGGGCACCTCTGCTGCGGGGACAGCTCCAGGCCGACGAAGCCGAGACCGGCGCCGATTCGGATCCGATCGCCTACGCCGATGCCGGGGCCTACCAGCGTCACCTGCGGAGCATCCAGGACGGTGAGTGGCAACTCGTCCTGCGTCCGCCGAACCGGGACCATGAGAAGCCGACGATCGAGCTCTACCACCTGCCGTCCGACCCGCTGCAACTCAAGGACGTGGCCTCCGAGTTTCCGGATGTCATGGACCGGCTCGGTCGACGCCTGAGCAGATGGATCCGCGATTCGCCGCAGAACGTCACGCCGCACACCGAGGCCGCGCGCAAGGCGCTCGAGGCGATGGGCTACCTGGAGTGACGGAGGACGAGGCAGGGCCGCGGCCGTTCACGATCGAGCGCGTCAGCGTCATCATCCCCTGCCTGAACGCCGCCGAGACCCTGGACGCGCAGCTCGAAGCGCTCCGCCGGCAGACCTGGCGGGGCGAGATCGAGGTGCTGGTCGCGGACAACGGGTCGACCGACGGGTCCTCCGAGCTCGCTGCGTCCTGGCGCGACCGGCTGCCCGGCCTGCGCGTCATACCCGCCGCCGACCGCAAGGGGCCGGCGCACGCCAGGAACGTCGCCGCGGCGGCGGCAACGGGCGACGTCCTCCTGTTCTGCGACGCGGACGACGTAGTCGCCGAAGGCTGGATCGACGGCCTCCTGCCTGAGCTGGAGCGCCACGAGGCCGCGGCGAGCCGCCACGAGATCGAGCGTCTGAACGGCGAACAGGCGCGACGGTTGCACGGCGACGCCGCGCAGCAGCACGGGCTGTGCAGCTACACCAACCCGCCCTTCCTCGACCACGCGGGCGGCTCCGGCTTCGGCATCCGGCGCCACGTCTTCGAGGCCCTCGGCGGTTTCGACGAGGAGTACGTTGCCCTGGAGGACACCGATCTGTGCTGGCGCCTCCAGCTCGCAGGCCACCGCCTCGTCTTCGCTCCCGAGGCGGTCGTCCACGTGCGGTTCCCGGCGACCCTTCGGGGCGCTTTCCGCCAGGCGGTCCGGTACGGGCAGTACAACGTGTACATCTACACGCGGTACCGACCGCGCGGCATGCCGCGGCTGCAGGCGTTGCCAGGCCTGCTGCGACTCGGGTCGCTGCTGCTTCGGAGTCCACAACTCCTATCGAGATCGGCCCGGGGCCGGTGGATCTGGCTCGCCGGCTGGAGGTTGGGGCGGCTCTGGGGCTGCCTGAGCTACCGTACGATCGCGTTCTAGGTGGAATCGAACCCGCATCAAGACTCGGCTCAGGCGGAGCCGGGGGCGAAGCAGCGGCTGCTGCACTCCTCGGTCAGCGCCTATGGCTCGATGCTGCTGCGCTTGCTACTTGCGTTCGCCGCACGCGCCATCCTGGCCCGGCTGATTCTCCCGGAGTTTCACGGGCTCTTCGACCTCGCGCTGCAGTTCGTGGTGATGGCCTCCGCAATCCGCGACCTCGGCCTGACCCACCACCTCATGCGCGATCCGCGCGAGTCCTACGGCACAGTGCTCGCCTGGAGCCTGAGTGTAGGCGCCGCCATGTCCCTGGCCCTGGTCGCATTCGCCGGCGTCTTCTCCTACCTCAATCCGGACCTGCCGAATGTCCTGCGCGGTCTGGCCGTGTGGATCGTCATCGATGCCGCGATCATGGTCTACCGGACCTTCTTCGAACGGCGGCTCCGAATCCGCGAAATCGCCGGCTTCGAAATCCTGCGCAGCCTCGTGTACGGCCTGATCGCGGTCGGCCTGGCCCACCTCGGCGCCGGAGTCTGGTCTTTCGTGGGCGGCGAGTTGCTGGCATCGGCACTCTTCGCCGTTCTGCTGCTGTGGCGAGCGCGAGGCCGGGTCAAGCTAGACGTCGACTGGCAGCGACTCCGAGGCCTGCTCCGCGCCAGCCGCTACCTGTTCGTCGTCTGGGCCGCGGCCCAGGTCTTCAACCGCATCGACATCTACATCATCGAGATCTTCTCGACCACCACCTTCGTCGGCTACTACGGTCAGGCCTACTACTTCGCCTTCCTGGTCGCCCTGACCGTGACCCCAAGGCCGCTGTTGCCAGCCCTGGTCGAGTTCCGCGAGAAGGCTGCAGAGTTCGCGGAGACCCTGCGGCTCGGCACGCTGGTCTTCCTCGCCGGAATCGTCGTCTCGGCCTACTTCCTGTTCTTCAACGCCGAGAAGGCAGTCCAGGTGGTTCTCGGGCCCGGGTGGGACGACACGGTGCCGCTACTTCGCGTTCTCTGTCTGGTACCCCTGGTCGATGTCTTCACGACAACGGGCGGCGAAGCGCTGAAGGTGCAGAACCGGGACCGCCTGTGGGTGACCACGGTAGTGCTGAACATGCTGGCTCTCATCGGCTTCGGCTTCCTCTTCACCTACCTCTGGGGCCCCATTGGCATGGCCTGGGCGAACTTCCTGCGCATCGGCAGTTTGTTGATGTTCCTCAAGGTGCTCGGCATCTTCGCGGGCCGACGACGCCGGCTGGTCGCCAGTCTTGCCCAGGTCTACCTGCTGCCCCTACCGTTCTTCATTGCCGTCGCGGTCTTGCTGCCGACAGGCAGTTGGGCCCGGCTGATCGCCAGCATCGCGGCGGCGGCACTCGCCGGCGGCCTCCTGACGCTTCGCTTCCTCCCCGATTACCGGCGGTTCTTCCGCACCGCCACGACCGGCGCCGAGACAGCGGGCGACGCGGACATCGGGACGACCTCGTGACGGATCGCCGAACGCTCAGACTCCTCGGCGCCTCGGCGGCAGCCCTGCCGCTGCTAACCCTCCTGTTCCTCCCGATCCGCACGATCGACGACGCCTTCATCACCTTCCGCTACGCCCGCCACCTTGCCGACGGCAACGGTCTGGTCTTCAACCTCGGCGAGCGCGTGGAGGGGGCGACCAGCCTGTCGTGGACCCTGCTGCTCGCGGCAGTCGAGACGATTCGTCTGCCGGTTGAGCCGGCGGCGTTCGTGCTGGGCGTGGCTTTCGCGCTGCTGGCGCTGCGCGAGTCGTATCTCCTCGGCCGCAGCCTTGGCGCCTCAGTCGGCGCCTGCCTCGCCGCGGTCGCGCTGGTGGCGGTCCATGGCCGCTTCTGGCTGGTTGCCGGCAACGGCCTGGAGGGCGGCCTGTTCGCCTTCCTGGTCATCCTCGTCGCGCGCAAGACCATCGAGGAAGCGGACACGCGGCTGATCGGCGTCCTTCTGGGGCTGCTCTTCATGACCCGGCCGGAGAGCCTGGTCGTCCTGCCGATCGTCGCCGGCTATCAGTTGCTGGGAACGTCCGAATCCGCCGAGAGGACGGAAGCGCGTACCCGAGCCGTCACCCTTTCGGTTGCGGCTCTCGCGGTCGTCGGGGCCGTCACGATCTGGCGGCTCGGCTACTACGGCGCCCTCCTGCCCAACTCGGTGGCCGCCAAGTCCGCCGTCTCGGCCGGAACCGAGACGCTGCTGGCCAATCTGGTGTCGGGCCTGTCCTATACCGTCCGCTTCGAGATCGCTCACGCGCCCCTGATCCTCGGCGCCGCAATCGCACTGGTCCGAAGGCCCGCGAACCGGGCCCTGTGGTTCTGCCTGCTCGTGGTGGTGTCCGAGTTGCCGGCCGTCCTCGTCAACGGCGGCGACTGGATGCCTCACTACCGGCTGTTGACCGTGTTCGCACCGGTGCTGGCGGCTCCGCTGGCCCTCTGCCTCTCAAGTGCGTTCGAGGACTGGGACATGCCGGGCCCCGCCAGACGGCGCTCAGCCTGGGTGCTCGCCGTGCTGTCCGTGAGCGCCGTCTTCATGCTCAGCCGCAGTCCCTGGCAGACCACACCCGGCCCGCGCTTCACCTTCCATCCGATCACGAGCTGCTACCAGTTCATGGCGACCCGCCTGAAGCCCCACCTTGCGCCCGGCGACGTCGCCGCCGCCGAAGCGATCGGGCTCTTCGGCTGGATCCTCGACGAAACGACGATCCACGATCCTCTCGGCCTGACCTCCACTCATCACGCTCGCCACGGCGAGTACCACCTGAACTGGGGTAAAACCGACTACGACCATCTCCACCAGGTCCGCCTCGCGGTCCTCGTGCTCCACGAGGGCTCGGTGGTGACCCCCGGGAAGATCGACCGCGGCACCGACGGCCGCTTCGCCCGCGACTACTCCGCCTGGTTCGTCAGCCAGCAGCCGCCCTGCGCGCCGTACCGGCTCATCGTGTACATCGACAACGAGCGACTGGAGCGCCTTCGCCCGGCACTCGCCGGCCTCGCCATCGAGCCCCTGCCGACCGGCTAGGAGTCAACGCCGCGTCTTCGCAGCGCTGACTCGCATGGGACTCGCCGCCCACTGGGCGGCACTACCAGCTCAGCCGGCAGGCAACCGCCGGCGCAACCAGATCGAGCCAAAGTGGGTGTCGTAGTCGTCCACTTCGACCGGGCGGTAGCCGGGAATCGTTCGCTCCAGGTAGGGCTCGTCGAAGTGACGAATCATCGGCGCGGAGAGCACCACCTCGAACTCCCGGTTGAAGCTCAGGAAGGCCTGCAGGACCATCGCCTCCGTGCGGTAGAGCGGCCACTTGGCGAGAAAGATGTACTGCTCGGCCGGGTAGGGAGTGTTGTAGGGGAAGTGGATGTCATGGATGTGGACCACGACGCCGGGCCGCAGCCGCGGCAGCACCTCGAGGAAGAGAAACGCCACATCCCCACCGAGCTTCAGCACGTGGGTCGAGTCGATGAACAGCACGTCGCCCGCGTCCAAAGTGTCGAAGAGTTCGAGGTCCGTGGCCTCGACCTTTGAGACGACCGCGTTCACGGCCGGCCCCTCCAGTTCGCTCAGCCGGCCGGTCGGGAACGGATCGATACAGGTCATCTCGCAGGCACGTCCGTCACGCCCGTTCGCCGCCCCGGCCAGCCACGCGTAGTAGGTCGAGAGGCCGGACCCGATCTCGACATAGCGCGCCGGCCGCAGGTCCCGCACCATGAGGTACGTCGTCAGCGCGTCGATGACCGGGAATCCCGGGCCGTAGCCCAATGCCCTGATCTCACTGTGCGGCGGCAGTTCCTCGAACTCTCCGCCATGGGTCTCGACCAGGGCTGCGAGCAGAGACTTCATCGCCTCCAGGTCGTAGTCGACGCCTACCAGCTCGCTCGGTCGGTCCCACGACTCCCGGGACTCCGCCACCTCTGACAGCACCGGCAACGGCGAGTAGAAGTCGGCCGTCCGCGCCACGTTCCACCCCAACCGCCGCAGGGCGGCGAACAGGGCCGCGTGCAACCGGCGGTAGATCGTCCTCAGCACGTTGACCATCGGATGCCGACGATAGCCCGTTCGGAACTCAAGGAGCGAGGCATCGCCTCGCGCATTTCCGCCGCGCGATCCGGAGTCGGCCACCTGTGTCGATCCGCCGGGACAAGCCACGAAAACATCGCTCGAAGAGACGACAAATTCGCCAAAATCTCACACAGCCTCCTATAGGCTCCCCGTTCGGTCGGACAGCTTCAACGGACAGAGTTCAATTGAGTCGCCCCGCTCAACGTAGTGCCGCAACTCCTCGCCGAGGTGCCCGGTGATCGGCCCCGCAGCAGTTCTCAAGGAACGTCCGAAGACAGCACCGGCCCGAAACCTCAGCCAGGCGATCGAGGCCGCCGTTCGCAACCTCCTGAGCAGTCGCAAGGAGGATGGTCACTGGCGCTTTGAGCTCGAGGGCGACACGATCCTCGAATCGGAATACGTTCTGCTGCTCTACTTCCTCGGCCGCGTCGACGATCCGAGAATCGCCGCCTGCTGCCGGCGCCTGCGCAGCCAGCAGATGCCGACCGGCGGTTGGACGACGTATCCAGGCGGACGGGTCGATCCAAGCGTGTCGGTCAAGGCCTACCTGTGCCTGAAGCTCGCCGGCGACGACCCGCGTTCGCCGCATATGGCCGCGGCACGCCGCGCGATCCTTGGCGCGGGAGGGCTGCGTGCCTGCAACTCGTACACGAAGTTGTACCTGGCGATCTTCGGCCTGTGGCGCTGGCGGCAGGCGCCGGCGGTGCCCCCGGAGATGATCCTCCTGCCGCGGTGGTTCTGCTTCAACATCTACGACATGTCTTCGTGGACGCGGGCGATGGTCGTGCCGCTGTCGGTGATCTGGGCCCACAGGCCAAACGTACCGCTCGACGTCACGCTGGATGAGCTCGAGACGGAGTTCGTCCCCGCTCCTGTTCGGCCTCCGCTGATCAAGCTGTTCTGGGCGCAGGGGTTCACCGCGCTCAGCGCGCTGCTCAAGGTGGTCGAGTGGATCGGCCCTCTTCCCTGGTGGCGGCGCCGTGCCCTGCTGAAGGCCGAAAGGTGGTTGACCGAGCGCATCGAATGCGCTGACGGTCTAGCCGCGATCTTCGGGGCGATCGTCAACGCCGTCATCGCCTTGCGGTGCCTGGGATACGACGTGAGACATCCCCTGGTTCAAGCTCAACTGAGGGAACTCGAACGGTTCGAGATCGAGGAGGACGGGGAGATCCGCCTCCAGCCGTGTCTGTCGCCGGTCTGGGACACGACCCTGACGGTGAACGCGTTACTCGATGCCGGCGTTAACGACGGGAAGGCCCTGATCCAGGGAGCATTGGAGTGGCTGCTGGACCGGGAGGTCTCGGTCGCGGGCGATTGGAGCCACGGAAGTCTCCAGGAGGCACCCGGCGGTTGGAGCTTCGAGTACCGGAACGACTACTACCCCGATTGCGACGACACGGCGGAGGCACTGCTGGTCCTGGCCCGGGTCCGGGGCAATGGCGCGCTGGAGGCGCGGCGGCAAGATGTACTGGCCCGGGGACGGTCCTGGCTTCTGGGTATGCAGAACCCCGATGGCGGTTGGGCCGCCTTCGACCGGCGCTGCGACAAGGAGGTCCTCACCTTCATTCCCTTCGCCGATCACAACGCGATGATCGACCCGAGCACGCCTGACATCACCTCCCGGGCGATCCGCGCCCTGCTTGCTGCGGGGCTCGATCCGGACGAGGCGTCGGTCAGGCGGGCCGCCGAGTACCTGCTGCGGCAACAGGAGGAGGACGGAAGCTGGCCGGGGCGCTGGGGCGCCAACCACATCTACGGGACCGGGCTCTCGCTCCGGGCCCTCGGTGAGTTCGCCTTGGCGGCGCCCCACGACCGATCGGAAGCCTTGGAGCTGGCGTTGAGGCGCGGCCGGAGTTGGCTGCTCCGGGTCCAGAACGGAGACGGGGGATGGGGCGAGTCGCTCCGTTCCTATGAGGATCCGACCGCCAGGGGGCGCGGAAACAGCACGGCATCCCAGACGGCCTGGGCGATCTTGGGCCTGAGCGCGACCGTCGGAGCGCGGTCGGAACCACGCGAACCCGGCGCGGCTCGCGCGGCGCTGGACCGTGCCGCCGCCTTTCTTCAGGAGCGTCAGCGGATCGACGGTTCCTGGTACGACCACTGGTGGACCGGTGTCGGGTTTCCGGGAGTCTTCTATCTCCGCTACCACGGCTACGCGCAGTACTTCCCGCTCGCGGCGCTCGCTGAGTATCGCCGCGTTCGATCAGGGAGCCGGGGATGACGATCAGGTTCGCCGAGGAGATTCTCCTGCTCATCCTCGACGAAGAGCACGGCGATCTGCCGAAGTCCTACTCGGAGCACCTTCTGGACATCGTCGTCGCCGGCGCCGTGTTGATGGATCTGGCACTGGAGGGACGGATCGACACGGACCTCGAAAGACTCGTCCTGGTGGACTCGACGCCTCTTGACGACGAGCTTCTCGACCCGACCCTGGCGGATGTAGCGACCGGCCCGGGCGATCGCAACGCGGACTACTGGATCGCCCGCACCGCGGAGCGGGGCAACGAGATCCGTGAGCGTGCGCTTGCTCGCCTGGTCGAGAACGGAATCCTGGAAACCGATGCCGGCGGCATGTACTTCTCGTCCGCCGTCTCGCGTTCCAGGCGCTATCCGACCCGTGACGGGCGCCAGATGGAGGAAGCGCGCCTGCGAATCATGCGGGTGCTGTTCAGCGACGAGATACCCGATCCGCGCGATGTCGTGCTCATCTGCCTGAGCGACGCCAGCGGCGTTCTGCGTCGCCTCCTCACGCCGCAGGAGAGGAGCCGGCTGCGGGCACGGATCGAGCAGATCCGGAAGCTTGACCTGATCGGCCGCTTCCTGCTCCCGGTAATTCGCCAGAACCGTCTCGCCGAGCCGGCGCCGCAGGCGGCCCGGCCGCCAAGCGAGATACCTGAAGTGAAGGGTCTGCCGCTCCTCGGCAGCGCCCTCAGCATGACCGGGGATCTGAGCATCTTCTTCGCCAGACAGTACAAAGAGTTGGGCCCTGTCTTTCGCGTGCGCGCCCTGAACCGGCGCCTGCTCGTTCTGGCCGGTCCGGAAGCCGTTCAGTTTCTGCAACGCCAGGGCAAGGCCCACTTGCGAACCGGCAACGAGTGGCTGCGTTTCAGTTGGGAGATGGGGGCCTCCAAGACGATCATCGCCCAGGAGGGCCCCCCACACGTCCGCATGCGCAAGACGATGGCCCCGGGCCTTTCGCCCCAGTGCCTCCAGGAGCGCATGCCGGACTTCATGCGCATCACCCGAACGGAAATCGCCGGCTGGCTCCAGGGCGGTCCCGTTGCCGCCCGCTCCGCGCTTCAGCGCATGATCACTCGCCAGGCCGGCGCACTGCTGGCCAACCTCGACATGGTCGACGGCTCCGACGACCTGGACCGCCTTCTAGGGACGATCCTGGACGTGGAGGTGGCGCGACGACGTCCAAGGTGGTGGCTGAAGCTCCCGCGGGTGTCTCGCGCTCGAAGGTCCTATCGGGCGCTCTTCGAGGAGATCATGGCAGTGCACGAGCGACACAAGCCGTCTGGCGGACCATCGAACGTAGTGGACGATCTGCTCGATCTTCACCGAAGAGACCCTCGGCTGCTCCCCGAAGAGGACCTGCCGGGCGTCGTCGGGTCCATCCTCATCGCGGCGCTTCACACGGCGGCGTACACAGTGGTCTTCGCCCTCTACGAGGCGCTGAAGCGCCCCCGGTTCCTGAACGCGATGAGGGCCGAAGCGGACGCCCTGTTCGACAGCGGAGCCGCAGCCGCGCCTCCACTGTCACGACTTGACGTCACGAACCGCTTCGCGATGGAGACCATGCGGGTGTACTCGATCACGCCCGCGGTGCTGCGCCGTGTAACGAACTCGTTCGTGTTTGCCGGCCACACGATTCCGGCCGGCGCAGACATCGTGATCGCCTACGGAGCAGCGCACCATCTGCCGGAGCACTTCCCCGATCCGCAGCGTTTCGACATCGACCGGTACACGCCGGAGCGGGCGGAGCATCGGGCAGCCGGTGTGTACGTTCCGTTCAGCGCGGGAGCGCACAGTTGCCTGGGAAAGGGCCTCGCCCAGATTCAGATCGCACTGACCCTTGCGACGATCTTCCATGAGGCCGACCTGGAGATGAGGCCCCCGGGCTACAGGCTGAAGGTCTCCTACGGTCTGTCGCCCAGGCCGGCCGATTCCTTCAGGTTCGTCGCGCGGCGCAGAAGAGAAAGAGACGCCTCCCTCACCGCCTGAGGAGGAGACTCCAGTGCCCGGCAAAGACAAGGTCCTCCCGCACTCGAGCACGATGGCCCCTCCGGGCACATGGCTGCGCCTCCTCTGGGAGAACGGCGGCGCCCCGCCGGCCTACTGGGGCAAGGTGGCGCGGATCCTCATTCCGACGACGCTGGCTGCTCCTCTACGGATCTTCGAACGACTGCGCTGGGGCGGGGCCGTCGCCCGCGTGGAGATCGACAAACCGCCCGTCTTCGTGCTCGGCGTTGCCCGCAGCGGCACGACCCATCTGCTCAATCTGATGTCGCAGGATCCCCAGTACGCCTGGATCTCGACCTTCCACGCCGCCGTGCCGACCTTCTTCCTCACCGGCCGTGGCCGGTTGAAGCGCCTCATGGCCGGACTCGCGCCGGCGACCCGGCCGATGGACAACATGAAGGTGTCCATGGACATGCCGGTGGAGGAGGATCTGGCAGTCGCCAATGCGAGTCCTTTCTCTTCCCTCCATGCGCTCTCGTTCCCCCAGCGGGGAGAGTGGTACTTCAACAGGTACTGCTTCATGCGAGGCCTTTCGGCCAGGGATATGAAGCAGTGGGAGCGCGTCTACATGGAGGTGCTGCGCAAGGCGACGCTGGATGCCGGCGGCCGGCGGCTGGTGCTCAAGAGTCCGGCCAATACGGGGCGGATACCCCATCTCTTGCGCCTCTTCCCGGACGCGCGGTTCATTCACATCGTTCGCAATCCGTACGTCGTTTACGAATCCCTGGCGCACATGTTCCGTTCCGTCATACCGATGCACCAGCTTCACTCGATCACCGAGGAGGCTCCGGACGACCTTGCGCTCTTCCTCCTGCGGGAGACCCTGCATCAGTACCTCGAGGACCGTGCATCCATCCCGAAGGGACAGCTTGCGGAGCTGCGTTTCGAAGATCTCGAGCGGAATCCGCTGTCGGAGCTCGAGGCCGTCTACGCAACGCTGGACCTGCCGGGCTGGGAGGCGGCGCGGGTCGGGATCGAGAGCTACCTGAGCGGAATCGCCGGCTATCAGAAGAACCGCTACGCAATCGATGCAAGCACGGTCGAACGTGTCCAGCGGGAGTGCCGGTTCGCACTGGACACATGGGAGTACCTGCCGCCCGACGGCTAGCGCCGTAGCAGCCGCAAGCCGACGACGAAGGTGCGACCAGGCGTGACGTAACCGGGAACCTCGAAGTAGTCCTCGTCGAGAGCGTTCTCGATGCGGACGAAGGGCTGCCAGAGGGACCGGGTGTAGCTGAGGTTGAGGTCGACCTTGGTGTAGTCGTCCATGACGGCGCCGTCCGAGTTGACACGGTCCGACACCACCGCGGCCATCACCGCCGCCGAGAACCGTTCCGTCGGCCGCAACTGCGCCACCAGGGTCGTGCGGTTCTTAGGCCGCCGGGCCAGCGGATCGCCCGTCGACTCGTCTTCCGTCTCGTTGTAGGTGTGAGACAACTCCAGGCTGTAGTCGACATTCGGGCGGTAGCGCAGCGTGAACTCGGCGCCGCTCGAACTCGCATTCGCCACGTTGCGGAAGGAGAACGTCGGGAAGTAGAACTGGATCAGTTGATCGAACTCCATGTCGAACCACGTGAGATCGGCGCTGACGCCCGACTCGCCAAAGCGCTGCTCGACGCCGATGTCGAAGCCCTCCGTGGTCTCGGGCAGCAGATTCGGGTCGCCCGAGAACGGATAGTAGAGTTCGTTGAAAGTAGGCGCCCGGAAGGCCGTGCCGTAGCTGCCGTGGACACGGCCCTGTCCCTCGGCCCACGAACTCGCAAAGGTGACTCGGTGGCTGGTCTCCGACCCGAACGCCGAGTGCTCGTCGCCGCGCACGGCGGCCGTGACGTGCGTGTTGTCCGTGATGGACCACTGGTCCTGCACGAACCAGGAGTCGAGGTCGGCTTCCTCGTCGAAGTTGCCGGCGCTCACTCCCTTGCGCGTTTCGGTCGAGTAGCCCAGGTTGAGGACGTTGTCGGCGCCCAGCATCACGTCCGACTGAAGGTCTATCTGCTGGATCTGCGAGTCGACCGTGTAGTTGTTCCAGAACGTGTCCGGATCGGTGCCGACCAGGAGTCCTTCGGTGCGACCGATTCGCGCGGTCTGGCGCCAGAAGGAACCAAGAGCCTTCTCGACCGTGAGCGCGAGGGTCTCGTCGTCTTTCGCGGCCATCGCATTCAGATCCTCGGGACCGAAGCCGTCGAGCGCGGTATCGCCGCTCGCGGAGCGGGCCCGCAGGTCGACTCGGCCATCCTCGAGGAAGGTAGCGCCCAACCGGGCGCTCAAGGTCTGGTTCTCGAAGGGATCGTCCTCCAGGGGCTGGCCTTCGATGTAGCGGTGGGAAACCGCGTCGGTGCTCAGGTCGGTCCCGGAGACGCTGTAGTCCCACACGTCGGTGGCCCCAAGGAGGCCGAAGTCGAAGCGCTGGTGCTCGTTGCTGCCCGCCTCGGCCGTCGCGTTCAACCGCCAGCCGGGTTCGCCCCGCCTGGTCGTGATGCTGATCACGCCGGTCATCGCCTCGGAGCCGTACGTCGCCTGCGGCCCGCGAAGGACCTCGATTCGCTCGATGTTGGCGGCCAGCATGTTCGAGAAGTCGTAGCTGCCACCGGTGACCGAGTTGACCCGAACACCGTCGACCAGAACGGCCGCCTGGCCGCCGGTGCCGCCACGCACCCTCACGGTCGCAACCTTCCCCGGGCCTCCGGTCTGGGTGACCTCGACGCCCGGCACGGTTCGGAGCAGATCGAGGACCGCCACCTGGTTTCTCTGCTCGATCTCCCCGGCGTCGATCACCGTGACCGCGCTGCCGACCTCGGAGCGAGGCGCCTCGTAGCGGTTCGCGCTGACGACGATCTCCTCCGCGACGATCGGGGTTCCTTCTTCGGTCTCGGCTTCTTCCTCGCCAAACGTGATCGTCGGCGCCAGCATCAGCACGGCCAGCACGACGCCCAGGCGCCTGCGCACCGATTCGGTTTCTGTTCGACTGTTCATTCGGGCTCTCCTCCCCCTCTCGGGATTCCTGCTCCGGGCGGCCTTCCGGGCCGGTGGAGCATCGATTGCCTCGGCAGGCAGTCAGGTTTCCTGACTTACCTTCGTCCTACTGACCGGCCCTTCCCATTCCTGTGCGGAACAGTGGTCAATCGCCGGCTTCGTCCGGATCACAGTCGCGGGGCGGTGGGAGATTCTCACTCCCCTTCCCTCGATCTGCCTGCGTCCTGGTGTGGTGCTCAGACTCTCGGCTTGGTGATCCTCATCACGTTTGAAGAATCGGGCTGCGAAGCCGGACCCTAGCAGCCTCGCGATGCGGCCTACAATCACGCGAATGCCGAACGCGACGGGCAAGCAACTCTCGCTGCTGATGGACCAGCCGGACGCCGCGTTCCGCGTCCACGCCTCGCACCGGCTGGAGACGCTGGCGAGGCGGCTCGCCGAGGAGATGAGCCGGCATCCCGCGGAACCGCTGGAGCCGGAACGGATCGTCGTGCCCGATGCACTGCTCGGCCAGTGGCTGCGGTTGCAACTCGCCTCCCATCTCGGGGTGGCCGCACATCTGCGAGTCGAGCAACCGGCGCAGTTCGCCTGGGCCGCGATGCGCGAAGAGGTCGCCGAACTGACCGGTGAGTCGGTCTACGGGCCGCCTCACCTGCGCTGGCGGATCTTCGAGCGCCTGAAGAACTGGACGGGCGACGACGAGATCGCGCGCTACCTCGAGGACGGCGACTCTCGCAAGCGTTTCGAACTCGCCGATCAACTCGCCGTCGCCTACGACCGCTGCCGGGTCTACCGGCCCGACGCCATCAGGGCGTGGCAGCAAGGCCAGGGAAGTGGCTGGCACGCACGGCTGTGGCGGGAACTCGCACCGGCAGCGCCCGGCGCCGAACACTGGGTCGACGCCATCGACCGCTATCGGGACCGGCTGGAGCAACGGCCGCGTGCGGCCGGGACGAGACAGCGCGTGAGCTTCTTTCACCCCGCCGCACTGTCGCCCACCTACGTCGAAGTGCTCAGGCTCGCCGCGCGAGTCATGGACGTCCACCTCTACCTGCTCAGCCCCAGCCACGACTTCTGGAGCAGGCCGGCGGGTGCCGGGGAGGTCGAGTCCAACGAACTGCTCGACGCCTGGGGCCGTTCGGCCCGGGACCTGCGCGCTCTCATCGGTTCCGAACCGGACAGGGTCGTCGTCGTGGATCATCCGCGCTCCGGCGACATGCCGGCCGACGCCGGGACCGGGCGTGCGGGCGGCACCGCGGAAGACCTTGCCGATGTCGCCGCTCGCCCGACCTGCCTGGCCTCGGTCCAGCGGCGCATTCTCGAAGACGATCCAGAGGCGCCGGTGGCCACGGGCGCGAGGACCGGATCGGACGACTCGATCCAGATCCACGTCTGTCACTCGCCGACCCGCGAGGTAGAGGTCCTGCACGATCGCCTGCTGGGCCTCTTCGACACGTACTCCGACATCCAGCCGGCCGATGTGCTGGTCCTCACGCCCGATCTCGACACGTACGCGCCCCTGGTCGAGGCGGTGTTCGGGTCCGCCGGCCGGGTCGGTGTCAGCATCGGCAGGCGACGACTGAAGGAAGGCGCCGCGCTGGCCGCCTTTCTAGACCTCCTCGAGCTTCCGGGCTCCCGGTACGCGGCGAACGATGTGCTGGCGCCGCTGCTCGCCGAATCCGTGCGTTTGCAGTTCGGCATCACTGACACCGGTCTCGCGACGATCCGGGGTGCGGTCGCCATGGCCAGAATCCGCTGGGGAAGGGACGGCGAACACCGTACCGAGCTCGACGTACCGGCTTCCCCGAACCACAACTGGCGCCGTGGCCTGGACCGGCTCCTGCTCGGCTACGCGATGCAGGAGGGCGAGACGCTCGTCGACGGCATCGCGCCCAGCGCGCTCGACCACTGGGGCCAGCACACCGGCGCCGCCGACTACGAACTGCTCGGCCGCTTTCGCCGCTACTGCGACCTCGCCTTCGCGCTGAACGATTGGACAGACGCCGAACACGACGCCACCGCGTGGATGGAGCGCCTTCAGGCCGAAGTCCTGGACGCTTTCTTCACCAGCGACCATCGCGCCGGGCCCGAAGCGGTCCGCGAAGTGAACACGGTCTCCCGGCTGCTCTCCGAGTTCGATGAAGAGTGCAAGCGCGCCGGCGCCGCCGGCGCCATCCCGTTTCCCGTCCTGCGCGACGTGCTGAACGACATGGCCGAGAAGGCCGCCCGTTCGGCGCCGCGACTGGACGACGGCATCGCGGTCGCGGACCTTGCGTCGGGCCAGGTCTTCCCGGCCAGGGTGATCTGCGCCGTCGGTATGAACGATGGCGCCTTCCCGCGCCGGCCGCGGCCCCCGCAGTTCGACTTCCAGGCCGACCTCTTCGAAGGCGAGGCGCGACAGCCCGGCGACCGCGACCGCCGCAACGAGGACCGCCTCGCCTTCCTCGAAGCCCTGCTCGCCGCACGGCGCCACTTCGTGCTGACGTACACCGGGCGCGACCTCCAGGAGGACAAGCCGATCCCGCCATCCGCGGTGGCAAGCGAGCTGGCCGAGTACCTGGAACAGATCTTCCCGGACCCCGGCGGGAAGAACGACGACGAAGAGCGTGATCGCTGGGCCACCAGACACCCGTTGCAGCCGTTCAGCCCGAAGTACTTCGAGCCGGGCGAAACCGCGCTGTTCAGCTACTCGGAGTCGATGCGGAACGCAGCCGAGGCGCTTCGCGCGAGCGGAGACGAGCCCGACCGCTTCGCGGGCGAACTCGCCGCGGAGCCTCGCGAGGAGACCGTGGAACTCGAACTGGAGGATCTCGTTCGCTTCGCCGCCAGCCCTTCTCAGGACTTTCTCCGCAAGCGGCTGGACATCCTCCTCGACGTCCGCGAAGACGACGTTGCGGCCGACGAGCCGCTCGATCTGAACGCCCTGGAATCCTGGCAACTGAAGAGCGACCTGGCGGGAATCGGCGAGCAGGGCGACGAGCGGACCATCGAGCTGGCCGCGGCCCGGGGCCTGCTGCCGCCGCGCAACCTCGGCCTGGTGCAGCACCGGCAGTCCGCGGCCCAGGTCGCGGCGCTGATGGAGAAACTCCAACCGTTCCAGCGGCACCGCGAGGCGCCCCGACACCGAGTCGAGGTCGAGTTCGGGAACGTGCGCCTGGTCGGTGCGGTCGGGCAGTTCGACGAGGGAACGAACCAACTGCTCTTCTGGCGCATCGGGAGCCTCCGTCCGAAGGACCGCATCGGCGTCTGGCTGCGGCTCCTGGCGCTCGTCGCCGGCCGGCAGCAGCCGGCGACGGCCCACCTCCTCGGCAGCAAGGACCAGGTCGAACACGTCGCGCTCCGTGGGCCCGAGCGGGATGAAGCGCGGTCGCTGCTCGGCGACTGGGTCGAGGTCTGGCGCGAGAGCCAGCGCAGGCCGCTGCCGTTCTTCGCCTCGACGTCCTGGGTCTGGACGGAGAAGCGCGCCTGGAGCCGCAAGGTCCAGGACGAATGGTCGAAGCAGCCATGGTTCGAAGGCAACGACCCCCGCCACCGCCTGATCTTCGGCGACGACCCGAGCGGCGACGACTTCGAGCGCCTGGCCGAACGACTGCTCCGTCCGTTGCGGGAGGCGAGCGCATGACCGCGGCCACCGAGCGTGCCGACGCCTTCGACCGACCGCTCGACGCCGACCTTCTGATCGAGGCGAGCGCCGGGACGGGCAAGACCTACGCTCTGACCACCCTGGTCGCCCGCCTGATCGTCGAAGAGCGATTCGACATCGACCAACTCCTGATCGTCACCTTCACGATCTCCGCCGCGGGCGAACTGCGCACCCGGGTGCGGCGACTCCTCCAGGCGGCCCGGCGAGCCGCCTCCGGCGCCAACGTGGAACCCGGTTCCCAGGCCGGCAGGCTGGGGCGGCGCTGGCGGCGGCGCGGGATCGAGGACGCGGACGCCCTGAGACGCCTCACCCGCGCCGTCCGCGACATCGACCGGGCGAACATCACGACGATCCACGGCTTCTGCCAGCGGACGCTCGTCGAGTTCGCCCTTCATGCCGGCACTCCGTTCACGTTCGAAGTGAGCGGAGACAACGCGCTGGCCGTCGGCGACGCCGCGCGCGACTTCTGGCGACGCCGGATGGTCGGGCAACCCGTGTCGCTGCTGGAGCACGCGCAGTCGCAGAAGTTCGTGCTGGACGAAGACACGACGACCTGGGTCACCCGCCATCACGCCCAGGTCCAGGAAACCCGGGGGGTCCGCTCGCCGGAGGCGCTGCCGAGCGCGCTCGAGTCGAAGCGGAGCGCGTGGCTGGCAGCGGTCCGCGCGGCACAGACCGAATGGTCCGACCCGGGGCAGAGAGCCGCCTTCCAGGAAGTCGCCGACCCGGCGCGATGGACCGCGGCAGCACGGAAGAAGACACGGGTACGCGTGCGCGGCCGGATGGTCTTCGAGGCGTTCGAGACCGGCGCCCCGGAGAAACTCGCCCCGGACTGCGCCGGCGCTTTCGGCGCCAAGGCGCTGAAGGCGGGGTTCTACAAGAAGAACCCGCCGCCTGCCGCCCCGCTGTTCCACCACTTCGACGACATCGCGGAAGCCGGAGCGGCCTATGGCGATCTGTGGCTCGCAAGCCAGCGCCTCAGCCTCCTCGAGGACGCCGGCCGGTCCCTGCGACACGCCACCCGAGTCGACCGCAGCCTGAGCTTCGACGCCCTGCTGGTCGAACTCCACCGCGCGCTCGACGGGTCCGGCGGAACCGAGCTCGCGCGTCGAATCCGCTCCCGGTACCCAATCGCCCTGATCGACGAGTTCCAGGACACCGACCGGCTGCAGGCCCGGATCTTCGAGACGATCTACCCGGGCGGCGCCGGCGTGGCCGGCGGGCGACTCTTCGTCGTCGGCGACCCGAAGCAGTCGATCTACCGCTTCCGGGGCGCGGACGTGTTCGCCTATCTGGAGGCTCACAAGCGCCTGGGCTCTTCGGACGAAGCGCTGGAACTGAAACAGAACTACCGTTCGACGCCCGGACTCATTTGCGCCGTCAACGAGCTCTTCTCGCGGGAACGGCCGTTCGTCCTCTCCGACTTCGGGTTCTCGCGGGCGGCGCCGGCCGACCGGAAACCCGGGGAGCTCGTGATCCAGGACGAGGACGACGATCAGGCCCCGTTCCAGTTCGTCCTGATCCCGAAGGCGGACGGGAAGCCGCGGACCAAGCCGGAGCTGACCGCCCTGGCCGCGAAACAGGCCGCCCGGGACATCGCGCGCCTGATAGCGGCGGGCAAGGACGGCAGGGCGAAACTGGCAGGCGGCGACCGGCCCAGGGCCCTGGCCGCCCGCGACATCGCCGTGCTCGTGCGCAAGGGCGCCCAGGGCAAGGCAGTAGCGGCAGCTCTGCACGAACTCGGGATCGACAGCGTCGAGATCGGCGACGACAACATCTTTCAGTCCGACGAGGCGGGCGGCCTCCATCGCCTTCTCCACGCCCTGTGCCTGGACGAATCGGAGTACAACGCCACGCAACTGCTCCGCGGAGCGCTCGCCGCCGACCTGTTCGGACTAGACCTGGAGGACCTCGCCGCGCTGCGCGACGACGACGACGCCTGGAGCCACTGGCGAGGTTTCGCGCGCGAGTGGGCCGACGTCTGGCAGGAGCACGGTATCGCCGCGCTGATGCGGGGCATCCTGTTCGCCAGCGACGCCGCCGACTGCTCGGCGAACCTGCTCGCCTACCCGAACGGCCCCCGGCGGCTGACGAACTACCTGCACCTCACCGATCTGCTCCACGAAGTCGAGAGCCGGCGGCGGCCCTCGCGTCAGGGCCTCCTCGACTGGTTTCGGCAAGCCAGGGGGGACGCGCAGACCAACGACGAAACGGCCCAGCTTCGCCTCGAGAGCGACGAGAACCTGGTGAAGATCGTCACCGCCCACCGGGCCAAAGGCCTGGAGTTCCCGATCGTCTTCTACCCCTTCGCCTGGGACGGCCGCGCGCAGGCGACGGGCGGGAACAGAAAGCCGACGGCCGACTACTACGACCCCGAACACGGGACGCCAGTGCTCGATCTCGACCCATCGGACGACGCCTACGATCGCGAGCACGTCGAAGAGCACGCCGACGAGCTGCGGCTCCTCTACGTGGCGCTGACGCGGGCGGAGCACCGCTGCGTGGTGACCTGGTCGCCCGAAGCCGGAGCCGAACACGCGCCGTTGGCCTGGCTCCTTCACGGCCGCGGAACGGCGATCCACGACGACGACGCCGGAGCCTTGAAGGAGAACGTCGCCCGAGTCAAGGCACTGGGGCAGGGCGAGTGGCTGGCGGAGGTCGAGGCACTCGCGCACCGTGCCCGCGGCGCCGTCTCGCTGCGGATGATCGACGAGGCGGCGGATGCCGACGCCGACACTGAGGCGGCCGAAGCCGACACCGAAGCGGCAGGCGCGGAGGCGGCCGGGTCTCTCGAGGCCCGCAAGCTCGAACGCAAGCTCGAACGGATCCGGCAGCGGACGAGCTACTCCGCCCTGTCGGCCGGGGCCGGCGCGGGCGCCGGCTTGCTCGTGCGCGACCGCGACGACATCGACCTCTCCGACGGAGAAGCCGTCGTCGAACAGACGGCGCCCGCCAACGCGCTGGAACGGGAAGAAGACGGCCCTACCGTCTTCACCTTCCCCAGCGGCGGCCGCTCCGGCCGGTGCCTGCACGAGATCTTCGAGCGGCGGCTCGGCGACCCGGACGCCGGAAGCCTGGAGCGGACCTGCGAGAACGCGCTCGCCCGCTACGGCTTCCAGGACAAGTGGCTGCCGGCGGTCCGAACCCTGGTCGAGAACGGTCTGGAGACGCCACTCATGGCGCCGGGCGAGGCTGGCGGCGTGTTCCGGCTGTCGGACCTCCAACGGCCCGTCGCCGAAATGGAGTTCCACCTGCCGCTCCGCGGGCTTGAGCGCGCGAAGCTGGCACACTGCCTCGAAGAGCACGGCTACGATCACCGGCTCGCCGGGGGCGACACCGGGATCGACGGCTTCCTGCACGGCTTCATCGACCTCACGGCTCGGCACGACGGCCGGTGGTACGTCCTCGACTACAAGTCGAACTGGCTCGGCCCGGACCCGGCTTCGTACTCGACAGCGGCCATCGCGGAGTCGATGCGCCACCACGGCTACCACCTCCAGTACCTCCTTTACCTGACCGCCCTGCACCGCCTGCTGACGCTACGGCTCAAGGACTACGACTACGACCGCCACATCGGCGGCGCCTTCTACCTCTTCCTGCGCGGCATGAGGCCGAACGCTCCCGGCAGCGGCGTGTTCCACGACCGTCCGTCCCGCACCTGCATCGAAGCGATCGACGCCTGCTTTGGCGGAACGCCATGAACAGCCACGAACAGATCGACGCCTTGACAGGAGCCGGCGTTCTCGCCGACATCGACTGCTACTTTGCCCGGCTGACGATGGACCTCGGCGCCGGCGAGGACGTTGCCCTGGCCGCGGCCACGACCAGCGCGCTGCACCGGAACGGCCACACCTGCCTCGACCTCGGCAACGCCGGCAAGCCGATCGCGACGCTGGTCGAGCGACCCGATTCGGAACGCCCGGAGGAAACGCTGGCGGCCGACCTGCAGGCGATCGCCCTGCCCGCGAGCGCCGCGCTGCGCGAGGCGCTGGCTGGAAGCCCCGTCGTCACCGCGGACGCGGACGCGGCGACCGACCGGCCCCTCGTCCTGGACGGCGACCGCCTCTACCTGCACCGCCTGTTCCACGCCGAACGCCGGCTGGCGGCGCGTCTGCGCGCCCTGGCAGCGGAGAGGGATCTGTCGGCCGGCGCCGAGTCCACCTCCGCACGGGTCTTCGACGCCGGGGAAGATCGAACCGCGGAGGCGGTCGCGGCGCTGCGCATCGCGTTGGAGCGGCGGCTCTGCATCGTCACCGGCGGCCCCGGCACCGGCAAGACGACGCTGGCCGCCAAGCTGATCGCGACGCTCGTCGACACAGGCCTGGCCCACCCGCGCCGGATCGGCCTCGCGGCGCCCACCGGAAAGGCCGCCTCGCGCATCCAGGAGTCGGTCCGCGAGAAGCTGGGCGAGGGTCTCCTCGACCGGGTGCCGGACCTCCGGGAGTTTCCGGCCGAGGCGTGGACCGTCCACCGCCTGCTGGCGAGCCGGACCAGCCGAATGGACCGCCTCGACGCCCTGGTCGTCGACGAATGCTCGATGGCCGATCTGCAGTTGATGGTCCGCCTGGCGACCGCGTTGCCGGAGCGTTGCCGGCTGATTCTCCTCGGCGACGCGAACCAGCTGGCCTCGGTGGAGCCTGGCTCCGTCTTCAGCGACCTCTGCAAGGCGGGCAACCGCGGTCCGCTCACCCACTGCGTGACGACCCTGAGAAAGAACTACCGCTTCAGGGAGCGCTCCGGCATCGGCCGGCTCGCCGCCGCCGTGGTCGCGGGCGACGCCGACGGGGCGGTGCGCGTCCTTCGGGACGGCAGCGACGACACGACGCGGCTCGAGCCGATCGATGACGAGGCCGCCTTCGACGCCTTCGCCCGCGAATGCGCCCGGGAATGGTCCGACCACATGAGGGAGCTCGCGGCCGACCCGCTCCGGGCCGCTCCGTTCCCGGAGCGGCGGGTCCTGTGCAGCCACCGGCGAGGCCCCTGGGGCACCGACCGCTTCAACCGCCTCGTCGAACGCCGGCTCACCGAGCTGGGACGCCGGACCGAACACGACGAGTTCTACGTCGGGCGCCCGATCATCGTCAGCCGCAACGACCGCCAGACCAATCTCTCGAACGGCGACACGGGCGTCGTCGTTCCCGGCGACTCGGGCCACCCGCGGGTCTGGTTCCCGGATCTCGACCGTGACGGCGAGCGCTTCCTCGTTGCGCCTTCCCGCCTCCCGCAGCACGAGAGCTTCTTCGCCCTCACCGTCCACAGGGCCCAGGGCTCGGAGTACAAGCACGTGGTCTTCGTTCCCGGCCCGGCCGAGTCCCGAGTCAACACGAAGGAACTGCTCTACACCGCGGTGACCCGGGCGCAGCGCAGAGTCAGCGTACTGGCGACCCGGCGTTCGGTGCGCGCCGCCGTGATGCGGACGACCTCCCGCGCCACCGGCTTGCTCGACCGTCTCCGCTAGCTGTAGCTACCGCCGCCGCAGCCACCACAGGAGCAGCAGCGCCAGCACCGGCAGGCCGGCGGCGACACCGCCCCACCACCGCTCGGTCCGGGCCCCGGTCCGCGGCGCCTCCGAAGACTCGCTCTCCGTCACCTCCATCCGGTAGCCCTCGACCGGAAGCGGCGGCGCTGACTCGAGTTGCTCCCGCTCGGCCTCCATCCGCTGTTCGTTGGCTTCCGCGAAGGCATCGGCCTCGACCGCCGCGCGCTCGATGTCCATGGCGATCACCGACTCCATCGCGGCGCGGAAGGCCTGCAGCAGGGGTGCCGGGACGTTCAGGACCGCGCCCTGCTCGATCACGTAGCGCAGCAGCCGCGGATTGGCGCAGGTATGACCCGAGCAGGCCGCGCCGTGTTCGGCGACGCTGCCGGCGTACTCGGTCAGGAGCCGGCGCAGGGTCTCCTCGCCGGCTTCCCAGTAGCCCTTGCGAATCGTCTCGACCATGCGGCCGGCGATGTCCTGGTAGGCGAACGGCGAGTTCTCCTCGAAGAACTCCCTCATTCCGAGTTCATGCCTGTCCTCGACGTAGACCTCGAAGGACTCCTGCCACATCCGGTCGTCGACGGTCTCGGTAACCACCGCGTCCCAGCCCCAGAGGTACTCAACGAAGGCCCGCATCTCGCCAGCCCCGGCGTAGCCCTCCTTCTGCATGCCCTCGATCCAGGTCGGGTTGACATAGCGGGATCGGAACTCCGCGCCGAGAAACCGGTCGATCCCCGTCATCTCGGGGCTGCCCGGGTCGCGGGTATTCGTGACGACGAGCTCCGGGCTCTCTCCGTCGATGCTCCGCACCGCCGCCGCCAGGCCGCCCGCGTACATGAAGAAGTCGTCGTTGTCGAGGGCGCCGTAGAGCATGGTCGAACTGCTGTGGACCACCTTCTCGACTCCCGACAGCGTGAGCCGGAACACGTCCTCCATCGGCTCGCCCCAGAAGCCGTTGCCGTAGCCGTGCCCCATCTTCGAGATGTACTCGTCGGCCAGCGCGACATCCGAGTCCCAGCTTCCGCTCGCCGCCGCGATCCGCGACGTGTTCAGGTTGAACCTCCCGGGCGGCTCGTCGAAGATGCGGACGCCGGCCCGGCGATCCGCTTCCTCCTCGCTGTAGCCGCGCTCGACCAGGGCGGCCCTGGTCGCCAGGTAGTGACGCCGTACGTAGTTCTCCGCCTCGTCGAGCGCCTTGACCCGCTGCACCGCCTGGTCGATCAGGCGGGTCACGTTGCTGAACATGCCTTCGGCCGCGGACGATATGACGATGTCGACTCGCGGCCGGCCGAGCCGGCGCGACGGAATCACCTCGACGTCGACGACGTCGCCGCGGACATTCCAGACCGGCCGCGTCCCGAGCAGGTGAAAGACCTGGGATTCGATGACCCCCTCGTGCCGGAGGGTCTCGGCGCCCCAGATCACGAACGAGACCTTCTCGGGATAGCGCCCGTGCTCTTCGACGTGACTCGCCAACATCTCGTCCGCCAGCTTGACGCCGAGGTCCCAGGCCGCCGGCTTGGGCACCTTGTCCGGATCGATGCCGTAGAGGTTCTTGCCGGTGGGGTACGCGTCCGGCTTGCGGATCGGCTCGCCGCCGCCGCCAGGCGGCACGTAAGCGCCGCCGAGGCCCCGCACCAGGTTGTCCAGCTCGCGCGGCGCGGACTCGACGATCCGTTGCTCCATGTCCGCGGCGAGCACGGACGCGGCGTCCGGCAGCAGGCTGCGATCGACCGCGACCACGGCCTCCACGGTGCTCCGTCGCATTTCCGGCTCAGGCAGCCGCCCGAAGGCGTGGAGCCCGTAGGGAATGTGCTCGGACCGCAGATCGGTCATGTAGTCCTCGATCTCGTGGAGCGCCTCGTGCTCGATCACGCCTGAGTCGCCCAACTCGAGCTGCAGGTCCTTGAGGATGCCGAGCGCCTCGGAACGCTCGCGGATCTGGTCCGCGTACGCTTCGGCCAGGGTCTCGTTCTTGTGGACGTTCTGGTGGTAGTCGTCCACCACTTCGCCCAGGGCGGCCAACTCCGGCAGCAGCCGGCTCTGGACGAAGGGCGGCACCATGTGATCGACCACGGTCGCCATGCCGCGCCGGCGCGCGACCAGGCCCTCGCCCACGACGTCGACGTTGTAGATGTAGAGATCGGGCAGGTCCCCCAGCAGGGCGTCCGGGGCGTCGGCGGCGCTCAGGCCCATCGCCTTGCCGTCGAGCCACTCCAGCGTGCCGTGCGTGCCGACGTGAACGACAGCGTCGGCGCCGAAGCCGCCGCCGTCCTCCGGTTCGCGCAGCCACAAGTAGGCGGCCGCGTACTGGTGGTGCGGCGCCAGATCGTCGGCGTGGTAGAGCTGGGTCAGGTCCTCGCCCCAACCCCGCGCAGGCTGCGGCAGCAAGGCGACGTTGCCGAAGCGAATGACGGGCACCACGAGTTCCCGCTCGACGCCGCGGATACGCGGTCCGGCAGCCATGACTTCCGCCACCTCCGGCGGCCCCCAGTCCGCCACCATCTTCGCCCGGAGTTCCGGAGCGATTGCGTCCAGCCAGCCGCGGTACGCGTCCATGCCGATACGGACGACATCGCCGCCGTCGAGCATCCGGTCGAGCTCTCCCGGCGCGTAGCTCCCCACGTTCCGGGCGCCGTCGAGCATCTTCGCCAGCAGCGCATCGGCGGAGAGGTCGATCTCGCCGCCGCCAAGGTCGTAGCCCTCGTCGCGCAGCCGCTCCAGGACGTTCGCCAGCGACTCGGCGACGTTAAGGTAGCTGGCGCCGATGTCGGCCTTGCCGGGCGGATAGTTGTAGTACAGCAACGCCAGCCTCTTCCCGGCGTTCGGCGTCGCGGCCAGGGCCGCGTAGCGCAGCGCACGGCGCACGGCCATCGCCACCCGGGACGGGATCGGCCGGCGGGCGACGATCGTGAGCCCGGTGTCCGGATCGGCGATCCGCTCCTGGCTGCCGACCACGGTGGGCGCCACGAGGCCCGCGAGTTCCGGCGACACGACCTGGAACGTTCCCTCGAACAGAGACAGCCCCATCTCCGACTCGCGCCACTCCTGCTCGCCGCGACCGTAGAGGGAGATCAGGCTGAGTACCGGAACGTCGAGCTTCGCCAGCGACGATCCGGCGTCGGGGCCCGCGAACCGGAACAGGAAGGCCATGGCGACGTCGACCCTTGGTTCGCCGCTGTCGTCGAGCAGGAGTGCCTCGAACGTGAGACCGGCCGGATAGCCGAACACGGGCACCGCCTCGGCGCCCTGTCGCTCGATCTCGGCAACCACGGCGTCGACCAGGCCGGTGTTCCCCGAGTCGAAGTCGGCGCCGTAGAAGCCCACCGCGATGCGCGGCGCGTCCGGCCGCTTGCCGCCGGCGCGGGCTCTCCAGTCGTCGAACTCCTGCCAGGTCTCGAAGACCCGGCCGCGGGGCTCGCCCGGGTAGTAGTACCCCGCCTCCAGGTTCGGCTGCGGTTCGCCGGGCGCCAGACCGTCGACGCCGGCCACCGAGAGGACGTACTCGAGCAGTCCGAGCTGGTTGGCGAAACCGGAGTACTCCCAGTACGCGCGGGCCCGCTGGTCCCAGGTCACGCCGAGCGGCTCGTAGTGGTCGCGCCCCAGGAGTCCCTCGCCGACCCCGAACACGGTTCCGCGCCGCACCGCCTGGCCGATCAGGTCGATGCCGTGGGTCGCGTCGAACCGCTCGATCGTGTGCTGGTCGTGCACGCTCAGCACGAGCGCGTCCGCGTCGACGAAGGACTGGGGATCGACCTCGTCGAACAGCGATTCGGTGAGCAGGGTGAGTTCCACCCGGCCGCGCAGATCAGGGTGCTCGGCAAGAAGGTCCTTCCACGCCGCCGCGATCGCGGGCAGGTTGGTGTCGGCGCAGAGGTACGAGAGGCGAACGTCCGACAGTCGCTGCTGCGCCGCCAGCGGCACAGCCAGAAAGGCCGCGCCAATCAGAATGCCCGCGGCACGGCGCCGAATCGATCGCCTAGTCAGGCACATAGACGATCTGACCGTCCGCCAGGCGGTAGGCAGTGCCGAGGCGCTCTCCGTCCCCGCCCAGCGTCTCGCCCGTCAGTTCGTAGGCCTCGATCTCCGTGCCGCGCTTGACGATGATCTCGCGCAAACCGTCCTCGTTCGTCTTGACCAGCGTGACCTCACTGTTCGGGTCGATCAGATCGCCGATCCGGTAGACCGAAAACAGCGCGATCATCAGCCCGACGATGAAGACGACCGAAACGTCGAAGATGTTGACCACGCCCGCGAGCGGATCGTCCTCTTCGATCGGCGCGTTCGGAGGCGGGAGCTTCAGAAACCGGGCCATCGCGGGCTCATTCTTCCACTGCGCCGAGTTCGGCGTTCATCCGTTCCGCCAGAAACCGCAGTTCCAGCGTCGTCTCGGCGACCCAGCCGCGACGCGCCACGAGCACGGCGAAGGCGGCCGTGCCGGTGGCGAGGCCGATGACCGTAGTCGTGAAGGCGACCACCATCTGGCTGGCCATCGCCTCCAGGTCGCCGGCGGTCAGCGATGCGAGGGCCGCGCCCATCGGGATCAGGGTACCGAGCAGTCCCAGGCTCGGGCCCACCCGCACCAGCAGCCGCGAGCCGTTCAGGCGCCGCTCGACGGTCGCCTCGTGCTCGAGCAAGACCCGCTCCAGGCCGCCGTGGCGGAAACCCGGATCGCCGAGCCGCCCGGTCACCGCGCCTACCAGGCTGAGGAGAGTCGCCGGGAGCTGCTCCAGCCGCGCCGTGTCGGCGGAGAGCACCGGACCCTGGTCGAGCCAGCGGTCGAGGTCGAAGCCGCGGCGCTCGCGCCGCCTGGTGAGGTACTCGGCCACGCAGCCGCCGGCCAGGAAGAACGCGGAGAGGACGCAGACCCAGAGAAGAACGATGACCGGCAACCTGAGCACCTGACTCAGTGCGAACAGGCCGTTCTCTAGCGTTCCGAGGAGATTCACCGGCGCCTCCGTCCGACCACGGCCGGCGCTCTTCTCCGCCGCGCCGCGACGAAGCCGCCGGCGACGGCCGCCGCGGCGGCGGCAACCAGTGCCCAGGCCGCAGGCTGCGCGACGGTCGAGGGATCCCGCAGCGACCCGGTGTTGAGCGCCGCCGCCGACTGCCAGCCGACGACGAGCTCAGGCAGGAACGCGACCGCCAGCCCAAGCGCCAGGACAAGTAGGAGTCCCTCCTCGCGGAGCCGAGGCGGCGCGAACACCGGTCTGACCGCGCTCAACCAGACCGCCACCGCCGGCATCGCGGCGGCCACCGGCACCGTGATCCAGACCGGCAAGCCCAGGACCTCCAGGTAGCGGCCCCACAGAGCCGCCGCCGCGCCAGAGGCGAAGGAGGCGACGTAGAGCGGCGGGCGTCCGAGCAGGGCAGCCAGGGCGATGGCCACGGCAGTCACGCCGACGGCCATCGGGTCGGCGCCGCCGATCCCGGATGCGACCGGCCAGGTGACAAGGAACCCGGCCGCGGGGAAGAACCAGATCCTGCGTCCCGGTACAGCGCCTCGCGGGACTCCCGCGGCGCCGAACACGGCAGCGCCAAGCACGCTGAGCAGCCCGAACACATGGACGGTCAAGGTCATGACGGCGAAACCCCGTCGCGGCCGAAGCGTCTCGACCGGGACGGGGTCCCATTCTCGCCCAAGCGAGGGCGTTTGCGAAGGATCAGCGGCCGCTGACCGTGCCCTCGCTCCCGTCGCTGTCCGCGTTCCGACGCTGCTGCTGGCGAAGCTGGCGGAACAGCTTGCCCTGCTCCTCCTCGCTCAGCGAGTCCCAGTCGACGTCGAAACGCTCCTTGATCAGCTTCCTGAAGTCCTCCCGGTTGAACCGCTGCTGATTCAGGAAGCCGGTGTTCGACGGGTTGTACCCCGCCTCGGCATCGGCGTAGGAGACGAAGCCGAACATCATCTCGGCCGTGGTCGGGCCGCCGTAGACGACGGTCGCGGTCGGATCGGGATTCGACGGGTTGTCCGCCGAGTTGTCCCAGGCCATCGTCAGTTCGATCTCGGTCCCAGCCGGGATCTTCTTGCCGCCCGCCGGGTACTTGTAATGCGTCTGCCAGTTGAAGTCGTACCTGGGCACGTCAAGCAGTACCTCTTCGGTGCCGTCCGGGTACTTCGCCAGGTAGTGGGCCGACTTGCCCCTCAGGTGCATGTGCGGCGTGTAGCCGAGCAGCAGCGCGTCGCGCTCGAACTTCGTCGTCGTCTTGGCGACGTAGTTCGACTCGCCGGGCGGAATCTCGAAGTCGAACTTGCCCATCGACTTGCTCTGCATCACGTGGTCCGGCTTGTAGTCCTTGGGATAGAAGCGGAGCGCCACCGAGGAACGATCCCAGGTGCCGGTACCCGGCCCGGGCTCCTTGTGGTAGTGCATGTTCCAGCGGATCGTCGTTCCCGGCTTGACCAGGGTGCCGAAGCCGTCATGGTGAACCGTCGGGTCGTTGCCCGGAGCGATGCCCCCGAACGGACGCGCGATGATGTGATGCACGACCGGGCCGCCCGGACGGAACTCGACCGCCTTGATCCAGCGCGGCTCGGGCAGCATCTCCTCCGTGATCACGGTCTCGAAGTTGACGTACTGGTCGCGGACGTCATCCTCGACGAAGAAGTCCTGGCCCATGTCCATGACCAGGTCCGGCTCGCCGATCGTCCAGCCGTCGCTGCGTTCCCACACCTTGGCCGGCGGTGCATCGGCAACGTTGCCCATCGGAGCTCCGCCCTTGGCCCAGGCCATCAGTGTGGCCTTCTGCTCGTCCGAAAGCGAGCGCTCGTTTTCAAACGTGCCCGCATGCTGTGAATCCGCATGCCAGGGCGGCATCAGGCCGGATTCGACCTGGCGGGCGATCGAGCGCGCCCAGGGCCGCGTCTCCTGGTAGCTGGTGAACGCCATCGGCGCCACCATGCCGCCCAGGTTCGCGCCGTTCGGGCGGTGACAGACCTGGCACTCCTGCTCCAGGATCGACTGCACGGCGCCGTAGTAGGTCGGCGTGGCTGTCGGAGCGTCGTTGTTGTTGTTCGCCGCCGCGAGCGGAGCGGCGAGCGCGAGGATCATCAGCAAAGCGAGCGCCTGCTTCATGGATCGGGTCTCCTCGGGTCGGGTTCGGTTGGGTACTAGTTGCAACACCGTACCACAGATCGCTGGTCGCACTCCGTTGAAACGCCGGAGGCTCTCGGGAAGATCAGGGCACCCGCCTGCGCCGCCGGAAGCGATCGTCACGGTGCTCTCCGTTCGCCAGAATGAGGTGGAGCGCTTCGACCGCTCTCCACACGTCCATGTAGCGCACGTACAGCGGCGCCAGGCCGAACCGCATCAGGTCCGGGCCGCGGAAGTCGCCGACCACGCCCCGGGCATTCAACGCCTGGACCAGCGCGTCGCCCTCCGGGTGGCACAGTGAAACCTGAGCGCCTCGTTGGCCGGCGTCGGCGGGACTCGCCGGAGTGACGTCGAACTCCGCGAGACGCTCGGCGGCGAGCCGGAGGAACAGGTCGCCCAGCGCCTCGCTCTTGCCACGCAAGTCCGCCATCTCCACGCCCTCGAAGGTCCGCAAGCCGTCCTCCAGAGCCGCGAGCGACAGGATGGGAGGGGTTCCGGTCAGGAATCGGCGCGTTCCCGGCGCGGGCCGGTACTGCGTCTCGAAGTCGAACGGACTGGCATGCCCCATCCAGCCGGTGAGGGGCGACTCGAGGGAGTCCTGAAACTCACGCGCCACGTAGAGGAACCCCGGCGCGCCCGGACCGCCGTTCAGGTACTTGTAGCCACAGCCGACCGCGTACTCGACGCCAGCGTCGTTGAGCCGCATGGCGACGGCGCCCACGCTGTGGCTGAGGTCCCAGACCAGCGGTACGCCGTTCGCGCGCGCCGCGGCGGTCAGCGCCCGCAGGTCGCGTCGCCGCCCGGTGCGAAAGTCCACGTGCGAAACGGTCGCCACGGCCACGTCGGATCCCAGGGCCGACTCGAAGTCGTCGGGCGCCGTCAGGCGAAGCGTCGCCCCGGATCCCTCCAGAAGGCGCGCAAGGCCCTGCGCCATGTAGAGATCGGTCGGGAAGTTGCCCTTGTCGGCAAGCACGACTCCGCGGCCCCGCGCCTTCTGCATCAGCGCCCCGAGCAGCTTGAACAGGTTGAGCGAAACGGAATCGGCCGCGATCACCTCATCGGCGCCGGCGCCGACCAGCGGTGCGATGCGCGCCCCGATCCGTTCGGGCAACTCCAGCCAGTCGCTCCGGTTCCAGGCCGCGACCAGGTCAGTTCCCCACTCCCGGCCGATCAGCGCCTCGGCGCGGTCCCGCATCGTCCGTGGCGGAGGTCCAAGGGAGTGTCCACCGAGGTAGATCAGACCTTCCGGAAGGTCGAACAGTTCGCGGAAAGGCGCCAGCGGATCGCGGCGGTCCATCTCCGCCGGGTCGCGCTTCGGATCCATCGGTGGGAGTATAGGGAGGCGGCAAAAGACGGCCCCTTCCACTCGTTCGCCGGGCCGACTATTCTCCCAATTGGGAGATGCGCCAACCTCTCGATCAACAAGCCTTCGACATTCCCGCCTGCTACGTCGACGGCTACCAAGCGGCCCGGGCGCAGGATCCGGATCTGGCAGAGCGCTACATCCGCTACACGACCCTGGGCGACCCGCTGGCCGACCGGGCGGTCGAACAACTGGCGGCGATCGTGGAGCCGCACCACGTTCACCGCACGATCGCCAGGACGGTCGACCACTACCACGATCCACCGGAGGACACGCCCGAGGCGCTCCGCGAACTCATCGAGTCATCGGCCATCGTCCCTGACTGGTTCGATCCCGAGATCGCCATGAAGGCCACGAGAGCCTTCCTCCGCAACTCGGACATGGTCCTTGGAGGACTCGTGGGCGGCGCGATCGTCGAGGGCTTCTCCACCCTGATCAGCAAATCGTTCCGCATCCGCAGCCGGATCATCCTGAACGGCGTCCGCCGGCTCAAGCAGAACACCCTGCAGTTGACCGAGCAGTTCATGCCGGGCGGTCTGGAGCCCGGCGGCGACGCCTGGAAGCTGAGCCTGCGCATCCGCCTGGTACATGCCCAGGCGAGGATGTTGCTCAAGCAGTCGGACGAATGGGACGCGCCGGAGCACGGCATGCCGCTCAGCGCGGCGCACATGCTGCTGGGCGCGGCCGCCTTCTCAGGCCGACTGATGGACCACGTCGCGCGCTTGGGTGGTGACTTCAGCCGGGAGGAGAAGGATGCCTACGTCCACGTGTGGAGATACACGGGCCTCGTGATGGGAATACCCGAGGGGATCATGTTCCACGACCACGCCTCGGCGTGCCGTGTCTTCGAGACCGCGGCGACCTGCGAGCCGCCCCCGGACGACGACGCGATCATCATGGCGAACAGCATCGTCAACAGCGCGCCCATCCTGCTCGGTTTCACGGAAACGAAGGAACGGCGCGAGTGGGCGGCGTTCATCTACCAGGTATCGCGGGAACTCATCGGCAACGACCTGGCGGACTCCTTCAGATTCCCGAAGTCGAGGTTCGTCAAGCAGGTACCCCTGCTGTTCCTGAGGAACAGAGCGGAGAAGGCGGCCCTGAAGGTGTTCCCCCGACTGTTCGCGAACCGGTTGAGAAAGCGGTTCGACGCGTTGCTGGACGCCTCGGATCTCGGCGAGATCGAGCACTCGTACGCGCTGCCGACCACCCTCCACGACGAGGATTCGCGCGACTGGTAGCTCAGCGCGAAGCGGCGCGGGCCGCCGGCTGGCCGGCGTCCAGGTCGGCGTGCAGGGCCGCGACGAGTTCGGCCACTTCGGGACGGGTCAGCTTGGATCCCGGGCCCCGCTCCTCGACTCGGTCCAGCGTAGCCCAGGCAAGGCGAACGGGAAGCGCGGTGAACCCCAGGTAGCCGCGGGGCGCGCCGGCCTGCTGCAGGTGAGCCACGTACTCGCCGGCCACTTCGAGGTCCGCGCGGGCCAGGCCAAAGGCCAGCTTCCGGTCGCAGCCGTCTCGAATGAACGACCTGCCCTCATCCTCGTCAGCCGCCGCATCCTTGAGGATGTTCACGAGTTGCAGCGCCTCGCCGAACGCCGCCGCGCGACGCCGAAGCGCTTCGGCCACTTCTTCCAGCGGTGCGCCAAGCAGGAACAGCTCGGTCAGCATCTCGCCGACGATGCCGGCAACGACGTAGCAGTAGTCCCGAAGCTCGGGGATGCCCTTGAGGCGGAGCTCGCCGCCCCGGTCGGCGCGCCGCACGATGTGCGCCATACCCACGCAGGTCCGGCGAACGTGATGACCGACCACCGAGCGGGCAGGCGGATCAAGAGCGCGATACGCCGAAAGCACCTCATCCGTCGCCTCGAGTAGCTCCAGGTAGCCCTCGTGAGGCGAGGGTGGCTCGGCGAGCCAGGACGTAACCAGTTCTCCCGTCGTGGCGCCTGCCGTGTCGTCCAGCAGGTCGGCGAACCGGAACAGCGCCCCGACCCGCTGCTCCCGGCTCCAGACTGCCGCGTCCTCGAGCGTGTCGGCAATCCGCAGCAGCAGGTAGCCCAGGGTCACCTGATCCCGCGTCGCGCCCTCGAGCTGGGGAATGGAAAGCGCGAATGTTCTGCTCGTCTTGACCAGAAGATCTTCGAGGTCGGCCATGGCAGGAATCACGAGTCTAGTAGGAGCCGCCTAGAACCCCAAAACTGGCAGGTGCCCAACCGCCTTCATCTTGGTGATCTCCGCCCCTGATTCTCTTTGATCGTTCGTACTTTGATCTACCGAATGGTAGGTGCAACCGAGTGCCACTCTGTTGTAAAAGTGCAGCCGTTGGCCTTCACAGGGCAAGCACGCCAAAGACCGAGTGTCATGTCAGGCCCAGCCCCCCTCCACGCCCTCCGCGTATGCCTTGATGCCCTTCATGTCGGCGGCAACGCCCTTGGCTGTGAGGAGTCTCATCAGGGGCGCGGCCAACCTGGACAGCAGCGTGTGCGGCCGACCCTCGATCGTCATCGTGAGCCGGGTCCGCTCGCCGACCCGCGCGACCGTGAACGTGCTGTTCCAGCGGGTGCCGAAGGTGTCCGACACGTAGCGGACCTTTTCGTTCTCCACGAGTTCGGCCACCTCGAGTTCGGATGCCGTCTCCCTTCCTCCCACGAGCCGCGTCTCACGGAAACGCGTTCCAACGCCGGCCGCCGTGTCCGACAGGACTTCGATGCGATCGATTTGAGGCACAGCTTTGGAAAAGTGATCCAGATCGGAAACGGCGCGAAACACGGTTCCCAGGGACGCGTTGATCGTCAAGCTCGATTCTGTGGGCTTCATGACGCTTCTGATTCTAGCCCCAATCGGCAGGGGCCTGACCCGGTCGCGTGAGGAACGACGACGCGTACCCGCGCGATTCCGTCGCCTACATGGCGCGAAACGGGGTGGCGGCCAACCTCCTGATGGTCTTCATCCTGGCTGCAGGGCTGGCCTCGATTCCCGGCCTCGTACAGGAGATGTACCCCGTACCCTCTTCCAACCACATCGAAATCACCGTGCCCTATCCCGGCGCGACACCGTACGAGGTGGAGGAGTCGATCGTTCTCAAGATCGAGGAACGGGTCGGGACCGTCGACGGCGTGAAGGACGTGACCTCTGTCGCGGCCGAGGGCATGGCATCCGTCATGGCCGTCCTGGAGACGGGCGCGGATATCAACCGTGCGCTGAATGACATCGAGTCGGTGGTCGGCAGCATTCAGTCCTTTCCCGGACGAGCCGAGCGCCCCGAGATTCGCGAGCGAGCCAACCGTCAGAGCGTGATCCGGCTGGTCCTGCACGGTGACGTCCCCGAACGCACTCTCAAGGAACTGGCGTACCGCACCGAGGAGAAGCTCGCCGCGCTTCCCGACGTCTCCTACGTGGAAACCCGCGGCGTGCGCGACTATGAGATCTCGATCGAAGTGCCTCTGGCCAGGCTGCAAGCTCTCGGCCTGACGCTCGACGACGTCGCCCACGCGGTTCGCGACGGCTCGCTCGACCTGGCAGCCGGCAGCATCGAGACGGCGGACGCGGAAATGCGGGTCCGTACGACGGGCCAGAGCTACGACGAGTACGACTTCGAGGAGATCGTCGTTCTCAGCAAGAGCGACGGGACCGTCGTTCGTCTGCGCGACATCGCGGACGTGCGGGACGGCTTTCAGGACGTTGATCTGATCACGCGCTACAACGGGCAGCCCGCCGCCTTCGTCGAGGTGTACCGGGCAGCCGGCGAGAAGGTCCTGGACGTCGCGGACGCGGTCGTCGAGCAGGTCGAGCGAGAGATCGTCTCTTCACTTCCCGCCGGCGTGGAAGTCGCCATCTGGAACAACGACGCGGAGATCTACGGTGAACAGGTCTACGTCCTGGTCAAGAACGGTTTCCTGGGGTTGCTGCTCGTCTTCGTCGCCCTGACCCTGTTCCTGAACCTCCGGCTCGCCCTCTGGGTCGCTTCCGGGATCGCCATCGCGGCGACGGGCGCCCTGGCCGTGATGCTCGTCCTGGACGTTTCCATCAACGCCATCTCGATGTTCGCCTTCGTCCTGGCCATCGGCATCATGGTGGACGACGCGATCGTCGTCGCCGAGCATGTGCACCTGGAGCGTCAGAAGGGCGCCGACGGACTCGCCGCCGCCATCAGGGGCGCCCAGAAGATCAAACGGCCCCTGATCTTCGCGGTCCTCACGTCGGTCGCGGCGTTCTCTCCGCTGCTCTTCCTTCCCGGCGGTTTCGGCGAGGTGATGGGCGCGTTCCCCATCATCGTGATTTCCGTACTCCTCCTTTCGCTGATCGAGTCGCTTCTGGTGCTCCCGAACCACCTGTCCCATCTGCCGGGGCCGGAGTGGACACCTTCCAACCCCCTGGATCGCTTCCTGCACTGGACGCAGACCCGGGTCAACGACGGGTTCAGGTGGTTCCTCGACGGCCCGCTGGACCGGGGTCTTCGCCTGGCCACCGGTCAGCCCGTGGTGGTGCTCGCCTGCGCCGTCGGCATGGTGATCCTGTGCGTATCGCTGGTTCCGGCGGGGATCATCGACGTGATCCTCTCCGAACCCGTCGAGGGCGACATCGTGACGGCCAACCTCGAGATGCCGGCGGGAACGCCCGCGTGGCGCACGACCGAGATCGCAAGGGAACTCGAGGAAGCCGGCCGCCGAGCCATCGACCGGCTCTCGATCGGTCGCTCCGGGGAAGCGGAACCCCTGCTGAGCGCCGTCACGCTGGCGGTCGGCATGAAGACCGGACTGGAGCGGGGAGGCGGACTGGTTCAGGAACCGAGTCTGACACCGGGCGGCAACATCGCGAGCGTAGAGTTCAAACTGCTCGGGGCCCAGCACCGAGACATCAGCGCGGGCGCCTTCCTGCAGCAATGGCGGGCGGAGGCCGGCGCCGTGCCGGAGGCCCAGGGCGTCCGGTTCACCGCCGAGCTGCTCAACCTGGGCCTCCCCGTCCATGTCGAGCTCTCGCACCCGGATTCTGGGCGCCTCGGTCCGATCGGCTCCGGGAGGTGAACGGAGTCTTCGACATCCAGTCGGACCACTCGGCCGGCTTCCAGGAGATCCGGATCGAACTGCGACCCGAGGCGCGCACGCTCGACCTCACTCTGGCCGGGCTCGCCCGGCAGGTTCGGGCGGCGTTCTTCGGCGATGAGGCGCTCCGTCTCCAGCGGGGTCCGGAAGATGTCCGCGTCTACGTGCGCCTGCCAAAGGAGGAGCGAAACACGGCGACCGACGTCGAGCGCTACATGGTCCGCACGCCGGCCGGCGTCACGGTTCCTTTGAGCCAGGTCGCCACGGTGAACCTGGGAGTCGCGCCCGCATCGATCCGGCGGAAGAACGGACAGCGCACCGTGACGGTCACGGCCGACGTGGACACGAGCGCGACCACAGGCGCCGAGGTCACGGCAGCCCTGACGAACGCCATCCTCCCGGAACTCGCCGAGGCCAACCCCGGACTGACGTACTCGTTCGCGGGCGAGCAACAGCAGCAGGTCGAATCCACCGACACCCTGGGACGCGGGTTCCTCCTGGCCCTGCTGGTGATCTATGCGTTACTTGCGATTCCCCTCGGTTCGTACACGAAGCCCCTGATCATCATGGCCGTCATTCCTTTCGGAATCATCGGAGCCATCCTCGGCCACCTGATCATCGGTATTGGTCTGAGCATCGTCTCCATGATGGGAATCCTCGGACTCAACGGCGTAGTCGTGAACGATTCTCTTGTCATGGTTGACTTCATCAACAAGAAACTACGAGATGGAGTTCCCGTCAGGGAAGCCATCATCGAAGGCGCAAAGGCCCGTTTCCGTCCGATCTTCCTGACGTCGGCGACAACTTTCCTGGCCTTCACACCGCTCCTGCTCGAACGGTCCATCCAGGCGCAATTCCTCATTCCGTTCGCCGCCTCCATCGGCTTTGGCATTGTTTTCGCCACGGGCATTCTGATGCTCGTCGTGCCTGCCTTGACTTCCTTGCACTACAGCGCCACGACGGGGCGTGCGAGATCCGACGCAGTCAGCGTCTAGGTACCCTCCGGAGAAAGGGACAACGATGACATCACCCAACCCCGCGTCGCCCAGCCTTCCACCAGGCCCGAGGGGCCGCCGACTCGGCAATCTGTTTCGAAGGCAATCCGACTATCCCGGGTTCATGGACGACCTCCACCGGGAGTACGGCGACATCGTCTTCTACCAACTCCCGTTCCTCAAGTGCTGCGCCGTGTTCGACGCCGAGCTCGTCCAGGACGTCCAGGAGCCCCACTTTCTGAAGTGGTTCCCCACCGGCCCGATGCTCGAGAGTTGCCTGGCCACTCTCCTCGATCGTGAGCACGATCAGCGGCGCTCACTGATGCTGGCCGGGCTGGACGAGGAACGCATGCGCGGCTACTCCGGCATCATCAGGGAGGGCGCTTTGGCCATGCGCAAGAAGTGTCGGCCGGGAAGCACAATCGATATCAAGAGGGAGTTCGATCTCTTCACCTCGAGAACGCTTCTCGACGCGGTCGTCGGAAAAGAACTGGCCGTTCCGACGTCCGTCCAGATGAACGTGCTGAAGGCCGTGAAGGTAGACCTGTTCCTGGCTCTCTTCCCGGGAGCATCGGTGCTCACCAAGCAGTACTCGCCGTTCTACATTCCGATCCGCCGCTGGCTCAAGGCGATGGACGACGTGATCCACGAGGCCATCCGGCGGGCGCAGGATCCCGCCCACCCCGGCGACAACATGGTCGCTCACTACGTCCAGGCGCGCGAGCAGGGCGTCGAAGGCGCGGCTCACCTCACCGACAAGGAGATCCGCGACGAGGCTCTCGCCTTCCTCTGCGGTTACCCGGACGCGCCAGCCGCCGCGATGACCTACGGCGTCCACTTCCTCGCCCGGGTGCCCGAAGTGCGCAGCCGCCTGGAGCAGGAGGTGGACGACGTCCTGGGAGACCGTCCGGTCCAGGTCGCGGACTTCGAGAAGCTCTCCTACGCTCGCGCCGTCTTCCAGGAGACGGTTCGACTCGCACCGCCGGCCTACGTTCTGCTACCGGTGCGCCCGGGAGAGGATCGCGTCGTCGGCGGTCACCTGGTGCCGAAGGGGACCGTCACGAACGTCGGGGCGCGCGTGCTGCACCGCAGAGCGGACTACTGGGACCGCCCGGACGACTTTCGACCGGAGCGCTGGCTGGACGATCCAGCACCCACAGGCCGCGGATGCCCCGAGCACGGCTACATCCCGTTCGGTGTCGGGGACCGGAGCTGCCCGTTCGGTGGGTTTGCGGAGAGGATGTTCGTGTTCGCGCATGCCGGCTTCGCTCAGCGCCTGCGCCTCGAACCGGCTTCAAGCGCCCCACCGAGGCAGTTCAGCAACGGGATTGGCGTCAAGGGACCGGTCACCGTAACCGTCAGTCGGCGCGGCACATGACCGCGATGCCCGCCGATGAGGCGATCCCGTCAAGCTATCGCGACGGCTACCGCGAGGCTCGTGCGCGCGACGCCGAAACGGCGGACACGTACATCGTGCACACGACGATCGGGGATCCTCCGGCGGACCGGGTCGTCGAGGACCTGGCCAGGGACTTCGAACCGGCGCAGGCGGCCGCAATACTGGCTGCGGCGATCCAGAACCCCGGCGACCTGCCGGAGAAAGCTCCCCACTCCCTCCACGAGCTCGTGGAGCAGGTTTCCGTACTCCCGAACTGGTACGACGCGGAAGTGGCCCTCGCGGCAACCAAGGCGTTTCTTCGCAACTCGGAGATGGTCCTGGCTGGTCTCGTGGGAGCCGCCATCGTGGAGGGCTTCTCCACACTGATCAGCAAGTCCTTCCGCATCCGAGGAAGGATCATGGGGAACGGAGTTCGCCGGCTCAAACAGAACCTGATCCAGCTCGTCGAGCAGTTTCTCCCGGGCGGGATGGAGCCTGGCGGTGACGGCTGGAGGCTGACGCTGCGGATTCGCCTCGTGCACGCGCAGTCGAGAATGCTGCTCAAGGACCTGGCGGAATGGAACTCTCCAACCCACGGCGTCCCAATCAGCGCTGCTCATCTCCTGCTGGCATCGGCCGCCTTCTCCGGGCGGCTGATGAGGCACGTACAAGCGTTGGGCGGCGACTTCAGCGCCGAAGAACGCGACGCCTACGTTCACGTATGGCGCTACACCGGCATCGTCATGGGAGTGCCGGAACAGATCATGTTCCATGACATGCAAAGCAGCCTCCGCGCCTTCGACACGGCCGCGCAGTGCGAACCGGCGCCGGACCTCGACGCGATCATCATGGCGAACAGCATCGTCAACAGCGCCCCGCTTCTGCTCGGATTCACCGAGACCGAGGAGCGGCGCGCCAAGGCCAAGTACATCTACTCGGTTTCCAGGAGCCTGATCGGCAACGACCTGGCCGACAAACTGAACTATCCGCCGCCGAAGAAGATCAAGGACCTGCCGCTGCTGCGACTGAAGAACCGGTTGGAACGGGCGCTACAGCAGATCAGACCCGGATGGGGATCGCGACTCATGAGGACCAAGTTCACGGCCATGCTCGACGTGTCGGCGCTCGACGAGTTCGGCCCCTCCTTCGCCCTGCCGACTTCGGTTCACGACGAGGATTCCGAGGAGTGGTAGCGGAAGCACAACGAGCGGGTGGCGCAGGCCAGAGCGGCGGCAGTCTTGGGCGCCCGCGTGGTATCGTCGCGCTTGTTCCCGAGAGCGGTGCTAGAGGACTGCGGAGCCAGTGTCGATGAACTCCAGGAAGGCCGCCCCGCTCTCGCCAGTTGGTGCAGCGCTTCTGGTCCTCGGTTGCTCGCTGGCGCCACCGCCGGAACTGCCCGGTCCGGCGCCGGAGATGCCGGCAAGCTTCGAGGAAACTCCCGCGGCCGTCACCGCCGACGCCCATGAGCCGCTGCAGTGGTGGAAGGCGTTTGCCGATCCGGCGCTCGACCGAATCGTCGACTCGGTGCTCGATTCGAATCTGGACATGGCCGCCGCGGTCGCCCGCGTGGAGCAGGCCAGGGAACGAGCGCGGATCGCCAGGGCCGCGATCCGGCCGGTCGTCCAGGGCGGCGCGGGGATCAACGACCTGACGAACCCCACCAACACGGGCTTCGGCGCCCAGATTCAGGAACTCGGGCTGGAACGGCTCGCCCCCGGTTTCACCCTGCCGGAACGGCTCGCGATCACGACCTGGTCCCTGAGCGCCGACTTCTCCTACGAGATGGACTTCTGGGGACGCGCCAACAGCTCCGCCCTCGCCGCCGGCGCCGAGTACCTCGCCTCGGAGTCCGACTACCAGACCGCGAGAATCGGAGTCCTCGCCGAGACGATCGGCGCCTACTTCGAGATCGTCGACCTTCGGCGGCGAATCGCTATCAACCGAAAGATGGTCGAAGTCCTCCAGGAGCGCGAGGACGTCGCCTCCACCCGCTACGACCGAGGTCTCGCCGATTCCTCGGTTCTCTACGGCATCCGCCAGGAGTTGCGGAACACGCAGGCCATCCAACCCCAGCTCGAGAACGGGCTGGCGAACGCGGAGGGGCGTCTCGCCGTCCTCCTGGGCGGCTACCGGGACAATCTGGCCGAACTGCTGCCCGAAGTGCCGGCGCCAGAAACCACGGCCGATCCCGTTCCGCCGGGGATCCCGGCCGACCTCCTCATGCAGAGGCCGGACGTAAGGGCGGCAAGACACCGGCTCGAAGCGGCCCGCTTCCAGGTTGACGCCCGGCGCGCCGAGCTCCTTCCGACCCTCTCGTTCTCCGGCTCGATCGGGCTCCAGAGTTCCAAGGTCGACAGCCTGTTCAAGGTGGACCAGTGGTTCACCAACCTGGCATCCAACCTGCTCGCGCCGGTCCTTCAGGGCGGGCGGCTGCGCAGCAACGTGGCCCTGGCGGAGGCCCGGTTCGGGGAGTTCGCGGCGACCTACGGCCGCACCGTCGTGACCGCCGTCAACGAGGTCGAAACGGCTCTGGCCGTGCACGGGAACGAGGGCCGTCGCCACGCCTTGCTCGCCTCCCGCCTGGAAGAGGCCCGGGCGACGGAGAAGCTCCGTTCCCAGAGATACGAGGCGGGCATCGGAGGCTACGCCGACTTCCTTGACGCGCTGCTGACCCGCCTGAACGTCGAGTCCGCCCTGGCCGGCGCCGAACGCGATCTCGCGCTCTCCCGGTTGACCGTCCACCGCGCCCTGGGAGGCGCCTGGACGCCAGCGGATTCGGCGAACGAAGTACCGGCAGCCCAGGCGCCGCCACAACCGCCGCCACAGACGGAGTAGGACCGGCAAATGAGTCGACTAACCGGTTTTCTCGTTGCCGGCGCGATACTGGTCGGGGCCACGGGTCTCGCCGTGTTCATGGTTTCCCAGCGGCCAGAACCGGAACGCGTACCTCCACCCTCGCAGGTTCCCTTCGCGATCACCGCCCCGGCGCAGGCCGGCGAGGGCGCGATCCCCGTCTTCGGGGCCGGGACGGTGCGGCCGCGGGCGGAGATCGACATCGCCGCCGAGGTGAGCGGCAAGGTGGTCTGGGTCGACCCGGCGTTCCAGAGCGGCGGTCGGGTGCGCGATGGGCAGGTGCTCTTCCGCATCGACGATGTCGACTACCGGCGCGAAGTGGAAAAGGCGCGAGCCAACGTCGCGCTCCAGAGGGTCGAAGTCCTCAAGGCGAAGGAAGAAGCCCAGGTCGCGCGCAAGCAGTACGAACAGTTCAAGGAACGCCAGGCCGAAAGCGGAGAGGCTTCCCAAGCGAGTCCGCTCGCGCTCTGGCAGCCTCAACTCGAAGCCGCCGAAGCCGCCCTGGCCAGGGACGCAGCCACCCTTGCCGAGACCGAACTGAACCTCGCGCGAACGGCGGTCAAGGCGCCCTTCTCCGGCGTCGTGCGGACCGAGTCCGTCGACGTGGGGCAATTCGTCGCGGCGGGCCGGGGAGTGGCGCGGCTCTATGCGTCCGACGCCGTCGAAGTCGTCGTCCCGCTCTCCGACCGGGAAGCGGCGCTCATTCCCGGCCTGTGGGATCTGCGGGCCGGCGACGGCAACCGGGACGTGGCGGTTCAAGTCGTGGCGGACTACGGTGGCCGGCGTTCCGATTGGGACGGATACGTGGACCGGGTCGAAGGCGCGCTGGACGAGCAGACCCGCACCCTCGACGTGATCGTGCGCGTTCCGAAGCCCTACGGCAGCGGCACGGACCCGGACGCCGGCGGACCACCGCTGCTGGTCGGCAAGTTCGTCGACGTGGAACTCGAGGGGATCGCGCCGGACGCCTGGTTCAGGATCAGGCGGCCGGCCCTCAGACCCGGCAACGAAGTCTGGGTAGTGCGCGACAACAGGGTGACGATTCTGCCGGTCACGGTCCTGCAGCGTGCCGACGACGAGGTGTACGTCACCGGCGCTCTCCAGCCGGGCGATGCCGCCATCGTCGGCGGGATCCAGGTCGGCACCGACGGGATGGAGGTCCGAACGGCAAGCGCGCAGCCGGAGTGACGACCAGGCGCCGGGCCATGCGGTACCTGGCGATCGAGTGCGTGCTGCTGGTTTCGCTACTCCTCGTCGGCTGCGGCGACGCCCAGTCCGGCGGGGATGGCGAGGGCTGGGAACTCGTCTGGTCAGACGAGTTCGACGGCACGGCCCTGGACGCTTCCAGGTGGAACATCCAGACAGGCGACGGCACGGCCGAAGGCATACCCGGCTGGGGCAACAACGAGCTGCAGAGCTACCGGGCCGCCAACATCTCCGTGTCGGACGGCGTCCTCGTCATCACGGCCCGCGAGGAGGACGCCGGAGACGGTCATGCGTACACCTCCGGGCGCATCAACACCGCCGGCAAGCTGGACAAGACCCATGGCCGCTTCGAGGCGCGAATCCAGGCCCCCGGCGGCCAGGGCCTCTGGTCCGCCTTCTGGATGCTGCCCACCGACTCCGCGTACGGCGGCTGGGCCGCCGGCGGCGAGATCGACATCCTGGAGGTGTTCTCCCGCGATCCGGCCCCGTTCGCCCAGGCCGCGCTCCACTACGGGATGGCCTGGCCGCTCAACACCTTCGATCACAAGAGGTACGCGGATGTCGATCCCGCGGACGGCTTCCACGTCTACGCCGCCGAGTGGGACGAGGAGGAGATCCGCTGGTTCGTGGACGGCGAGCACTTCTATACGGTCCGGCGAGACAGGTACTGGAACTACTACAGGGACGCCGAGACGAACGCCCACGTCTCCGGCGGCGTTTCGGCACCGTTCGACCGCCCGTTCCACCTGCTCCTGAACCTTGCCGTCGGCGGCAATCTGCCCGGCGACCCTGTGGCCAGCGCACTGCCGGGCGAACTCAGGGTCGACTACGTGCGCGTGTACCAATGCGGCATCAGCGTCTCGACCGGCGTTGGATGCGCCGATCTCCTCGATCGAACGTCCGCCGCGGTCATGCCGCCGGCACCGGCCGATGTCTACCGGACCGTCTACGACCTCTACGTGGACGCCGCGGGACCGCTCCACTTGCCAGGAGAGGAGGACGCCGTGACGCTCGACCTCGCCGTCCATGGCGTGAACGGAGCGCTTGCCGTCGCGGAAGTCGCACGCGCCGGTCGCGGGATGGTGATCGATGTCGCTACATCCGGTGAGGGCAGTTTCTCGATCCGCCCGGCCGACGAGGAGCGGCTGACGCTCTTCGGCGTGGGCAGCGCCTCCGAAACCGGAGGCTTCGCCGGCGAGCTGCAGTTCGACCTGTACGTGTTCGGCGACGCCACGGATACAGCGAGCAGCCTGAAGGTCAGGCTAGACAGCGGCTCCCTTGATGCTGGCGCCCTCGAACTGCCGTTCGCAACGCTCACTCCGGAGGAGTGGACAACCGTCACCGTTCCGATCGACGACATCGTCCGGAACCCCGCCCAACCTGGAGGACGCCCCGTCGACGTCGACCGCGTGCGGAACCTCTTCGCACTCGAACCAACGAGCTTCGCGCGCCTGCAGGTGGATAACATCCGTCTGATCTGCGGCCACGTCGTACAGGGCGGCTGCGGAATAAGGCAAGATCCCCGCAGATGAGTCAACGAACCGGCTGGGCCATCGGAGGCCTGATCCTGATCGGAGCCCTCGCCGCCGCCGCCTCGATGGTGCTGCTGAGGCCCGAGCCTGCCTCCAGGCCTCCTCCTTCGCTGGTCCCCTTCGCGCTGACGGCGCCGGTGGAGGCGGGGGAAGGCGCCATCCCGGTCCACGCCGCCGGCACGGTTCAACCGCGGGCGGAAGTCGACGTCACCGCGGAAGTCAGCGGAAAGGTCGTTTGGGTCGACCCGGCCTTCGAGAGCAGCGGACGCGTGCGCGAGGGACAACCGCTGTTCCGCATCGAAGACACGGACTACCGCAACAGGGTGCAGCAGGCGCGAGCCAACGTCGCGTTGCAGCGAGTCGAGGTGTTGAAGGTGGAGGAGGAGTCGGCCGTGGCGCGCTCCCAGTACGAGCGCTTCAGAGAGCGTCAGGGCAGCGAGGCGAACTCCGACACTCCGAGCCCCCTGGCCCTGTGGGAGCCCCAGCTTCAGGCTGCCCGAAGGGCCCTGGAGCGGGACGGCGCCGTCCTGAGGGAAGCGGCGTTGAACCTGGCGCGGACCGAGATCCGCGCCCCGTTCGACGGCATCGTCCGCTCCGAGTCGGTAGATGTCGGGCAGTACGTCGCTGCCGGCCAGAGCGTGGGCCGGCTCTACGCGTCCGGCTCGGTCGAGGTCGTGGTCCCGCTCTCCGATGACGCCGCCGCCCTGCTACCCGGCCTCTGGGATCTGCGGGCCGGCGAGGCGGACACCCGGATCGCGGCGCGCGTCATCGCCGAGTACGGCGAGGGGATCTACGCCTGGGACGGCTACCTGGATCGGGGCGCCGTCACCCTGGACGAACAGACACGGACCATCGACGTGATCGTTCGTGTTCCGAAGCCGTTCTCGAGCGGCTCACCGGTAGACGGCGACCCCGACTCCGGCACGGCTCCGCCTCTGCTGGTCGGCAAGTTCGTGGACGTGGAGCTCCAGGGTCTCGCTCCAGCGCAGTACTTCAAGCTGCCGGACTCGGCGCTCAGGACCGGGGACGAGGTCTGGGCGGTACGGAACGGCAAAGTGACCATCGTGCCGGTGCAGGTCCTGCAGCGTTCCGACAACGTCGTGTACGTCACCGGAACGCTCGAGGTGAATCAACCGGTCGTCACCGGCGGCGTCCGGCTCGCCACCGAGGGCATGGCCGTGCAGACGGCGGCGGGAGGCTCGTGAGACCAGGCGGGCCTGTGCCGCTTTCGGATTGGCGATAACCTCCGCCCATGGACGCTGACGGCACCTCCGAGGTTCTCTCCCGGTTGCGGGACGTGCTGCGCGAGAGCGCGGTCGAAGAGCATGACTGGGACGCGGTGGCTTCGGAGACGCCGATCGAGTCGCTCGGCTTCGATTCACTGACCATCCTCGATGTGCTCTACGACGTGGAGGAGGAGTTCGGGATCGCGCTCGATCCGAAGCAGGTCGTAAAGACCCGCACCGTCGGCGAGATCATTACGCTGCTGCAGCAGAACGGAGCCTGAGCGCAGCCTCCTGGGCCGGGTGCTCCACCTTCTCGAATACTGGGCGGCGCGGCTGGCGCTGTTCGGTGTTGATCTACTGCCGCCTGTCGCCGCTTCCCGCTGGGCTGCGGCGCTGGGCTCGCTGTGGTGGACCGCCGACCGGCCGCGGCGCCGCGTAGCGATCTCGAACATCCTGCGCGCGGGCGTGACCCATGACGCCACCGAGGCGCGGGCGATCGGCCGCGGCGCTTCCCGCCACATGGGTATGGTGCTCGTCGAGTCGATGAAGTCGGCGCTCGTGCTCGACGACCCGGAAGGGTTGCGGGTGAACATTCCCGGCGATGTGGCGGCGGTGCTGGAGGATCCCGACCGCGGTCTGATCGTCGTCTCCGGTCACTTCGGCAACTGGGAGATCGCGGGCCAGTGGCTGTCGCGCTACAAGCCGGTCGCGGGCATCTCCCGGCCGATGACCAACCCGAGGGTGCAGAAGCTGGCGCTCGAGCGGCGGCAGCGGGGCGCGTTTCGGATGATCCCGAAGTACGACCCGGATCCTGGGCGTTTCCTCAAGCTTCTCGGCGACGGCGAGATCCTGGCCCTGCTGGTCGATCAGCACGCCCGCCGGGGGATCGACGTGCCCTTCTTCGGCCATCCCGCGAAGACCCACACGACCGCCGCGATGCTGCACCTGGTCGCCCGGACGCCGCTGACTTTCCTGGTCTGCCGTCGAATGGCGCCGATGACCTTCGAGCTGAGCCTGTCGCCGCTGATCGAGCAGCAAAGGAGCGGCGACCGGAACGCGGACGTCGAGGCGATCGTCCGAACCCTGAACTCACTTCTGGAGGAAGCGATCCGCCGCGACCCGGAACAGTACCTCTGGGGCCACCGTCGCTGGCGCTAGTTCGGCTCCGGACTTCGGCGCTGGGCGATGCACTCGATCTCCACCGCGGCGCCCAACGCCAGGGTCGGCGACTCGATCGTCGCCCGGGCCGGAGGGCTGCCACCCAACACGGCGACCCAGGCCACGTTCATCTGCTCGAAGTTGGCCATGTCGGTCAGGTAGACGGTGCACTTCGCCAGGTGGGCCAGGTCTGAGCCGGCCGCTTCGAGGATCGTCTCGATGTTCCGGAGCGCCTGCGTCGTCTGCCGGCCGATGCCGCCGGGCGCCAGGTCGAAGCTCTGGCCGACCGTGCCGAGCGTCCCGGCCACGAAGATCAGGTCACCGACGCGGGTCGCGTGCGAGAACGCTTCGAGCCGGGGCAGTTCGTCGGTGTTGATGCGGGGCGGCTGGGCGGCGGCCGGCGACAGGGCTGCCAAACAGGCACCCAAAACGAGTGAGGGAATCGAAGCTCGGGCAGGGAGATGAAGCATGGCGGGCAGTCTAGCGGCGGGCCAACTGGCTGCCGGGACCGATCGGTCGGCTAGCCTCGAGCGTCTATGGCGCAGCGGTACCGAGGAAGCCGGCTCAGCCTGCTAGTCACTCTGTGGCTTGCGGCGACGCCTGTCCTTCCCGCGGAGCAAGGCGCCGCCGAGGCCGACAGGGAGCCGCCCCACGGCTCGGCCCCACAAGGTAACTTCGGCGAAGAGATCGACGTCATCGGTCTCGCTCCTCTCGACCACCTCGGCGAATCGCCGGACCACGTGCCGTGGACCGTCCATCGTGTCGCGCCGAAAGCGCTCGACTTGGCGGCTGTGTCCGGTGTCGGCGCTCTGCTCGAGGCGGAACTGCCCGGCGTGAGCCTGGCGCCGGCGCAGGGAAGCGCGCTGCAGTCCGACGTGCTTTACCGGGGCTTCGGGGCGTCGCCGCTCCTGGGCGCGAACCAGGGCCTCTCGGTCTACGAGGACGGGGTGCGCGTCAACGAGGTCTTCGGCGATGTCGTGGCCTGGGATCTGGTGCCGACGTTCGCGGCGGAACAGGTGGAACTCCTGCCGGGCGCGAACCCGATGTTCGGCCTGAACACGCTCGGCGGGGCGCTCGCCCTGAACACGCGCAGCGGCTTCGACTCGGAGCGAGTCGACCTGACGCTCGAGGCCGGTTCCTTCGGTCGCCGGGCGGGCGAGTTCGGCGCCGGCGGCGCACTCGGTGCCGACGACGAGTACGGCTGGTTCGTCGGCGGTCGCTCCTTCGAGGAGGACGGCTGGCGCGACTTCTCGCCCAGCTCGCTGCGGCAAGCGCTGGTGAAGCTCTCGCATCGCGGCGAGCGCGAGCGGATCGACTTCGCTGTTGGCCTCGCGGAGAACGACCTGATCGGAAACGGCGTGACGCCGGTGGAACTGCTGGAGATCGACCGCGCCGAGGTCTTCACGCATCCGGACCGGACCTGGAACGAGCTGTTCTTTCCGCGATTGCGGATCGGCCGGATGATCGGACCGGGGCTCGAACTCGAAGCGCAGGTCTACCTTCGTGGCAACGACGTCGCCACCTACAACGCGGACGCGTTCGAGGGTGACGACGACGATGACGATGACCACGATCACGACGACGACCACGATCACGACGACGACGATGACCACGACGAGTTCGACGCGGTCAACAACCAGAGCCGCACCGAGCAGGAAGGCCTTGGCGCCTCGATCCAGATCTCCGGTCTGACTGGTTCGGGCCGCTGGCTCGCCGGCGCCTCGTGGGACGGCGGGCGCGCCGACTTCGCCTTCGAGACGGAACTCGCCTCGCTCACCGACACCAGGACGACGATCGGCAGCGGCATGCTGCTTCCCGGTTCCGAAGTCGGACTGAGAGCCGACACCGGCCATGCCGGCCTGTGGGCGCTGCGGCACTGGACGACTGCCGGCGACCGGCTGACCTGGACCCTTCAGACCCGCTACAACGACAGTCGGATCGAGCTCAACGATCAACTCGGTACGGCGCTTGACGGCGATCACAGCTTCTCCCGCCTCGTGCCTTCGGTTGGCTTCGTCTGGGAGGCGCGCGAGCAGGGACGGTCGTCCCAGCTGCTGTTCGGCAACGTGTCGCAGTCGTCCCGCGTGCCGACGCCGGTCGAGCTCACCTGCGCCGATCCGGACGACCCGTGCCGGCTGCCGAACGCCTTCGTCGCCGACCCGCCGCTCGACCAGGTGGTGACGACCAGCGCCGAACTCGGTCTGCGCGGAGGCGGCCGTTTGCTGCGGTGGAGCGCGGCACTGTTCCACAGCGACAGTCGGGACGACATCATCTTCGTCTCGAGCGGCGCCGGCACCAGCGCCGGCTACTTCACGAACGTCGACGCGACCCGGCGGCAGGGGCTGGAGCTGTGGCTGCGCGGCAGCCACGGCCGGCTGAACTGGGATGCCTCCTACACCCTGCTCGACGCGACCTTCCAGGACCACCTGACCCTGTCGAGCCCGCCGCATCCCCTGGCCGAGGATGGGGAGATCGAGGTCGAGCCGGGCGACTTCCTGCCCGGCGTGCCGCGACGCCAGTTCCGGGCGGGCGCCGACCTGAGAATCGGCGACCGGGCGGTGTTGGGGGCGCGGCTGCTCGGCGACTCGACACGCTACCTGCGAGGCGACGAGGCGAATCTGCTGGAGCCGGTCGACTCGGCGTGGCGTGGCGACCTTTGGAGCCGCATCGAACTTACCCCTTCGCTCGATCTCGATCTCGAGGTGTCCAACGTGACGGACCGTGAGTACGCGACGTTCGGCGCCCTTGGCGAACCTGACGAGGTGCTCGGCGACGGCTACGAGGATCCGCGCTTCCTGAGCCCGGCCGAACCGCGTGCGTTCCGCGCGTCGCTCCGCCTGCGACTCTGAAAGTCGGCACGGCCGGCCCGCGCTCTGCTGATAGTGTGCCGGCGGTGCGCGAGAAGGACGGTCGTTCAGTGGCGGGCAGGGTGCTGGCCCTTGCTTTCGCTCTCGGGGCGTTCGCCGCGCAACCCGGCACGGCGCAGGACTGTGAGCCCGAGAGAGCCGAGGGCCCGGTAACGATCGAATCCTGCGAGATCGACGGCACTGAGTTCCGCCTGTTCCGGGCCGACGTGGTCGTAGAGGGGTCGATCCCCTCGGCGATCGCGATGCTGGAGGATGCCGACGCCTGTCCCGAGTGGCAGGGAATCTGTGAAGAGGAAACCGCGACATCTCTGGAGCAGCCGTTTCAGTCCCTGCGCAACCGCATCTCCGGCTCGGGAATCTCGAGGCGCGTGACGATCGTCCGTTCGGGCTGGCTACGCACGAGCGACGGCCGCGTGATCAACGACATAGTCGGCGCGGACGATCTGACGCCCGAGTTCGAGGGCAGGCGTGTGCTCTGCATGTACCTGAGGTGGTTCCTGACCCCCGGCGACGAAGAAGGAACAGTCAAGGTTGTCCAGGAAACGGTCAGCGATCCGCAGGTCCCGGGCGGTCTCGGAAGGATGCTGGCAAACCGGGGCGCCATGAACGCGATGATGGAGACCTTCACGAACTTCGGCCCACAGCTCGGCGACGCGCGGTACGCGAGCGGACCGGACATCGCGTCCCTTCCGCTCGTGGAAGAGGAGCTGCCGGACCTCGGCGAGGAGTTCGTCGCCTGTCAAGCGGCGCGGCAGTAGCCGCTCGCCGGCGTAGTCGCGTGAGCCGCCGCCGGACCATCACAAGAGCGGCGGTCCTCACGCTGGCCGCGCTGTTCCTGTCGTCGGGCCTGTGGGCGCACGGAGTCGCCGACCAGGACGAGCTCTTCCTGACCAACAACGAGGGTCTGGCGGTCGGGCCCTACATGTACCTGGGCGCCAAGCACATGGTCACCGGGTACGACCACCTGGCGTTCCTGGCCGGAGTCATCTTCTTCCTCTATCGGTTCCGCGACGTCGCGCTCTACGTGACGCTGTTCGCGGTCGGCCACAGCGTGACCCTGCTGGTCGGGGTGCTCGGCGGCATCCACGCGAATCCGTTTCTCATCGACGCGATCGTCGGCCTGTCGGTGGCCTACAAGGCGTTCGAGAACCTGGGCGGGTTCCGGGCTCTGGGGGTCCAGATCGACACGCGGGCGGCCGTGCTCGTGTTCGGCCTGTTCCACGGTTTCGGTCTGGCGACCAAGCTGCAGCCGGTCGAGATCTCGGGAAGCGGCCTGGTCGGGAACATCATCTCCTTCAACGTGGGCGTCGAACTCGGGCAGTTCGCCGCCCTCGCCATCATCCTGCTTAGCTTCAACCTCTGGCGAGCCAGCGGCCGATTCCAGTCTCACGGCTATGCCGCGAACGCGGTGCTGATGACGGCCGGCTTCCTGCTGGTCGCCTACCAGTTGACGGGGTACTTCATGTCATGACGGATTCCTCTCCCGCACCGGGCGGCGATCTCGGAACGCCGGCGCCTGGCAAGCTGCTGAAGACCCTCGCGATCACGCTCGCCGCCGCGGCGGTCGTCTTCGTAGTCGTCATCCTGCCGGCCGAGTACGGCATCGACCCGACCCGGATCGGCAGCCTGCTCGGCCTCGACCGGCTCTACGAGGCGGCCGGCACCGAGCCGATGGCCGAGGCCGAGGAGGGCCTCTCGGCCCAGATGACCGGCAACCGTGAGCTACGGGCCGAGACCGTCACGATCGAGATCGGCGCCAACGAACAGATGGAGTACAAGCTGCAGATGATCGAGGGGATGACGATCGTCTACTCCTGGCAAACCGACGGCGGAACGCTCTACTCGGACTTCCACGCCGACCCGTTCAACGACCTCGACGACGAGCCGGTCCGCTACGCCGAGGAGTTCGACGTCACGGGCGGCCGCGGCGGCCTGACCGCGGGCTACTCCGGCAACCATGGCTGGTTCTGGCTCAACGAGAGCGACGCGCCTGTTGTGATCGAACTCGACGTGCGCGGCTTCTTCACGAACATGAGGGAGATCGGCCGGGCGCCGGCCGGTACCGAACACCTGGACTCGGAGGCTTACGAATGAAGCTCTACTGGTGCCCCCAGACGCGGTCCAGCCGCGCCGTCTGGATGCTTGAGGAGGCGGGTGTCGACTACGAGCTCGTGCACGTCGACGTCACGAAGCCGGAGCGGACTCCGGAACACCTGGCCGCGAGCCCGATGGGCAAGGTGCCCGCACTCGAGGACGGCGACGTGAAGATGTGGGACTCGGCGGCGATCTGCCTGTACGTCGCCGATCGCTACGCCTCCGGCCGGCTGGCGCCGGCGCTCGACGATCCGCTGCGCGCCCGCTTCGTGCACTGGCTGATCTACTCCGCCGCGATGATCGAGCCGGCGATGTTCGAGTCGGGCCTCCGGACCGTCGTACCCGAGGAGCACCAGGCGGAAGCGTTCAATCCTGGCCGGCTGGGCTGGGGCAGTTTCGAGAAGACGATCGAGGTCTGGGAGAAGGGCCTTGGGGATGGCCCGTGGATCCTGGGCGACGAGTTCAGCGCCGCCGACGTGATGCTGGGCAGCAGCGCCGTCTTCCTGCGCATGTTCGGGATGCTCCCGGAGTCGCCGGTGCTCGAGGCCTACGGCGACCGTTGCATGGCCAGACCCGCCTTCCAGAAGGCGCAGGCGGCGGAGGTTCCGGGCTGAGCGACCGATGAGCGAGGCCGGCGACCCGACAGTCCGTGGCGGTCCGATCGCCTTCATGGCGAGCAACCCCATTGCCGCCAACCTCCTCATGGTCTTCCTGCTGTTCGCCGGGCTGCTGGCGGCGGGACAACTCGTCCAGGAGATGCTCCCGGACGCATCGCTGGATCGCGTTCAGGTCATGGTTCCCTACCCGGGCGCCGCCCCGCAGGAGGTCGATGAAGCGATCGTCCGCAAGATCGAGGAGGAACTCGGGTCACTGGACGGCGTCAAGCGGGTCGAAGCCTCCGCCTCCGAGGGGCTCGGAACGGTCACCGCCGAGTTCAAGAGCGGCACCGACATCGATCGCGCTCTCAACGAGGCAAAGGCGCGGGTGGATCGCATTCCCAGCTTCCCCGCTGGAGCGGAACGGCCCGAGGTGCGCGAGGTGACGAGCCGGCAAAGCGTCATTCGCCTCCTGGTTCACGGCGACGTGCCGGAGCGGACGCTCAAGGAGCTGGCGTACGACATCGAGGATGGCATCGCGGCCCTTCCCGAAGTGTCCTACGTGGATACCAGCGGCTTCCGGGAGTACGAGATCTCGATCGAGGTCCCGTCGCACCGGCTCCGGGCCCTGGGCCTCACTCTGGGTGACATCGCCGGCGCCGTGCGGCGGGGCTCGATGGACCTCTCCGCGGGCAACATCTCGACGGGCGGGGAGGAGATCCGGGTCCGGACGATCGGCCAGAACTACGAGCAGTACGACTTCGAGGACATCATCGTCCTGTCCCGCCCCGACGGCACGTCGCTTCGCCTGGGCGACATCGCCGACCTGCGCGACGGCTTCGCGGACACCGACCTGATCACCCGTTTCAACGGCAACAGGGCCATTCGCGTCGACGTCACCCGCACCGCGGACGAGCAGGTGTTCGAGATCTCGGAAGCCGTCAAGGCCTATCTGGCGACGGAGGTGATCCCCGCTCTTCCAGCCGGCGTCGGCGTCGAGATATGGCGGGACGACTCGACGCTGGTCGCCGGCAGTCTGTCGGTCCTGATCGAGAACGGCGTCCTGGGGCTCCTTCTCGTCTTTCTCGCCCTGACGTTCTTCCTGGAAATCCGCCTCGCGCTATGGGTGGCCGCGGGGCTGAGCGTCGCGCTGGTGGGAACGCTGTGGGGCATGCAGATCCTGGGCGTCTCCATCAACATGTTCTCGATGATGGCTCTGGTGCTCGCGCTGGGGATCGTCGTGGATGACGCGATCGTGGTGGGCGAGAACATCTTCGCGGAACGAAGACGGGACCGCGACGGGCTGACGACGGCGATTCGGGGCGCGCAGCGAATGAGCACTCCGGTCATCTTCTCCGTGCTGACTACCGTGACGGCTTTCTGCGCCCTGCTGACCGTCCCGGGCTCCACCGGCAAGATCATGAGAAGCGTGCCGCTGGTGGTCATCATCATCCTGATGATCTCGCTGGTGGAGTCGCTTCTGATTCTTCCCCGTCATCTTTCGCATCTGCCGCCGCCCGGACGAACCGCGTCGACGTGGGCCGGCCGCCGGTTGTTGCGGATTCAACGCGCCGTGGACCGCGGTCTGCAGTGGCTGATCGACGGCCCGCTGGACCGGGGCCTTCGTCTCGCCACGGATCATCCGCCCATCGTGCTGGCGACAGCCGCGGGCGCGGTCCTGCTCGTAACCGTCCTCATCGGTTCCGGGCTGGTCAGGGTGGAGTTCCTGCCGCAGGTGGAGGGCGACGTCATCGCCGCGAACTTCGAGCTGCCCACCGGATCGCCGGCGGACCGGACCGCGGCGGTCGGGGAGCTGGTGGAGCAGACGGGGCGCCGGGTGGCGGAGCGGCTGGCGAGCGAGCATCCAGGCAGCGCCGCCGCGGAAGACTGGAACAGCGCCATCACCGTCGGCGAACCCGCGGAGCTCTTCAATCCGCTTCGCGGCGACCGGGCGTCGGTTCCGCGCAGCCACGTCGGCGCGGTCCAGTTCGCGCTTCCGGAAGACGCCGCCGTGCCGGCCAGTGAATTCGAGCGGTTGTGGCGGGAAGAGACCGGCACGGTGCAGGGGCTCAGGCACCTCGTCTTCTCGTCGGGGGCGCTCGAACTCCCGCCGCCCGTCTACCTGGAGCTCTCGCATCCCGACCCCGTCGAGCTGGAGGCCATCGCTCAGGAGTTCGTGGAGGAGCTACAGCAGGTCGACGGCGTGTTCGACATCCGCACGAATCAGGACGACGGATTCAGGGAGATTCAACTGGAACTCAAGCCGCCGGCACGGACGCTGGGTTTGACCCTGGAGGACCTGGCCCGCCAGACGCGATCCGCCTTCTTCGGCTCCGAGGCCCTCAGGGTGCTGCGCGGCCGCGAGGACATGCGGGTGTATCTCCGGCTGCCGGAGCAGGAGCGAAGTTCGATCGCGGACCTCGAGCGGTTCGTCGTGCGCACGCCCGGCGGATCGGAAGTGCCGTTGAAGCACGTCGCTTCCGCAGAGTTCGTACGGTCCTCCACCGCGATTCACAAGGTCGACGGTCGGCGCGTTGTGACCGTCACCGCGAACGTGGACCCGGATGTCGTCACCGGCCAGTTGATCACGCCCGCTCTGGAGCGGGACATTCTGGCCCCGCTCGCGGCCGAGCACCCAGGCTTCGGCTACGGAGTCGGGGGCGAGCAGAGGCAGCAGAGAGAGATCATCGGCGCCCTGTCGGGCTCGATGCTGGTCGTGTTCATCATCATCTTCGCGCTGATCGCCATCCCCTTCGGGTCCTGGTCTCAACCGCTCATCATCATGGCCGCCATTCCTCTGGGCCTGGTCGGCGCCGTCGCGGGCCATCTGCTTCTGGGCCTCAGCTTCGGCTTCATGTCGGTGCAGGGCCTGGTCGGCTGTACCGGAGTCGTCGTCAACGACTCGCTGGTGATGATCACCTTCATCAACGAGAAGAGAAGCGCCGGCCTGGGGGCGCAGGAGGCGATCATCGCCGGCGCCAAGGCCCGCGTCCGATCGATCCTCCTGACTTCGGTGACCACATTCGTCGGCGTCGCTCCGCTCGTCTTCGAAACGGACGCCGCGACCGTGCATCTGGTTCCGCTGGCGGCGGCGCTCGGCTTCGGCATCCTGATCGCCACGCCGCTACTCATGCTGGTCGTTCCGGCACTGGCGATGCTGCACGTGAACCTTCAGACCGGCCTTCGCATCGCGACGGGCGCCGGCGCAGCCGAGAGTCAGCCGGAAGTCGCCTGACCGCTACGGAGCGCGCCTCTACCCAAGGGGCGATTCCAACGGAATCGCCTTCTACCAGGGATTCTGTTCCTCGGCCTTGACGTGGTCGGGCATCCTGTAGCTGAGGCCCCCCTCGTCATACACCGAGATCTGGAGGAGCTGGGTGATGTTGTTGGCCCGGAGAGTCTCGGCGCCCGACCAGCGCCGCAGCAGACGCTGTCTGGCCCGAAACAGTGCGAGCGTTCCGACGTGCCAGGGTCGTTGCTTCGGGTACCCGAAGCCGTCGGCGAGCTCGTTGCCGATAAGCGCTCGTGAAAGGCGGTACGCCAGTTTCACGATCTTCTTCTCTTCGGCTGTGTCCTTGATCTGCGCAACGGTGGGTATCGACTGGATCAGCGTGTTCGCCAGGTGTCCCGACTCGACGCTCGGTGGCGGCTCGCAGAGGTAGGCCATCTCGTACACGCGCGTGGCCTCTTCTTCGGAGGCGTACAGGATGCTCTCCGGAATGCCCATGAGGAAGCCGGAGTAGCGCCAGACGTCCATGACGCCCTTGCGTTCTTCCTCCGAGAACTTGGCGCCCAGCAGCGTCGAGTAGTCGAGCAGGCGCTTCGAGAACACGGAGATCGCATAGCCCAGGTGCGCGGCGCTCAGCGGAGTGCCCCAGGCCTCGTGGTCCCAATCCGGGGACTTCGCGAGCAGACTTCTCATCCGCCCGTGCACGAAGCGGACGCGGACTGACAGCTTCCAGCCCTCGCCGTTCCGATACAGGCCTCTCGGGAAGAAGATGTCCAGCAACTGGCGGTTGTTCTGCTTGAGGCGCCTGGTGGTGTAGTTCACCCTTCCCGTGATGCTGAAGGACTTGGCGATCAAGGTCGAGAAGCCTTCGACCAGCACTCCGGTGACGAACGCGCCCAGCATGAGATCCGCGTTCTTGTAGAACGTGCGAATTCCCGGCTCCAGGCCGTCCCAGTCCAGCCAGGTCGGTTCTTCGAGGGTGTCGAAGAAGTCGCGGAGCACCCGAGGCGCGGTGCACAAGGTGTCGCCCTCCCACTCGATGATGGCGCGAATGTAACGGTGCAGATCCGCTGGCGGCAGGTCGGAGAGCTCCTCGAGGACCGGGTCGAGTTCGGGGTCGCCGATGGTCGTGTGGCGGATGTAGCTGTCCACACCCTCCGGGTCGGAGGACCGAACCCGCGGGTACGAATCCGAGTACGCGGACGGCACTCTCATCGAGTTTCGGACGCCACCTTCGACCCGACGCTGGTCAAGACCTCGGGTTCGTAGCCATACACCAGTCGCACACCTCTCAACACCGGCCCCACTTGCGAGTTCGACATGCTAGCCGATGAGCACTGAGCCCGGACATATTCCATTTGGGAGATAGGTCTTGTGGGTGCTACCTATCGTGCGGGGGCTCGCAGGAGAAACCGCCCCACGCCCGCGGGCGCTATCTGAGCTGTCCCTACTCTCCGGGACCCAGCACCAGGACGCCGTTGCTGCCTCCGAAGCCAAAACTGTTCTTCATCACGAAAGGCCGTTCGAGCGATTCCGCATCGCCGCTCACCAGCCGGACGCGGCACTCCGGGTCGGGATGCTCGAGGTTGAGGTTCGGCGGCAGCAGACCCTGTTCGATGCCAAGCAGGGAAGCGACCGACTCGATCGCGCCTGAGGCCCCCAGCGTGTGGCCGAAGTAGGACTTGTTCGCGGAAACCGGCGCGCGTTCGGCGGCGCCGCCCAGCACCGCGCAGATCGACCCGCTCTCGCAGACGTCGTTGGCCAGCGTGGCGGTGCCGTGGGCGTTCACCGCACCGAGATCAGCCGGTTCGATTCCGGCGGACGCCAGAGCCGCCCGCATCGCCACCGCCTGGCCCTCGGCACTCGGGCTGGTGATGTGAGCGGCATCGGACGACTCGCCGTAGCCCACGATCTCGCCCCGGATCCGGGCGCCCCGGCTTCGGGCCCGATCCCACGACTCGAACACCAGCATGCCCGCGCCCTCGCCGAGGACGCAGCCGTCGCGGTCGGCGTCGAACGGCCGGCACGCCCGGGCCGGATCCGGGTTCTTCGACATCACGCCCAGGTTGTTCCAGACGCCGTAGTAGAACGGGTCGAAGAAGCCGTCGGCGCCGCCGGTCAGCACGGTGTCGGCGTAGCCGTGCCTCACCATCCGGTAGGCCGCCCCCATCGCGTTGGTCGCCGACGTGCAGGCCGAGATGACGACGAAGTTGGCGCCCGTGAGCCGGAAGTGGATCGAGATGCCGCCCGAGATCGCGTTGTCCATGACGCGCGGCACGCTGGTCGGCCGCAGGCCGCGGACCCCGCGTTCCGCGAAACGCTGCTGCAGCGTCGTGTTGCTCTCGGCCGCGCCGACCGCCGTTCCCAGGATCACCGCTACCGGCTGCGGCTCGTAGGGCGGAGCGCCGTCGATCAGGCCCGCGTCCTCGAGCGCCTCTGCGGCGGTCACCAGCCCCAGGTCGACCGCCCGATCCGCCGGCCGGCGGCGCAGGCGCTTGAGCCCGGCCGGGACGAACTCCGGATCGACCTCGCCGCCGATACCGACCTTCATCTCCGACGTGTCGAGCGACTCGAGCCTGGCGATGCCACCGCGACCGGCGAACAGGCTGGTCCGGAACGACTCGACGTCCGTGCCGATGGCGCAGGCGACGCCGAGACCGGTGACCGCGACACGACGTGGCTCAGCCATACATCGACAACCCGCCGTTGACGTGAATCACCTGGCCGGTGATGTACGACGACAAAGGCGACAGCAGGAAGGTGACGCAGGCGGCGACCTCGGCCGGCGTTCCCAGGCGCCCGAGCGGCACGGGCAGTCGCTGCCGCTGGTCTTCGGAGAGCTCGGTCGTCATGTCCGTTTCGATGAAGCCCGGCGACACCGCGTTGCAGCGGACGCCGAACCGGGCCGCCTCGAGGGCGAGGCTGCGGGTGAGACTGACCATGCCGGCTTTCGAGGCCGCGTAGTCCGCACCCATCCAGCCGCCAGGACCGTGGGCGGCCAGTGACGCCATGTTCACGATGCTGCCACTCCGCGCCTTGCGCATCACCTTGTAGGCGGCGCGCGACGCAGCGAACGCGGCCTCCAGGTTGACGCGCTGGGTCGCACGCCAGGACTCCAGGTCGAGGCCGCGAAAGGCGACCGGGCGGCCGCCGCCCGCGTTGTTGACCAGGCCGTCGATCCGGCCGCAGCGCTCGACCACGTCGTCGACGAGCGACGCCGCGTTCTCCGGGTCGTCGAAGTCGGCCGCCAGCGGCAGGACGCTCTCCGAACCCATCTCGCCGCAGACCGCCTCGACCTGGGCGAGTTCCCGCCCGTGAACCGCAACCGTGGCGCCGAGCGCGGCCGCGGCTTCGGCGGTCGCCCGGCCGATGCCGCGGGTCGAACCGGTGACGAGAATCACCTGACCGGAGAGGGAGGGAGTCATGGCCGGCCGCAATCGTAGCGCCGTCGGAGCGGTGCCGCCCGTACGGTTCGGGAAGGGGTCAGCTGCCAGGATGACGTGCGCGCTTGGGAGGTGATGGAAAGGGCTGCGCGCACTCGGCTTCACTCGCTCCGGTCCGTCGCCGGTTACGGAGATGTCGGCGGCGGTCGCTCGTTCAGACGCACCTGGCAGCTGACCCCTTCCCGAACCGCACGGGCTGGACGGCGTCGCTGTCTGCATTCGGATCCGTCGTACCATCCCCGTCTGGATGGCGACTCTTCTGGTGGACGGGCGGCGGGTCGAGGCGCAGGCGGGCGACAGCCTGCTGGTCGCGCTGGTTCGCGTCGGTCTGCATCCGACCGGCGGCGGGTGCCTTTGCGCGGGCGGTGACTGCCCGAACTGCCTCGTGACGGTTGACGGCGTCGCCTACACGCGGAGTTGTCAGGTACAGGCCGTGGCCGGCATGGAGGTGACGCGCGAACACCTCGGCGACGAGGAACCGGCCCTGCTGGCCAAGGACCCGACATCGGCCGGGAACGCGGCGCCGGTGCGTCATGTCCACTGCGACACGGTCGTCATTGGACAGGGCGACTCGGGGCGCGAGGCCGCGCGGGAGGCCGGGGAGGCGGGCCTGCATGTCGTGACTCTGGACGCGCGCGAGGGGCAGCACGTCACCGGCGTCTATCCCGGACCGCTGGTCGTGGCCTCGGACAAAGCGGGGCGCGTGCTACACGTCCATCCGCGGCGGGAGATCGTCGTCGCCACTGGCGCCGCGGAGATTCAGCCCGTCGTTCCCGGCAGCGATCTGGACGGGCTGGTCACGGCGCGTGGGGCAGCGGAGCTCGTGGCCGCGGGTATCGACCTGGGCCGTGCCGTCGCCGTGGGCGAGAGGTCGGCGGGCCTGCCGGCCGACTCGCTGGCCGCCCACTTCCCGGTCGGCGAAGGCGGCTGGGAGCTTGTCCGCTTCGAGGGCGACGGCCGAATCGAGGCGGTGGTCGTCCGGCGGCACGGCGACACCGGCGCCACCGAAGAGCGGATCGAATGCGACACGGCGATCCTCGGTCTCGGCCGCAATCCGCGCAACGCCCTGGCCCGGATGGCCTTCGACCTGCCGGTGCGAGTCGTCGGCAGCGCCGCGGCGGAACCGGAACTACCGCCCTGCCCCCGGGAGGGAACGGTGTGCCCCTGCAGCGGCGTCACCGTTGCCGACCTGGACGGCGTCTGGGGGCGCGGCTTCCACGAGATGGAGTTGCTCAAACGGGCGACGCTAGCCGGCACCGGGACCTGCCAGGGCGGCGTCTGCCTGCCCTACCTGCGCAGCTTCCTGCTGGAGCGCGGCGGCCGGCTGCAGCCCGCGTTCACCGCCCGGCCGCTCAACCGGCAACTGACGGTGCGCGAACTGGCCGCCGGCGCGCATACCGCCGTGACCGCCCGCTCGCCTCTCCACGACGAGCACCTGAGCCTGGGCGCGAGAATGGACCGCGCCGGCGGCTGGTGGCGGCCCTGGACCTACGGCCGGAGAGACGACGAGTATCGCTCCGTGCGCGAGCGTGTCTCGCTCGGCGATGTGAGTCCGCTCGGCAAGATGCTGATCTCCGGGCCGGACGCCGAAGCGTTTCTCGAACGGATCGTCCCCACCAGGGTCGCGACGATCCGTTCCGGCCGCTGCCGCTATGTCCTCATGCTGGACGAACGGGCTTACCTGCTAGACGACGGAATCCTGTGCCGCGAAGTGACCGCGGGGCCCAGCAGCGGGGATCTCCTCGACGACGGCATGCTCTGCCGGGAGGCGGACCAGGGCGCCGGCGACCGCTTTTTCCTCACCTCGACCTCCGGGGGGTCCGGCTTCTTCGAGCTGTGGCTGCGCGACTGGGCCGAAGCCTTCGGCTGCGATGTCCGCATCCTGAACCAGACCGCGTCGCTGGCGGCGATCAACGTCACCGGACCTCAGGCGGCCCGACTGCTGGCGCGCGCCGGCGCCCGGGAGCTTCCCGCGTTCGGCCGGCATCGGGCGGTGCGGATCGCCGGCGTCGACTGCCGGGTCGTTCGCTTGAGCTTCACGGGCGAGCTCTCCTACGAACTCCACCACCCGGCCGCTGACGCCCCCACGCTGTGGCGGCGGCTGCTGGCCATGGGCGCCGGGTTCAAGGTCCAGCCGCACGGGCTCGAGACCCTGCTTCGTCTGCGGCTCGAGAAGGGTCACATCGTCATCGGCCAGGACACGGACTACGACTCGACTCCGCGCCGACTGGCCCACGAGTGGGCGGTCAACCTGAACAAGGGTGACTTCGTTGGGCGCCAGGCCACCCTGCGGACGAACAAGCAACCGCTCGACAAACGGCTGGTCACGCTCCGGGCGGACGATCCGCCGCCACCGGAGACCGTCGAGACTCCCTCCGCCGAGGGCGCGGCCATCCATGACGGCGACCACTATGCCGGCTACGTGACCTCCGACGCCGGCACGGCAGCAGACGGCGGCGTGCCGATGCTCGGCTGGCTCTACCTGAGTGCGGAGGGCAAACTGCCCCGCGAGGTCACGGTCGATGGCCGACCGGCGCGACGGGTCGACGGCCCGACCTACGACCCGGACGGAGAACGGGCTCGAACCGCGGTTGACACAGCCAGCGAGACGCCGGAGAACATCCGTGAGTTCCCGGTTGCGCGTTCGGAGGCAACCGACCTCGCCGCCGAAGCCCCAGCCGAGCCCCCGCTGCTGCGCCGGCTGGAAGCAACCCGCGTGTCGGCTACGTCGAAGGCCCTCGACGCACTGGTCGAGCGGCCGCCCTGGACCGCCGGCGCCCTCGCCTTCCGCACCGCTCCCGACGAACTCCTGGTGACGGCGCCGCCGGACTTCGAAGTCGCCGGCGACCCGCACGCGCTCGTCGAACGCGAAACCGCGTTCAGCTACGTCTGGCTCGACGAAGTCACGGCCGAGCGGTTCCTCGACCGCGAGTGCGAGTGGCGGCGGCCCGACGCGAGACCGGCCCTCGCCCAGGGCGAGGTCGCCGGCATCCCGGCCAAGCTCTGGCTCGAGGCCGGGAGGACCCTCATCCTCACGCCGGCCCCCTTCGCATCCGCCTTCCAGCGCCGCCTGACCGGCTCACTCGCAGAGATCGAGGGGGACGCTTCATGAACGAGTTCGTCGAGCGCCAGATGAAGCTGACCTGGCGGCAGCCAAAGAAGAGCTACGACGTGGTGATCGTCGGCGCCGGCGGACACGGGCTGGCCACCGCCTACTACCTGGCGACCCGTCACGGGATGTCGAACGTCGCCGTATTCGAGCGCGGCTACATCGGCGGGGGCAACTCGGGACGGAACACGACGATCATCCGCGCCAACTACGGCATCCCGGCCGCGGTCCGCTTCTACCAGCGCAGCGTCGACCTCTACCGGGGCCTGGAAGAGGAGACGGACCGCTGGCTCATGCACCAGCAGAAGGGGATTCTGTGGATGGCGCACTCGGAAGCCGCCGTGCGGGCCGAACGGATGCGGGCGAAGCTGAACACCGAGTTCGGCGCCGAAACCGAGTTCGTCGGGTCGTCCCAGGTCCAGGAACTCTGCCCGCAGCTTGACATGTCGGGTGGCGGCCGCTGGCCGGTGCTGGGCGCCTCCTACCATCCGCAGGGGGCCACCGCCCGTCACGACCGGGTGGTCTGGGCGCTCGCCGAAGGCGCGATGGAGCGCGGCGCCCACGTCCACCAGAACACGCCGGTGGAAGGTCTGATCCTCGACGGCGAGCGGGTCGCCGGCGTCAGGACCGCGGCGGGCGACGTCGCCGCCGGCGCCGTCGTCTCGGCGGTCGGCGGCCACGTCAGCCGCATCGCGGCCATGGCGGGCCTTCGCCTGCCCATCCGCACCCACCGGCTCCAGGCGTTCGTCACGAACCACTACCAGCGACAGTTCGGGCCCATCGTCGCCTCGTCGGAGCTCTTCTTCTACGCCTCGCAGACCGCCCGCGGCGAGATGCTCCTGGGCGCCGAGATCGACCCGCAGCCCAGCTTCTCGTACCGCTCGAGCCACGACTTCGTCCAGGACGTCTGTCGGCGCGCGCTCCACCTGCTGCCCTTCATGGCGAACCTGCGGGTGCTGCGGCAGTGGACCGGCGTCTGCGACATGAGCCCCGACTACTCGCCGATCATGGGCCGCACGGGCGTGCCGGGCTTCTACATCACGACCGGCTGGGGCACCTGGGGTTTCAAGGCGATCCCGGCCGGCGGCGAGCAGATGGCCGAACTCATCGCCAGCGGCGAGACTCCGGAGCTCATCGCACCGTTCGGGCTCGACCGCTTCGCCCGCGACCGCACGATGGCCGACCGCGGGTCGGCGGGGACGCACTAGCGATGAGCCTGCGCATCCCCTGCCCCTATTGCGGTGACCGCTCGGTCCACGAGTTCGTCCACGGCGAGATCCGGCGGGTACCGGACCATCTGACCGACCCGGACGAGCGCGATCTCGACTTCGCCTTCCACCACGACAACGAGGAGGGGATCGTCACCGAGCGCTGGTTCCACGCCCAGGGCTGCCGGCGCTGGTTCGAGATCCGGCGCGACACGACGACCGACCGGATCGTCGAAGCCGAAGCATCCTGACCGGCCAGCCAGTTTCCGGCTACAATCCGGAACATAGTCCGCAACCAGAACCCGGAGGACGCCGCACATGGCACGACGCACTCTCATCCTCACCACCCTGCTCGCCTTCGCGGCCGCCGGCGCCATCGTCGCGTCCGACGACATCCCGCGCCGGCACGATGGCAAGCCCGATCTCTCCGGCACCTACGACATCGCCACCCTGACGCCGCTGCAGCGCCCCCAGCAGTACGGCGACAACCTGACCCTGACGCCCGAACAGGCGCAGGCGATCGCCGACCACTGGCGACGGAACTTCGAGAAGGACTACGCGCCAAGCGACCCGAATCGCGAGGCGCCGCCGGAGGGCGGCACCGGCATCTACGCGCCCGAGTTCACGGGCGCTGCAGGCAAGGTCGGCGGCTACAACGCCTTCTACGTCGATATCGGCGAGGGCAACTTCCAGCTCGACGGCGAGTACCGCACCTCGATCATCACGGAGCCCGCGAACGGCCGGATGCCGGCGCTCACCGATGCGGCGAAGCAGAGGTATGCGGAAGGCGCGGCCTTCCGCCACGAGAACACCGGCACCGCCTGGTGGATCGACCGGGACTTCGGCCCGTACGACGATCCGGAACTCCGGCCGCACGCCGAACGGTGCCTGCTGGGCTTCGGCTCCACCGCGGGACCGCCGGCGCTGCCCGTCATGTACAACAACATGAAACGGATCGTGCAGACGGACACGCACCTGATGATCCTGGTCGAGATGAACCATGACGCCCGGATCATCCGCATCGATTCCGCGCACGACGCCAACGTCGAGAGCTGGCTCGGTGAGTCGGCGGGCCGCTGGGAAGGCGACACCCTGGTCGTGACGACGAAGAACTTCGGCGACGACTACAGCTTCACCCAGGGCTCGAAGGAGATGGTCATCACCGAGCGCTTCAGCCGCATTGACGAGGACACCCTGCTGTACGGCTTCACCGTCGACGACCCGAACACCTGGACCGAGCCCTGGAGCGGCGAGTACCCCTGGCCCGCCAGCAAGAACAAGGTCTACGAGTACGCCTGCCACGAAGGGAACTACGCCTTGGGCGGCATCCTCCGCGGCGCCCGGCTCCTTGAAGAGGAGGCGCTCGAAGGCGACGCCGCGTCGACCGGCGGCGGGGGCTCCGAGTAGCCGCTCCAGCGCGCACCCTCGCCGTCACAGAACCGGACGCAATCGCCATGAAGACCGCGTTCTTCAGCTTCGGCTTCCTGATGGTGCTGGCCTATCCGCTGTTGGTCGTTGGGGCGATCTACCTACTGCTGATTGCATTCGAGCGCATCCGCGGCTGCTATGGTCGGCCGCTCAACTCCCCTGGAGGACAATCCATGCGCCGTACACTCTTCGTTCTGATGATCGCCAGTCTTCTGTCCGTGACCGGCGTCGCTGCCGACAACCACGGGCCCACGGTGGCCGATCTGGCCTGGATGACCGGGACCTGGAGCGGTGCGATGGGACCGGGTGCGCTGGAAGAGAACTGGGCTGAGCCCAAGAACGGCTCGATGGCCGCGCTCGTTCGCGGCTTCACCGGCGACGGCGCCACGAACATGATCGAGTTGATCTCGATCGAGGAGGAGAACGACTCCCTGGTGTTGCGCCTGAAGCAGTGGGACGCCGGCATGAAGCCCCGCTACGAGGGCTTCCTGGTGATGAAGCTCGTCGAATCGAAGGACCGGATGATCAAGTTCGAGAACACGGGCGAAGGAGCAGCAGTTCTGGCCAAGCTCGGCTACAGTCGCCCCGCCGACGACAAATTCGTCATCTCGATCGAGACGCCCACGGGCCAGTCGTTCGACATCACACTCGACGCAGTCAAGTAGCCCCGGCGCGGTGGCGCTGAGCCGGTTCGGAATCGCGGCGTCCGTGGCGCTCCTCGTCGCGGGCGTCGAGTTGTTTGCGGGCGGCGACGCCGCGACCGCCCAGCGGAAGCCGGCGAGCCCGGCAGGCTCCGCGGCAACCCAGATCGGTGGCTACTTCGACCCCCGCTCCGGCTACGTCAACGGCGGCTGGATCGAGGTCAAGTTCGGCCGGCCGTTGCGCCGCGGCCGGGACATCTTCGGGCCGCCGGACTTCATCGCGTTCCTGAACGATGGCGCCCCGGTGTGGCGGGCTGGCGCGAACTACACCACACGACTGATCACCGAGCTGCCACTCGTCATCGACGACACCCGCCTCGAGCCGGGCGAGTACACGATGTTCATCCAGCTCGGCCCGAAACGCTGGATCCTGATCATCTCGACGTGGCCGGCGCAGGAGACCTACGACTACCAGGAGCGGGAGGCGCTCTTCGGCGCCTACGGCTACACGCCGGACCGGGACGTGCTGCGCACCGACATGACGCTCCAGCCCCTGCCCATGTCCTTCGAGCAGCTTTCGTGGCAATTCCTCGACGTGACCCCGGAGGGCGGCCGCCTGGCATTAGTCTGGGACAAGCAGATGGCCTCCGTGCCGTTCCAGGTCGCCCCGCCGCAAGCAGGAGAAGTCGATGAATGAGTCCACAGCGATCGGTACCCGTATGCGCGGCCAGTGCCTCTGCAGCGCGGTCGAGTTCGAAGTCGACGTGCCCGAACGCACCTACAGCATCTGCCACTGCGGCATGTGCCGCCGCTGGTCCGGCGGCCCGCTGATGTCCGTCCATTGCCCCGAACCCAACACCGAATGGCTGAACGACGACGGCCTGACCTGGTACCAGGGCACTCCCTGGGCACAACGCGGTTTCTGCTCGCGCTGCGGATCCAGCTTGTTCTGGCGCCTGGCGCAGGAGCCGGAGGGCATGCTGATCGTCAGCGTCGATGCACTGGAAGACGACGGCGACTTCACGCTCGACCGCCACATCTACAACGACGCCAGGCCCGACCGCTACGACTTCGCCGACGACTGTCCGAGGGTGACGGAGGCGGAACTAATGAAGGAACTGGGGCTCGGGTAGGAAGCACAAGGGAGCGTGGCATGAACTCGAACCATGTAGCCGGCGACGTGCGACTGGGGACCGCGGCGGCCGCCGCGGTCCTGGTGTTTCTGACCCTGCCGCCCGCGCACGGTCAGTCCGGCCCCCTGATCGAAGCGGTTACCGACGCTGAACTGGCCGCCACGCCGGACGGGGACTGGTTGAGCTTCCGCGGCAACCTGTCGGCCTGGGCCTACAGCGCGCTCGACGCGGTGAACACGGAGACGGTCGGCCAGCTCGATTTCGCCTGGGCCGCGCCGATGGAGGACGGCCCCAACGAAGCGACTCCTCTGGTGCGAGGCGGCATCGTCTACCTGCCGCAGACCGGAGACGTGATCCACGCCCTCGACGCGCGCACCGGCGACCTGATCTGGGAGTACCGCCGGGAGCACGACTACCTCGATCCCGAAGGCGCGGACCCCGCGCGGCGCTTCGGTCAGGGCCTGGGCCGGATCACGCGAAACATCGCGATCTGGCAGGACGGCCTCTTCGTCGCCACGATGGACGCCTTCATCATCCGGCTGGACGCGAACACCGGCGAGCTGGTCTGGGAGACCCGGGTCGGCGACAGCAGGATCGCCCACTCGTCCGGCCCGATCATCGCCGACGGCAAGGTGATCAGCGGGCGCTCCTGCAACATGTCCGTCGCCGGCGGCTGCTACCTCACAGCGCACGACGCGGTCGACGGCCGGGAGCTGTGGCGCTTCCACACGATCCCCCGGCCCGGCGAACCCGGGGACGAAACCTGGGGTGGCCTGCCGCTCGAGCGCCGGTTCCACGTCGGCGCCTGGCACGTCGGCTCGTACGACCCTGACCTCGGCCTCGTCTACTGGGGCACGTCGGTGCCCGCGCCGTCGCCGGAGGTCCTGCGCGGCAGCGGCGCCGGCTCGCTCCTCTACTCGAACAGCACCCTCGCGCTCCGTGCCGACACCGGCGAACTCGCCTGGTACTTCCAGCACCTGCCGCGGGACAACTGGGACCTCGACCACCCCTTCGAGCGCATCCTCGTCGACCTGGAGATGGAGCCGGACGACGAGGCAGCCTGGTCCATCAATCCGACCCTCGAACGCGGCGACCGGCGGCGGGTGATGACCGGCTTCCCCGGCAAGACCGCCATCTTCTGGACCCTTGACCGGGAGACCGGCGAGTTCCTGTGGGCGCGGGAGACCGTCTTCCAGAACGTGATCACCCACATCGACCCGCACACCGGCACGGTCACGGTCAACGAGGAGGTCATCCCGAAGGCCCGGGACGAGGAGTACGGCGTCGTCTGCCCCGCCGCGAGCGGCGGCAAGGACTGGCCGACCGCGGCCTACAGCCCGTTGACCGAAGCCGTCTACGCGCCGCTCCAGGACGTCTGCATGTCGCCGACCATCACCGGTACCGGCGAAGGCCCGCCGCAGGGGTACGGGATCGCCTTCAACATGCGGTTGGCGCCGAACAAGACGACGGTCGGGCGGTTGGACGCGGTCTCCGCCCGCACCGGCGAATCCCTGTGGCGATTCGAGGAGCCGGCAGGGATGATGTCGGCGATGACCACGGGCGGCGGCGACCTCCTGAGCGGCCTGTTCAACCGTCTCGGCAACCTGAGAGCGCGTTCCGGCGCCAACATGCTCTACGCCTTCAAGCTGTCCGACAGCGCCGGCCGCGGCCCGATCGAACAGCCGGCCGTCGCGGCGGCGGCCGGCGAACCGCCGCCCATGGTCATGATCGACGCCCCCCTGCTCGAGGCGTCGGCGCCCTGCGCCACGTTCTCGGCCGAGCAGGCCGAACGCGGCGCCGCTCTCTACCAGGAAGAGTGTGCCGAGTGCCACGGACCGACGCTGCGGGGCGGCACCCAGGGCGCGGCGCTCGCAGGCCGCAGTTTCACGAGCTACTGGCAGAACCGCGCCGCCAGCGGCCTCTACCGGTCGATCCGCGAGACGATGCCGCAAGGTCGGGAGGGGACGATCGGGCCGGCGGCCTCGGCCGACCTCGTCGCGTTCCTTCTGCGCGAGAACGGCGCCGAGGCCACCAGCGAACTCGACTCCGACACTGGCGTGCTAGACGGCCAGCGCACCTGCTTCCGGCAGTAGCCCCCGTCTCCCGGGCGGCCCGACCGCCGACGCGTGGTCCTCGTGATCATGGTCGTCATGATCTTCGTGGCCGGCCTCGTCCTCGTCGTGGCCGGGCTCGTCGTGATCCCCGGCGCCCGCGTCCTCGTGATCATGGTCGTCGTGACCGGCCTCGTCATGGGCATCATGGTCGTGAGCCTCATGCAGCTCTTGCCCATGATCGTGGCCGTCATCGTGCGAATGGCCGAGGTGGGAATGCTGATGCCAGAGGCCCATCACCGCCATCATCCCGATTCCGATCACCACGAGTGCGATCTTGAGCCACCGGTCGCGGTCCTGCTCGGGCATCGGAACGTCGTCTTCACCCATCAGGGAGCTCCGAACGTACTGGGCGATCCGGTCCCGCTCCCTGGACATCTCCGTATCGAGCACGTCCATCACCGCCACGTAGATGAACGTGCCGGCGGCGATCGCGTTGAAGCCGCCTTCAAAGATCAGGGCTGTTCTGCCCTCGAACACGTGTCCCGCCACCGTGCCGAGCACGATCCCGATCGGCGTCATGACGGAGAAGAGCCACAGCGTCTGCCACAGCTTCCGGTTGCCCGCGGAGTGAGCGGTCACGATCAGGGCGAACGCGGCCGATCCCTTGTGGAACAGGATGCCCAGCATCACGACCAGCGCGGCCGCGGCTTCCGGCTGAAGTCCTAGAGCCATCCCGGCGATGATCGAGTGCACGGACAGGACGATGAGCAGGACGAAGGCGTAGAAGGGCGGCCTGGTCCGCTCCCCTTCCTGGCCCAGCATCGAGTTGCGGCCTTCGAGGACGACCCGGTCGATCAACAGCAGCAGACCGACTCCCAGCGCCGCGAGCAGTGGCGCCAGGGGATAGTCCACGAGGTTCCGGAGCGCTTCATCGGCTTCGGGCAGCAGGTGGACGAACCCGACACCGAGGAAGATCCCCCCAGCCAGCGCGTTGCCCAGGGAGAGGTACCGCCGGCTGGCCTGCTGCTTCGCGACGAGGATGGGGATCATGCCGCCGACGATGGCGATCCCGAAGATCGCCAGGCCGGCGATGATCTTGATGGCAAGCGGGGACATGGGATGCGCCCCCTCTATCCTCTCACCTCTCGACCGCTCAGGACGACCCGGCGAACGCCGCGTCGCCCTGAAGCGACGGCGGCAACAACTCCGGCCTGGTGAAGAAGTTCGCCTGCGCGGCGCGCACATAGGCCGGACGGGCGTTCAACCTGTCCCGGTAGGCGGCAAGCCGGGGGCCGATCGGCTCCTGGTAGGCAACCGCCCAGTCAAGGCAACTGCCGAGCAGGATGTCGACGCCCGTGAACTGGTCGCCGAGCAGGTACTGCCGCCCATCGGCGAACTCGAGTTCCGCCACCGCCGACTGCTTGGCGAAACCCTCGCTCGCGGCTTCTATCGCCGCCGGCGCCTCGCCGTAGAGGTAGGCGAGGTCGCGGTGCTTGCGGATCACGTAGAGCGTGTGGGCGTCGAGTTCCATCATCACGAAGAACGCCCACTGGTCGTACCGCGCCCGTTCCTCCGTTCCCGCCGCCGGCATCAGGCCGACCGGTTCGCCGTAGGTCACGGCCACGTAGTTCACGATCGCCGCGCTCTCGGCGAGGGTCAGCGCTCCGTCCTGGAGCAGCGGGATCTTCTGGCGCGGATTGAGCCTCGTGAACTCCTCCGTCTGCGTCTCGCCGGTCCGCGGCCCGATCGGCCGGTGCTCGTAGTCGAGCCCCAGCTCAGCCAGCACCCAGTGCGCGCGCAGCGTACGCGACGTGCTGCAGCCCCAGAGCACCAGGGATGGGGCCGAAGTTCGCTTGTCTGCCATGGCGGCAGAACGAGGATGTCAGAAACCCCGGGGGGATGGGAATCAGCTACCCCGACCGGGGCAGCGACGCGGCCAGCGAAACCCCCAGGCAGACCATGGCGAGAACGTAAAAGGCAATCGTCACGACATCCGCCAGCACGGGCACGTCGACCGGTCCGGACAGGGATCGCCGGCAGGCGGCTATCGGCAGGCCGGCGCCGATCAGGCCGAGTACGATCCAGCGCGCCCACGTCAGTCGAGAGTTCGGTTCCGCCATGGTTCCCAGTCCGCTTGTCGTGTCCTGATCTCGCGTGCCTCGCCGCGAGGCGAGGGGAGGATGTCACAGATCGCGCGGTTTCGCAGCTTCCCCGTGGCGGACGCTAGACTCATCGTCACGAACAGCCGATCAGACGGGAGGTCGAGATGCAGATCAGGCGACGGAGGTCTTCGTTCTGGAGGGTCTGGGGTACCGCGGTCATCTCGGTAGGTGCCCTCGTCGTGATTGCCGTGGCGGCGGCCCTGATGATGTTCGCGGCTTCCGCCGCGGACGCCCAGGAGATTCCGCGACGCCATGACGGCCGCCCCGACCTCTCGGGCACCTACGACATCGCCACCCTGACGCCGGCCCAGCGGCCTGAGCAGTTCGGCGACCGGCTCGAGCTGACGCCGGAGGAAGCCAAAGCGCTCGCCGAGCACTGGTCGACGAACTTCGACAAGGACCACGCACCGAGCGATCCGAACCGCGAGGCTCCGCCGAAGGGCGGCACCGGCATCTACGCGCCCGAGTTCACCGGCGCGGCGGGCAAGGTCGGCGGCTACAACGCCTTCTTCGTCGACATCGGCACGGGCGCCTTCACGCTCGACGGCAAGTACCGCACGTCGATCATCACGGACCCGCCGGACGGCCGCTATCCGTCGCTCAGCGAGCATGGACAGGAAAGGAGCAATCGGCTGGCTCCCTTCCGCCACGAGAACACGGGCACGGCCTGGTGGCTCGACCTTCCGGTCGGCCCCTACGACGATCACGAACTACGGCCCCTCGCCGAACGCTGCATCCTCACGCGCGGCGCTTCCGGGCCGCCGTCCATGCCGGGGATGTACAACAACCTGAAGACGATCGTGCAGACGGACACCCACGTGATGATCCTGATCGAGTGGATGCACGATGTGCGGATCATCCGGCTCGACTCCGAACATCTGCCCGACACGATCCGCAAGTGGAGCGGCGACTCGATCGGCTGGTGGGAGGGCGACACCCTGGTCGTCGAGACGACGAACTTCCGGGAGATTCCCGGCTCGGTCACGCGGGGTTCGCGCGACATGCGGGTAACGGAGCAGTTCAGCCGCATCGACGCCGGGAACCTGAGCTACAAGTTCACGGTCGACGATCCCGCCTACGAAACGGCCTGGAGCGGCGAGTACCCGTGGCCCGCGACCTCGCACAAGCTCTACGAATACGCCTGCCACGAAGGGAACTACGCCTTCGGCAACATCATGCGGGGCGCGCGGCTGCTGGAGCGGGAGGCGATCGAGCAGAGCGCGTCGGGCGCCTCGACCGGTTCCGGGTCCGGCGACTGAGGCCGGGAGAGCGATCCCCATGCCGGACGTCAACTTCATTCCCCACCCGCTCGTCGGCACGCCGATGGGCGCTGCGCTCGACCTGTACGTGATCCTGGCGATCCTGTGCTGGCTCAGCTCGGTCATCACCCGCGAGTACTCCTGGGTGGACCGCCTCTGGTCGATCTGCCCGCCCGTCTACTGCCTGATCGTGGCCTTCTCCACGGACTTCGAGTTCTCGCGAGTCAACGTGATGACCCTCCTCGTGCTGCTCTGGGGACTACGCCTCACCTTCAACTTCGCCCGCAAGGGGGGCTACTGGAAGGGCGGCGAGGACTACCGCTGGGCCACCGTCAGGGAGCGCTTCGGCCCCGTCGCCATCCAGGTGATGAACGCGACGTTCATCGCGCCCGGCCAGATGCTGCTGATCTGGTGGTTCACGTCGCCGATCCACGCGGCCTGGGAGGCGGGGGACACGCCGCTGGGCGGACTCGACTTCGTGGCCGCCGGGCTGTTCCTTCTCCTGCTGATCGGCGAGACCGTCGCCGACGAGCAGATGTGGGCCTTCCAGCAGGACAAGAAACGCCGGGTCGCGGCCGGCGAGGAAGTCGCTCAACCGTTCATGAATCGCGGCCTCTTCCGAATCTGCCGCCATCCGAACTACCTGTGCGAGATGGGCATGTGGTGCGCTTTCTACCTGTTCGCCGTCGCGGCGTCGGGCGAGTGGCTCCACTGGACCGGTTTCGGCTGCCTGGGACTGATCGGCCTCGTCGTGGGGTCGATACCGCTCGCGGAGTCCATCTCGGCCGCCAGGTATCCGTCGTACCCGGAGTACAAGGCCTCCACCCCCTGCCTCATTCCGGGCTTGCGCCTCGGCAAACCGTAGTACTCTCGCCGACGCTCCGCTCAACCCCGCAAGGAGGAACCACGCGTGATCCGATTGCGTCCTCGGGGGCAGTACGCCCCGCTCGCCACCGCCGCCGCTGCCCTGCTGCTGGCGGTCTTCGTTCTCGCGCCGGCGTTCGCCGCCGAGCCCAAACTCCAGCACGCCAAGCCGGCCGACGTCGGCATGGACCCGGCCGGCCTCGAGAAGCTCAACGAAGCGATGCACGGCATGGTCGACGGCGGCCAGCTCGCCGGCGTCGTCACGATGGTCTCGCGCAAGGGGAAGGTCGTCCACTTCGACGCCTACGGCAAGCGCGACATCGAGAACGGGCTCCCGGTCGAGAAGGACACGATCTTCCGCATCTACTCGATGACCAAGCCGATCATCGGGGTCGCGCTGATGACCTACTACGACGAGGGCCGATTCACCCTGGACGACCCGGTGTCGAAGTTCATCCCCGAGTTCGCCGACCTCAAGGTGGCGAAGGAGGACGGACCGGACGGCATGCCGATCACCGAGGACGCCGACCATCCGATGACGATGCGGGAGCTGATGAGCCACACGGCGGGCCTGACCTACGGGCTGTTCTCCCAGTCCCAGGTGGACACGCTCTACGTGAATGCGAACGTCCTCGACTTCAACCAGACGCTCAAGGACATGATCGACAAGCTGGCGAAGATCCCCCTCCGCCAGCAGCCGGGATCGCTGTGGCACTACAGCGTCGCGGTCGACGTCCAGGGCTACGTGCTTGAGGTCCTGGCCGACAAGCCTCTCGATGAGGTCCTGAACGAGCGCCTGTTCGGCCCGCTCGGGATGACGAACACCGCCTTCTGGGTCGAGCCCGGCAAGGCGGACCGGTTCTCGCACATGTACGCGACGAACGAGGGCAAGCTGGCGAAGGTCGAGTTCGGTCAGTACCTCCAGAAGCCCAATCTCCTCTCGGGCGGCGGCGGCCTCGTCTCCACCGCCGCGGACTACATGCGTTTCGCCCAGATGCTTGCCAACGGCGGCGAACTCGGCGGCATCCGCATCCTGAAGCCGGAGACGGTGAAGCTGATGCACACCGACCACCTGCCGGCGAGCGTCACCGACATGGGGCCGATCTACCGGGGCAACCGCTTCGGCCTCGACTTCTCGATCGTCACCGATCCGAACCCGGCGACCGACCACGAGCGCGCCAAGGGCGAGTACTGGTGGTACGGAATCGGTGGCACCTGGTTCGGCATCAACCCGGTGCAGGACCTGGTCGTGGTCGGCATGATCCAGAGCCGCGACTTCGGCGCCTCGGCGAGGGCCCGCTTCACCAGCAAGCGACTCGCGTACGAAGCGATCGTCGACTGACGTGCGCCCTGGCCTTGCGGAGAATCTCCGGTCGCGAGCGACCGGATGCCGGCGGGGGCGCCGGCGCACCCGGTAGGCCACACACGGGACGACTGAGGAGTTGAGGAGGAAAGGGATATGAGTCTGTTTGCCTGGTCGTGGATGTTCCTCGTCCTCTACATCGTCGGCATGCTGACGTTCGGCTGGATCGCCAGCCGGCGGATCAGCAACGCGGACGACTTCGCCACCGCACGGAGCAGCTACGGCCCTTACTTCCTTGCCCTGGCGTTCGCTGCCACCACCGCCAGCGGGGCCACCTTCCTCGGCAGCCCCGGCCTCGGCTACGACTTCGGTATGGCCAGCGTCTGGGGCAAGTTCCTCTATCCGATGGGGGTCTACTTCGGGGTCCTGATTACGATCAGGCTGGTCGCGAATTCGGGCCACAAGTTCGGCAACCGCTCGATCCCGGAGTACCTCGGCGATCGCTACCGGAGCGACGGCGTCCGCCTGCTGGTCTCGATCTTCTCGCTTGTGCTGTTCTTCTACATCGCCGGACAGCTCGTGTCGGGGCTGGTCATGTTCGAGATCATGCTCGGCCTCGAACCGTTGACGGCCCTGATCATCACCTCCGGTGTTCTGCTGGTGTACGTCGTTCTCGGCGGCGCTCACGCCGACATCCTCACCGACGGCATCCAGGGAATGATGATGCTCGGCGTCGCGATCGTCGTCATCATCATGTTCCTGTTCGCATCCGGGATGGACGGCGGGCTCGGCGCATTGGTCGACAACCTGCGCGTGCAGGACCCGAACCTCGTCGGGCCGCTCAACAAGTCGAACTCGCTTTACGACTCCTGGTGGGCCATCGCCTGCGTCCTCTTCGCCCACATCCCGCTCGGCATGCTCCCGCACATCGGCAACAAGGTGTGGGCGCTCAGGAACGACGGCGACCGGATGCGCTTCGTCAAGCTTGCCTTCGCCGTCGGGCTGACGATGGGCATGCTCGGGCTCGGCGGCATCCTGGCCCGCGGCGTCCTGGGTACCGAGTTACTCGAGGCCGGCCGCAACGCGAACGAGGCGCTGCCGGCGCTGTTCATCGAACTGTTCCCGACCTGGCTCGCCGCCCTGATCGGCGTCGGCATCCTGGCCGCGATCATGTCGACCGCGGACGGGCTCGTCGTGTCGTCGTCCCAGATCGTCGCCAACGACATCTACCGCCGGTCGATCGTTCCCAAGTACTCACCCCACCTGAGCGACAAGGAAGTCGACCGCAAGGTGCTCGTGATCAGCCGCTGGAGCACGGTGGTCGTCCTGATCCTCTGCACCTGGATGGCCTGGGCGATGCAGGACATGAACATCGCGCTGCTCGTCTGGGTAGGCACCGGCGGCATGATGGCGGCCTTCGCCGGTCCCCTGGTCGTCGGCGGCCTGTGGCGCGGCGTTACCCTGGCCGGCGCCTACACGGGCCTCGTGAGCGGCATGCTGACCTTCGTTCTGCTGCGTAGCGGTCTGCCCTGGATGATCGTCGATCCCGGCTCGCTCGGCCCTCTGTCCGGCGTTGCGCAGTGGCTAGCGCACTACCAGATCAACCCGTACTCCTGCGCGGTGGTCGGCGAGGTCGTGTCCATCGCCGGGACGTACATCGTGTCGAAGCTGACGCAGCCACTGCCCGAAGCCCATGTCGAGCGGTTGTTCAGCGCGCCGGCCGAGACGGCGGAAGCTGCCGGCGGCTGAGCGCGGGCTACACTGGCCGACAACTCTCGACACGAAGAGGAGGGACGACATGCGTCGCCACCGAAGCGCTCACCTCCGTTTCCCGCGCAATCCGGCTCTCGCCGTAGCGCTGACGATCGCCGCGCTGCCGGCCGCGCTGCCGGCCCAGAACGCGCCCGGCTGGACTCCGCCGTTGGCAGCCGACGGCAAGCCCGACATCTCGGGAGTCTGGGACTTCCGCACGCTGACCCCGCTCCAGCGGCCGGAGGACCAGGAAGCAACGATCGACGAGGCCCGGGCCGGCGAGATAGAGGCGGCGGCCGTGGAACGCGCGCGCGTCGCCGATCTGCCCAGCGACCCCGAGGAGAGAAGGCTCGAGGCGGGCGGCGAAGTCGGCGGCTACAACAACTTCTGGTTCGACCGTGGCGCCAGGGTCGTCGAGGACCTCCGGACGTCGCTGATCATCGACCCGCCGAACGGCCGACTTCCTGACACTCTCCCCGACGTCAAGCGCCAGACGCGCGGTGACGACAAGCCGATCGACCGCCCGGTGCGACTTCGGGTCGGCGGCATCGGCCTCGACAGCTACGAGGATCGCGGACTGGCCGAGCGCTGCATCCTCGGCTTCAACGTGGGGCCGCCGATCACGCCGGGCGGCTACAACCAGAACATCCAGATCTTCCAGTCCGCCAACCATGTGGCGATCCTGAACGAGATGGTCCATGACACCCGCATCGTGCCTCTCGACGGGCGCCCTCACCTTCCTGACTCGGTGCGCCAGTGGATGGGCGACTCCCGCGGTCGTTGGGAAGGAGACACCCTGGTGGTCGAGACGAGGAACTTCAGCGACCTGGTGTCGAGCTTCAGCGGCAGCGTGGCCGGCTCCGTGGGCGACGCCTACGAAATGCACGTCACGGAGAGGTTCCGACGCGTCGACGAGGACACGCTGATGTACGAGTACACGGTGAACGACCCGGCGACCTTCACCCGGCCCTTCACCGCCCGCCTGCTGATGAAGAAAGGTGAGGCGCTGTACGAGTACGCCTGCCACGAGGGCAACTACGGCCTGTACAACATCCTTTCCGGCGCCCGCGCCAAGGAGGCCGAAGCCGTGGCGTCCGGCGGCGGCCCGTAGGCAGGCGGGGTCAGTCGTCCCAGTCGGGCAGCGGCTGCGGGCCCGGGACGATCCCCGCGATGTCCGGGTCCTCTCCGGTCGTGTTCTCCGGCGCCTCCAGGGCGGCCTGTTCCTTCTCGATCTTCCGCTGCGCGCGCCGTTCCAGCTTCTCCTGGCGCCTCTGGCGCTTGCGCATCTCTCGTTGACGTTTCGCGAAAGTGGTCGGACCAGGTCTGGCCATAGGCGATCTCCCCTCCTCCGCACCGACTCGCGCCGGGGCGGAACGAGTCATGGTAACAGGACCTTGACAGCGTGCCGGAGAGCGACCGCGAGCGAAGCCTGAGCCGGCTCAGGGCGTGTAGTAGGTCGGCGATCCGGGGCCGACCGGCAGGCCGAGCGCGAACACCCAAACGTAGAACAGCGTCACCCAGCCGATCAGGTAGGAGATCGAATACGGGATCATCGTCGCGATCAGGGTGCCGATTCCCAGCTTCCGGTCGTACCGCATCGCCACCGCCAGGATGAGGCCGAAGTAGCTCATCATCGGCGTGATGATGTTCGTCGTCGAGTCGCCGATCCGGTAGGCGGCCTGGATGACCTCAGGGCTGTAGCCGACCGTCATCAGCATCGGCACGAAGATGGGCGCCGTCACCGCCCACTGCGCAGACGCGCTGCCCAGCATCAGGTTGACGAAGCAGCACATCAGGATGAACGGTATGAACACGATCGGTCCGGTCAGGTCGAAGCGGGTCAGCAGGTCGGCGCCGACCACCGCCGTGATGGTCCCCAGGTTGGTCCAGTTGAAGAAGGAGACGAACTGGGCCGCGAAGAAGACGAGCACCATGTAGGGCCCGAGCGAACTCATCGCCCGGCCCATGCCGTCGATCACGTCGCGGTCGTTCCGGACGGACCCCGTGACCCGGCCGTAGACGATCGACGGCACGATGAAGAAGACGAAGATGAGGGAGACGACGCTCCGCAGCATCGGTCTCAGGTCGTCGATCAGGAGCGCGTTCGCCGCCGGATCGCGGAACCAGCCGTTCTCGGGCAGGGCCAGCAGCGCCAGCCCCCCGAGCATGACAAGGACGGTCACGCCCGCCAGCTTCAGACCCCGCTTCTCCTCCGGGGACAGCGTCTTCAGGCCATCCTCCGGATCCTCCAGGTCGTCCGCCGCCCGGCTCGGCTCGAACGCCCCCAGCTTGGGCTCGACGATCCGGGTCGTCACCAGGGTGCCGATCACCGTGATCATGAAGGTGCTGACCAACATGAAGAGGTAGTTCGCGGTGGCCGGGATCTCGTTCGCCGCACCCGGCGCGTAGGACGGATCGATGATGCGCGCCGCCTCGGTCGTGATCCCGGCGAGCAACGGATCGACGGTGCCGATCAGCACGTTCGCCGAGTAGCCACCAGAGACGCCGGCGAACGCGGCGGCCAGGCCGGCGAGCGGGTGGCGGCCCACCGACCGGAACACGACCGCCGCCAGCGGAATCAGCACGACATAGCCCATCTCCGACGCGGTGTTCGAGACGACCGAGGCAAAGACGACGACCGCGGTCAGCAGGTTCCGCGGCGCGCCCAGGACGAGCGCCCGCAGCAGCGCACCGAGCAGACCGGAACGTTCGGCGACACCAACCCCGAGCAAGGCGACGAGGACCGTGCCCAGCGGCGCGAACCCCGTGAAGTTCGTCACCAGGTTCATCGCGATCCGCCGCATACCCTCCGGGTTCATCAGGCTGACCGCGCGGATCATCCCGTCCTCGGAGCGGCCCGAAACGCCGGCGGGCCGCGGGTCCTCGACCTGCCAGTCGAGCAACTCCGCCATCCCCGAAACCAGCAGGATGAGCAGAGCCAGCACCGCGAACAGCGTGACCGGATGCGGCAGGAGGTTGCCGAGGAACTCGACGACGTTCAGAAAGCGGGAGAAGAGTCCCGGCCCCTTGCGCGCCCGCCTGTTCCGCCGCTTCGGAGCCTCGGCCATCCGGCGAACAGTAACCCATGGCCGCGGGTGAAACCCGCGGCGCGGAGATGCGCGTTCAGCCGCGCCGGATGACGGCCGTGTGGTACGGCTCGAGGTCGTCGATCGCGGACTCCGGTTCCCCCGTCTTCCAGGCGAACAGCCGCACCGTGACCTCGGACGGCGTCGCGTCGAAGAGGGCGAAACCGTTCTTCTCGAACGTCTCGCCCCGTACGTCCTGCTCGACCCCGGTGGCCGCCAGCGGCGGCGTCCCGCGCGCCGCCGAAGGCCAGCCGGTCAGGGTGCCAAGCGGTCCCGTCAGCACGGCGTGGACAGGATTGGCCGAGAGGTCCAGGCTGCCGCTTCGCTCGAGCACGGAGTGGCCGATCGCGTGCAGGTCGCCCGACAGCACGATGCCGGTCCGCTGCGACTGGGACGTCAGCGACTCCAGCAGACGCTGATGCTGCCGCAGCCATCCCTCCTGCCAGAAGTACTTCTCGCGCTCCGTCGTCAGCCTGAAGTTGCTGCCGGCGAAGTCGCCGATCCGCGACACGGTGGCGCCGCCGTCGTCGAGATCGGCGACGTCCGGGTACCACTCGCGCCACTTCCCCGCCGACCAGCCGAAGGGGTGCGACGGTACGTGGAACAACTGCGCGACCGACTGGTCCCGGGTGCGCTGATGCAGCCAGTGCTCGGCCTCCGGCGGCACGAGACCGGCGTGGACTCCCTTGAGCGACAGGTAGCGGGCGCAGTCGTAGATCAGGACCTCGGCCAGCCGACCGTAGCGGAACGTGCCGAAGGCCTCGGAGATGCCGGGTTCCCGGTCGCCGGCGCCGGCGCCGGAGATGGCCCGCGGACGCTCGACGTCGGGCAGGAACTCGGGCAGGAAGGCGTTGCGGGTGAAGCGTGCGAACTCCACCTGGTAGCGGTCCGGCGGCAGGGTGACCATCTGGGGGTCGGCATCGTCGTTCTCGTAGTAGTCGTGGTCATCACTGACGAAGTAGGAGGGCGTCGACCGCAGCATGACCCCGTAGAGTTCGGCGATCTGCGGCCCGACCGCGGCCTTGATCGAGGTCTCGTTGCTGGTTCCCAGCACGGGCAGGCTGAGGTCCAGCCAGCCGATCCGTTCGTAGAACTCGCGGGAACGCCGGCCCCGCTCCTCGCTACGGTTGTAGAGCACCGTACGCTGGTCCCAGTAGATGTGGTCGCCGATCGCGATCAGCGCCCGCGGACGGAAGGAGAGCGCTCGCCTCAACAGCCGGCGGCGAACCGCCAGCGGCAGGAAGAAGCCCGACTCGGGATGGCCTCCGGCGCAGGTGTAGGCGAGGAACCGCACCGACTCGGGTTGAGCCGAGGGCGACGGGAACGTGCGGAGAGGCCACGGATCGCACAGCGTCTCGCCGCCGCCGCCGAGCAGTTGCAGGGCGTACTCCGTGTCGGGTTCCAGTCCGCTCGCGTCGAAGGAGAAGAAACGCCGTTCCGTGTCGGTGCTCCGGCCAGCGACCAGGCGGCCGCCGATGCGGAGCACCGGCACGAAATCGAGCGGATCGGCGAAGGAGCACTTGAGCGCCACGCGATCGTGGCTCGCCGCCGGAATCAGGTGCCGGAGCGGGCCGGCGCGCCAGCCGTCCTGGCCCACGGCGGGTGAACGGCCGAGTCCGGTTCCGGCCGCTGCCGCGGCGGCCGCGGTGGCGATGAAGCGTCTCCGGGTCCAGTTGGTCGTCATGGTCGGGTTCCTCCCAGGAAGGAGCGTAGCCGCTCGCGGTCGACTTCGGTCAGCGGCAGGAATCGGGATTGGCCGTCATTGCGCGCCGAGGTATCGCAGGGCTGGCACATCAGAACACCTGGCTCGCGAGTGTGCTTCAGGCCAAGGACATGCCCGAGTTCGTGGGCAATCACGTTGCGAACCACGTGCTCGCGCTCGTCGCCCGAAGGAATGGCGACGAAGTAGCGGCCATCGTCGCCGTAGGGCCAGGCGAAGGGCATGAGACTCTGGGCGGAGAGCAGCACGACGACGTCCGCGTCCACCCGGAAGAGCGCCTCGGGCGGCCTGGGCCCCGGGTCGGACGAGTGCAGGCGGCCGGCAAGCTGCGAGAGCTGGTGGGCGTAGTTCTCGAATGGCCGCAGTCCTTGCGAGGGAGCTTCCCGTCCCGGCTCGAGGAACGGCGCAGCCAGCCCCAGATCAGAGGCCGCCTCGTTCCAGAACGAGACCGCCTCCGCGGCCATGGCGATCCGCTCGTCATCCGCATCGGCGACCAGCACGGCGACCCGTCTGATCTGACCGGACGCCGAATCCGAAGCGGACGCAACTGGCAGAATGCCCAGCGCAAGAACCAGGAAGGAACCTGACTTCGCCCGCCAGGAGAACGTCATATGCACCACATTCGAACGGTCATCAGGCTGCTGCCAATCGCTGTCTCCCTGGCCCTGGCTACTCCCCCGGTCCTCGGCCAGATCCACCGGACGCCGGACCCGGTGCGCCGGGCCGACCTCCACCGTCTCGCCGAAGTCGATCGGATGGTCATGGTACCGATGCGCGATGGTGTCCGCCTCGCCACCGAAATCTACAGGCCGCGGAACGCCGGGGGTCCCGTTCCGGCGATCTTCTGGCGGACACCGTACAACTTCAGCCCGCTGCCGGAACCGAACCTGGAGCGGCCCAGCGCGCTGCTCAAGTTCGGTCTCGACGCGATCGCGCGCGGCTACGCCTTCGTGGTCCAGAACGAGCGCGGCAAGTTCTTCTCCGAGGGCGACTGGGAGATCCTCGGCCGGCCACGCACGGACGGCTACGACGCGCTGACCTGGATTGCCGACCAGCCGTGGTCCAGCGGCAAGGTCGCCACGCTCGGCTGCTCCTCGACCGCCGAATGGCAGATGGGACTCGCCGCGATGCGGCATCCCGCCCACGCCGCCGCCGTACCGATGGGGCAGGGCGCCGGCATCGGCCGCATGGGACCGTTCCACGAACAGGGGAACTTCTACCGCGGCGGCGCGCTCCAGCTTCCGATGGCCGTCTGGCTCTTCGGCGAGCAGAACACGCAACGCCCCACCTTCCCGCCGGACACCAGTCGCGAGGACCTCGAGCGGCTCGCGACCTACTTCGACCTCGCCGCGAAGATGCCCCAGGTCGACTGGAAGCAGGCCCTCTGGCATCTCCCCGTTCAGACGCTGATCGAATCCGTCGGCGGGCCGAAGGGAATCTTCGGGGAGTTCGCCGCCCGCCTGCCGGACGATCCGGCCTGGTACGAAGGCGGCCTGTACCACGACGACGAGCCGTTCGGCGTGCCCGCGCTTTGGGCCAACTCCTGGTACGACCTGTCCGTGTCGCCGAACCTGGCGCTCTACGGCCACGTCCGCGAGAACGCCGACCCGGAGGTCCGCGACCACCAGTACATGGTCATCGCACCCAGCCTGCACTGCAACATGTACCGGCTGACCAACCCGCTCGTCGTCGGCGAACGGAACTTCGGGGACACGGACTTCGCCTTCGACGAAATGCTCTGGAGCTTTCTCGACCGCTTCACGAAGCACGAGGCGAACGGGCCCGAGGCGAACGGCTTCGAAGACCGCTACGCCAGGGTCCGCTACTTCCTGATGGGCGAGGACCGCTGGGAAGACGCCGCCAACTGGCCGCCGGCCGGCGCCGAAGCGATGACCTTCTACCTGGACAGCGACGGCAGCGCGAACAGTGCCGCCGGCGACGGCAGGCTGACGGCGGATGGCGGCGGAGGCGGTGCCGACGCCGACCGCCTTGTCTACGACCCGGGCTCACCGGTGCCGACCCACGGCGGCGCCTTCTGCTGCATGGGCGACTACGAGCCCGGCGCCTTCGATCAGCGCTCGGTCGAAGCCCGCAGCGACGTGCTCGTCTACACGACGGAGCCGTTCCAGGAACCGCTGGCCGTCGTCGGCTCGGTCGACGTCATCCTGCACGTTTCATCAGACGCGCCGGACACTGACTTCACGGTCAAACTGATCGACGTCCACCCGGACGGCCGCGCCTTCAACCTCGACGACACCATCCTGCGCATGCGCTACCGCGAGGGATTCGACCGCCACGTCTCGATGGATCCGGGGGAGGTCTACGAAGTGACCCTGGGCCCCCTCGCCACAGCCAACGTCTTCGGCGACGGTCACAGGCTGCGGATCGAAGTCTCGAGCAGCAACTTCCCCCGCTACGACCGCAACCTGAACACCGGCGGCAACAACTACGACGAGAGCGAGTGGCGGGTGGCGCGCAACGCGGTGCACCACTCGGCGGAGCATCCGTCAAGGATCGTGCTGCCGGTGCTGGATCCCTAGTCAGGGCTCCAGCGGCGGCACCTTCTGCGAGAACTTCACGCCGGTCACGCGATCCGTGTTGTCCGCCCGGCGCCGGCGGCTCGCCGGAAAGTCCTCCGTCTCCTCGATCCAGGCATCGAGCACCCGGCTCAACTGCCGGGCCATCTGCTCCACTTGCGGCCGACCGGCCAGGTTCACCAGTTCGTGCGGATCCGACTCCAGGTCGTAAACCTCGATCACCGGCCTCGGCGCCTCGAACAGGCGGGCCTGACCCGGCGTCAGCGTCCCGGCCGCACGGCGCGCCGTCAGGCTGTACCAGGACGGGCTGCGCGACGCATCCGCAGGCGTACAGAGCGGCAACTCCGTGTAGGCGTTGCGGATCAGCTTGTAGCGCGGCCCGCGCACCGCGCGGATGTGCTCGTCGCAGTTGTGCCAGTTGCGCTCCGCGAACACGTAGTCGCGCCCCGGCGAGGCCTGATCGGTCAGCGCCGCGGCGAAGCTCTCTCCCTGGAAGCTCTCCGGGATCCCCGCCCCGGCCGCCTCCAGCAGGGTCGGCGCCAGGTCGATCACGCTGGTCAGGCCCGGATAGCGAGCGCCCGACGGCGTGACGCCCGGCCAGGAGACGATCAGCGGCGTGCGGATGCCCGCGTCGTACGCGGTCGCCTTCGCGCGCGGGAACGGCATCCCGTTGTCGCTGAGGAAGACGACCAGGGTGTCCTCCCGAAGCTCGCGGCGGTCCAGTTCGGCCAGCATTCGACCGATCTCACCGTCCATCCGCGAGATCTCGTCGTAGTAGAGGGCCAGGTCGGACCGCGTCTCCTCGTCGTCGACGAGGTAGGGCGGCACCGAGACTTCGCCCGGATCATGGGGCGGATCGACCGCGTCACTTGAGTACGGCCGGTGCGGATCCCGGAAGCCGATCCAGAGGAAGAACGGCCGATCCCCCGCCACGTCCAGGAAACCGGGCAGCCCTTCCCAGGTCTCCTCCGAGAACCAGTCGAACTGCCGCTCGCCATCCGGGCCGTAGTGGGTCTTCCGCATGTGCCCGGTGAAGTAGCCCTCCCGGGCGAGGTAGGCCGGCAGCAGATCCACCCCGGTCGGCAACGGCGTGTGCAGATCCTCGGCGCCCGTGGCGTGCGGATACCGGCCCGAGAGGATGCTGATCCGCGACGGACTGCACGACGCCGTCGTCAGGAAGGCGTTCTCGAACACGACCCCGGTTGCCGCAAGACGGTCCAGGTTCGGCGTCCGCACGGCGCGGTTGCCGAAGGCGCCGAAGTCGGACCAGCCGGCGTCGTCGGCGACGAAGACGACGATGTTCGGGGACTCGTCGGCGCCGCGCGCGGGCGGGCTCGCCGCCGCCAGGAGGAGTCCCAGACCCAGGACTCCCAGGCCGGGAGAGCGGAAGCGGCGCATGGGCTCGCGCGCCCGGCCGGCTCGACTACTCGCCGCCGCCCGCCGCGGCGATCGCGTCAGCCTCCAGCAGGCGCGCACCGCGCATCACGTTGCCCAGCGCGTAGTTCCCCTCGTGGCAGGCGTACTCGAAGACCTTGTTGGGCGTCGACCGCCACACGTACTCGCCGCTCCAAGCCGTCTCCCAGACGTTCGGGTCTCGGACCGTGAAGCCGTACAGCAGGTCGCCGTCCGCCAGACGCTGGAGACGCTCCACGACGTGCAGGTCCTTCGTGGCCGAACCGAGACCCGGTTCTTCGCCGAAGTTCGCCGTGTCGACGACCAGAGTGTCGCCTTCCCACCAGCCGATCGAGTCGCCCATCCACCGCCGTTCCTGGGCCGGCGCGTGCTCAGCGCCGATCCGCACGACGCGGGCGTCGTGGACCATCTCGATCAGGATCATCACGTGGTTTCCGGTCTGCACGATCCGCTTGTGGTTGTTGTAGAGCGCCGGCAGCATCGGCGGGCCGCCGGTCGAACTGAAGCCCATCAGGCAGCGCTCCGGCAGGGGCCGCTGCTCCATGTTGTCGTAGGGACCGGAGCCGTCCTCGTTCTCCTCCAGCCACCAGGCGGTTCCCGTGTTCTTGTGGCCGAACGCCGCGAACTGAGCTGCCGTACGCGCCATCCCGGCAGGCGTCATCTCCGGATACTGACCGTTCGGCGGATCCGTGATGATCGAGGTCCGCCACTTGCCGTCGATCCTGATCACGTTGTCGCCCGGATCCATGTAGAACGCGTTGTAGCCGCCGCTGCCGCCGGACGCGACCTCGAGGCCCGGGTCGAAGATCGGCGCCCCGCCGACCGGCGGCGCCTCGCGATTCGGATCGCTGGGCTTGAAGTCCGCCTCGTAGATCTCGGCCTTGCGGCGAGCGATCGCAGCCGCCTCCTCGTCGGTCAGGGTCAGCCGGTCGCCGAACTCCCGCGGCCGAGTCAGCGGCGTCAGCGTCGCCACGTCGTAGGCACCGGAGAGGTCCGGCTTGCCATCGGGCCGCCGCGGAATCTCGTCCTGCGCGGCAACGGCGATCGGGGCGGCCAGGAGCACCGCCAGGCTCAGGAGAAGGAAACGTTCAAGCTTCATCCGGCACCTCCTCGGGCACAGGTTTGGTTGTAGCCACAACGCTACCACCGAGTGCGGCGCCCGAAGCGCGCTGAAACAGCTCGAGCCCCGGCCGGGGCGCACGCTCAGCCGACGTTGCCGAGCCGGAAGTTCACCGTGACGTTGTAGCTCTGTCAGATTCCGAGCGTCAGGTGGCGTCCGAGCGGAGCCGCCGCAACGCCTGTGCTCTACGGCTAGCCCGAAGAGTCCCGATCGTCGTACGGCGCGCCGGTGCCCGAGGATCCGGCAAACAGCCGCCGACCGTCCGGCAGGGTCACGTCACGGCCGTTCGCCCGCGGCGCACCGTCGATCGCCTGGTAGCCCTCGACGAGCACCTCGGTCCCAGGAGCAACCGAGTTCTTCTTCCAGCCGCGGCGAACCAGGGCGCCCGGCGGTCCGCACTCGACCATCCAGGCCGTCACCGTGCCGTTCTCGTCGGTGACGTCGATGTGAATCCAGGCGTGCGGGTTCACCCACTCGACCTTCGTCACCTTGCCGCGCAGCCGCACCGGCTTCGTGGCGTCGAACTCGGCGGCAAAGGCGTGGTGCGCGGCCGCCGGTTCGGGCGACGCCAGGAGAACCAGGGCCGCGACCAGAGCGAAACCGAGGCCGGGGAGGGTCGCGCGCGGGAGAGATCGCGTCGTGTACATGGGCATCGTCCTGCTTGCTGCTGTGTCTCGGCGGAACGGCAACCCTACCACCGGCGCGAGGCGCTAACCGTCGTCTGGCGGAGCGTCGCCGGCCGGCCGGACCCGGCGCAGGAAGTCGCTCGCGTCCCGACTGTCGATGGCGGCCTCCAGGAACTGGGCAGACCGTTCCACCGAAGTGACACCTGAAAGCCACGCCTCGACGGCTTCAGTCACTCGGATGTTCCGGGCGGCGAGAGTCTGTCGGAGATTCTCCCGGAGCATCTCCGAGCGACTTTCGGCCCGTTCGGCGCCAAGGAACGGGTCGTCGTCCGGGCTGGTGCCCGACGCCCTGCCCAGCCCGCGGCCCACCCGGCGTAGCGCCGCCACGGTCTCTGCCGACTTCGTCTCCTCGTTCATTGCCCGGTGGATCTCGGCCGCCCGCCAGCCCGGAAACGCCCGGCTGACGGCCGATTCGACGTAACCGCCGCCCTCCAGCAGGTAGATCGTCAGTCCCGGTCGACCCGAACTCCGGGGAGCCATCCACTCCGGTGCCGGCACCTCCACCCAGACCTCCGGAAGACCCCAGGAAGCGTAGACCTCCAGCTTCCGCCGCCGGACATCGGTCGTGTGGTCCACTTCCAGCAACACATCCGGTAGCGGACCGGCGTCGATGTCGATCGTCCGCCCCCGCGGCCAAGGGCGATCCAGGAAGAACATCGCGTCCGGCTGCATCAGAACCTCACGTTGCCCCTCTACCCCGAACTGCACCAGACTCGCCGAACCGAGCGCCAGAATCTTCGAGCCGCGCGCCTGGGAGATCATCTCGACCAGGCCCGTCACGCCGGCCGACGGCGCCTCGTGGTAGAGCGTCGCTGGCTCCGCCAGGACCATCGCCGTCCCGGTCCGCGCCTCCCAGTACTCGATGCGACCCTCGTGGTCGTCCAGTTCCTCGACCGGCAGATGCACAGCGCGGCAGCCCGGAAAGTCCCGCGGGACGAGCGGGCGCCTCGGTTCGCGTGGCGGCTGCCGGGTTCCGCGGAGGGGTTCAGCCATGGTTGTGGGAGTGTAACGTTGGCGGGCTCTTGGTAGCCACCATGAAGACCATGAAGTCGCTCAAGATCGGCAACACTGACTACGACGAGATGAAGGCACGCGCGCTGGCGATCGCCCGCGGCGAGCTCCAGCCGGCCGAAGGAGAGCCGACCGTCTGGTTCACTTCCCCCGAGAGCGTCGCGAAGGCACTCTCAACGCATCGAGAGTTGCTCGGGGCTGGACCCGGCGGGCCTCCCGGCGGCGCTAGCAACTGGAGCGGTCATCGAAGTGGAATGCAATGAGCAGGCAGTACAAGAGTGAGGCACTAGCGGCCGCGCACGAGGCTGTAGTGGGCTTGGCCGAAGCCGGCCTCATGTCCAAGCAGACGATGCGCCGGTTTGACGAGCTGTGTCTCACTCCGGTCAAGGTGCTCAAGACGATGGCGCCGGACGAGATCCGGCCTCGGCCGTTCAAAGCAACATGAGCGAGGATCGAGCCGATGTTCAAAGTCAACCTCACCGAGAAACGCCTCGTACGCCTTGAACAAAGGCGTTTTGCCGCGCTCAATCTGCAGGAACGCCCCGATCTTCAGGAATGGGTCGCGAACACGCCCGAGGCGCTCGGCGAGGAGCTCCTGATCATCCAGAAGGAGTTTGCCGGCTTCGCCGACACCCGCGAACGGCTCGATTTGCTGGCACTTGACAAGGAAGGCCAGCTGGTAGTCATCGAGAACAAGCTCGACGACACGGGCCGCGACGTCGTGTGGCAAGCACTCAAGTACGTGGCCTACTGCTCCAGTCTCACGAAGAGGCAGATCCTCGAGATTTACCAGAGACACCTCGACCGCAGGACTGATGGCGGCAAAGCCGAAGAGAACCTGTGCACCTTCCTCGAGGTTGAGGACCTTGATGACACGATCCTGAACGCCGGCAATGACCAGAGGCTCATGTTGGTCGCTGCCAACTTCCGAAAAGAGGTCACATCAACCGTGCTTTGGCTCACCGGACACGGCGTGCGGGTCCAGTGCTTTCGGGCGTCGCCCTACACCTTGGGCGAGGAGCTCTTGCTCGACCTCCAGCAGATCATTCCCACGCCCGAGGCCTCGGACTACATGATCGGAATGGCTGCCAAGGAGACCGAAGAACGAGCCGTCGAAAGCACGCTGAAGCGTCGCCATGAATTGCGGCAAGCGTTCTGGTCGAGGACTCTGGACGCACTGCGTGACCGAGGCGTCCCCCGGTACGAGAACATCAGTCCTTCCAAGGAGCATTGGCTCGCTAGCGCAACAGGTGTGTCCGGCTGCTCCTACAATCTGATCTTCCTAAAGAAAGCGGCGCGCGTTGAACTCTCTCTCGCACGCTCCAAGGCAGACGAGAACAAGTGGATCTTCGATCAGCTCGAAAGAAACAGAGGAGAAATCGAAGAGTCCTTTGGCGCGGAACTTGAGTGGCAAAGGCTGGACGACAAGAAGGCGAGTCGCATCTGCCGCTCAGAACCGTTCGACGGCTACGATGACGAGAACTGGCCGGAGATGATCGCTTGGCTCTGTAAGCACTTCGACAAGCTGGAGGGTGCACTCTCGCAACCACTAGCGCGGTTGAACAGACAATTGAAGGCCCAGAACCGCATCTCGGCCGACGGCCAAGCCGATTCCCCCGTGAGTCAACCTGAAGGCGGCGTCGCCAGCAGGACCACGGCGCTCTGAGTCCGCGGGTCTTTCTGACCGGCCCTCGGCCGGAGCCGCGGAGCGGCACAGCCCGAAGCAATGTGGCCGCCGGCCAAGGCCGGCGACGACATTGGACGCCGCCTTCGGCGGCAGCGGGTCAGAAGACCCGCGCACCCAGAGAACGGGCGTCGTTGTCGGTGCGGTTCTCTACCGCGCTCCCGAGCCCGTTTCCGCCGCCGCGGCCGCGGCCTCCTCGCGGTCACGCGCCCTGGCGCCGGAGAGGATGTTCGTCATCCCGTAGTTGCCTTCGTGGCAGGCGTACTCGACGAGTTCGTACTGCTCGTTGTCGAGCTCGAACTCGAACCGGCCGGTCCAGGGCCTGGTCCACACTGTGGGATCCTCGACGGTGAACTGGTACTCGAGCCGGTTCGGCCCAAGCCGCGTGTAGCGCTCGGTGAGCTTCATGTTCTCGCTCGAGCCGCGGTAGTTCGTGCGGCCGTTGAAGCCCGTGGTCTCCACCACCAGGGTGTCGCCCTCCCAGCGACCCTGGGGATCGCCGAGCCACTGCCTGATGCCAGGGCCGAGCGGCTCCCGCTCGGCCGTGGGGACGACGCGGGTCTCGTGGATCATCTCCTTCTGGATGGCGACGAAGCCCGGGCTCTGGCTGATCTGCAGTCCGTTGTTGTAGATCGAGGGCATCATCATCCCCGGCACGCCCCGGGTAATGCAGCGGACGTAGGCGCTCAGGTCTTCCGGCCCCGCCGGCCGGCGCCTCACGTAATCGCCGAACGACTGGCGGGCGTTGCGCTGTCGCTCCAGGGCCTCCTCCGTGAGCGGCGGAATGCGCCCGTCCGGCGGATCGATGATCATCGCCACCTGGCGCGACGGTGCCGACTTGACGTAGCCGAGAGTCGTGTCGCGCCACTCGCGCTCGTAGCCCCAGATGCTCCCCAGGGTGCCGCGTTCCCGGCGGGCGGCCGCCTCCTCCGCGGTCAGTTCCTCGACATCGGCCAGCTCCTCGGGCCGTTCCAGCGGAATGCCGTGGGCCTTGTTGCCGGACCACATTCCCTGCAGGTCGGGCGTACCCCAGGGCGTCCGCGGCACGACGTACGGCTCAGCCGAGGCAACCTCGTCGGCGTCCGACCCGAAGTCGGCGTCGACGCCCTGCCAGCCCGGTTCGAGCACCGCCACCCGCACGTTGTCGGGAGCGGAAACGAAGCCGCGCTTCGCGTCGGAACGGCCTCCCGCCGGCCGCTCGGGGTCCGCCGTGAAGCGGACGCCTCGATCGCGCAGCCCCACGGCCGCCGTGTCGAGATCGGCGACCTCGAAGGCCAGGTGGTCGATCGCCCGGCCGGCACTCGGCGCGGGCTGGCCTTCCGGGTGCTTCGAGGCGAACAGCCAGACCTCGCCGAAGCGGAGGCCGTCCTGCGTCCCGCGCAGGCTCTCCGGCGCGCCGCCGAACGTCTCCCGGTACCAGGCCAGAGTCCGCTCCGGATCGCTCGCGCTCAGTTGGACGTGGTGGAAGCCCAGCGTGTCCAGGTCCTCCACGACTTCGATCCGCGTCCCCCAGGGATCGAAGATGCGTCCGACCTTGAACAGGCCGGGTCTCTCGCGGAGAGTCGAACCGTCGTCGTAGCGCTGGAGCCGAACGCCGGAACCCCGTACGCCGACCGCTTCCAGCTCGGCCATCTTCTCCTCGAGGTCGGCGAAAGAGAAGCCGATGTGGTCGATGCCGGTGCCCTGGCTGGCGCCCATGATCGGGCCCTGCCTGAACTCGATCGTCGCGTTGCCGCAGTCGACCGCCTCGGCGCGGCTCTCGATCGGCTCGCAGTCCAGGTGGCGCTCGTACCACTTGACCGCCTCGCTGCGGGCGGACGTGGTCAGTTGCACGGTGACGTCGCCGGCCGCCGCCGGGACCGCGGTCAGTCCCAGCAGCAGAGCGGCCGCAACGGCCGAAGCGCTAGGGATCGTCGCCGGTCGTGGTTTCTTCGCGTCGGCGTAGGTGGCCATAGAGCAGCTCCTCGGAAAACTCGACACACTTGTACTCCAGCACACGGACGTTCTCCTCCAGGCGCCGGTAGAGCGGCATGCGGATCGTCCAGGGACGGGTGAAGACGTTGGGGTCTTCGAGCGTCGCCTCGTAGGTCATCGTGTTCGGGCCGGTCGGCGTGTAGCGCTCGGTAACGCGCAGCGTGTCGCTGGCGAAGTTCCCGGCACGGTCGAACCAGGCCTGACCGGTGAAGCCGGAGGCCTCGACGACCAGGGTGTCGCCGTCCCAGCGGCCATGCGAACGGCCCATCCAACTGTCGATCGGCGCCGGCTCCGGATTCTCCTTGTCCATGTGGATCGTCCGGTTCGCCTCGGCGAAGCCGTAGACGATCATGACGTGGGTCGTCCCCTGGAGGATCTGGAACGGGAAGGGCATGTAGGTCGCTCTCGGCACTCCCGGCAAGTAGCACTTCGCCTCGGGGTCTTCGCGCCAGCGGTTCTCGAAGTTCTCCCGCTGCTGCTCGCGAGCCCAGTCCTGGTAGGGAATCTCGCCACCGACGACCACGCCCTGCCCCGGCGGCATCGTGGTGAGGGTGCCGTACTCCGCCGGCCCACCGACGGCGTTGTGGTCCTCCACGTTCCAGTGAGCCGAGTTGATCGCCTGCCAGACGCCGTTGATGTCGGGATTGCCGTCGTAGTGGCGGGGAGTCGCATCGCCGGAGTCCTGCGCCGCGGCTGGCACGCCCAACATCAAGAGGAGAACGGCGAGCCACACCGGCCGCCGTCGCAGGATCAACTGGCGTCGTTTCTTCATTCCCGTCCCGTCAGAGATGAACGGGGAGCATAGCAACGCCGCGGGCACTACACTCATCCTCCGAATCCCAGCCAGGAGACCTCAACGATGATCGACCTGAACCTGACCGGCCGCCGTGCGGTCGTCACCGGCGCCAGCCTCGGTATCGGCGCCGCCACCGTCCGCCTGCTCGCCGATCACGGCGCCGAGGTCGCCTTCTGCGCCCGCAGCGAGCAGGCGGTGAACGAGCTTGACGGCTACGAGCCGCCAGCGGGCGAGGGCAGTGCCCACGGCCACGTCGCCGACATGGCCGACCGCTCGTCGATCGACTCTTTCTTCGAGGCCGCGCTGGCCGGCGGCACGGTAGACATTCTTGTCAACAACGTCGGCGCTTCGCCGTCGCGCAACTTCCTCTACATGAGCGACGACGACTGGGAGGATCTGTTCCGGCTCAACCTGCTCTCGGCCGTGCGCAGCACGCGGCTCTGCCTGCCCGGCATGCGCAAGCAGAAGTGGGGCCGGGTCGTGATGATCGCGAGCGGCGCCGCGAAGTACCCGGGCGCCGCCCTGATCGACTACGGCGCCTCGAAGGCGGCGATGGTCGCCACGGGCAAGGCCCTGTCCGGCAAGTACGGCCGCGACAACGTGCTGTTCAACTCGGTGCTGCCGGGCCTGATCCACACCGCGATGTGGGAGCGGGCCGCGAAGGAGATCGCGAACGCCCGCGGCGGCGACTGGGAGGACATCATCCGGAACAACGGCAAGAGCGTTCCGGTGGGCCGCTACGGCACCTCGGAGGAGGTCGCCAACATGATCGTCTTCCTGTGTTCGGAGGCCGCTTCCTACGTCAACGGCGCGGTAATCGACGTCGACGGCGGCCAGGGCCGGCACATCTGAGCCGGTTACTGGTTCTCCGAGCCCTCGATCTCGGCGATTCCTGACGCCGTCTCTTCCAGCAGCGCCTGGGCCCCGCGGCGGATCAGGTTGCCGACTCCGGGCGCCTGGAAGAAGCTGAAGCCCTCGCGGTCACGCCAGGCCAGCGGCCCGCCCAGCTTGAGGCCGGCACCGAGCACCGCGTCGCGGATGCGGTCGACCATCGCCTCGTACTCCGGCTCCCCCTGGCGCTTGCCGGAGAAGCTGTAGAGGTCGGTCGAGGCCGCGAAGACGACGTCGACGCCGGGCACGGCCGCGATCTCCTCGACCGCCTCGACACCTGCCGGCGACTCGATCATCGCCACGATCAGGATGTTCTCGTTCGCCGTGGCCCGGTAGTCCCGGCCCCAGAGCGCGCCGTACTGGCCGCCGCCCAGGCTCCGGCGACCCTCGGGCGGGAACTTGGCGAAGCGCACAGCCCGCTCCATCTTCTCGGCGGTGCGCACCATCGGCACGACGATGCCGAGTGCGCCGAGATCGACGGCCTTCTGGATGTCGCCCTCCGTCGCGTCCGGCACCCGAATGAATGGGATGGCCGGTGCGTCACGGCAGGCCCAGAGCATCCTCGCCACGTCCTGGTAGGACAGCGGGCTGTGCTGCATCTCGATCCAGGTGAAGTCGAAGCCGGCGTTGGCCGCCGCGCAGTAGCTGTCGGGATCGGGCGAGGAGATGCTGACGCCGACGATGCCCTCGCCGCTCATCAGCTTCTGCTTGGCGGTGTTGTACATCCGCGTGCCGTCACCGTCCTGCGCCGCCGCCACGGCGGCCACGCTCATGCACAGCAGAAAGGCAAATCCAGTGCGAACTGTTCTCATGCGTCCTCCCCCGTTTCTGAAGCGCGTAAGCTGTCTACCGGGTCCAACGGCGTCTGTCCGGCGCGTCCGCCGCGCTGCCCCCGCAGCGCCAGGTCGACGCCGACGAGCCGCCGGTTGCCCTCGACCCGGCTGGTACTGCCGCGAATCTCCCGGACCACAAGGTAGTCGGCGAACGCCGCCTCGACGTTCGCGCTGTAGCCCATCGCGTCCTGGGCCTTGTTCACGGCGAGCTTGCCGAGGCGCAGCACCGCCGGGTCGTTCTCGGCGATCCGTTCCGCATAGGCCATCGTCTCGCGTTCCAGTTCATCCTCCGCGTAGACCCGGTTGACCAGGCCCAATTCGCGCGCCTCCTCGGCGTCGATGAAGCGGCTCTCGAACAGCAGTTCCTTCGCCTTGCGGGGATGGATGTCCCAGGGCACGGTGAAGGTCTCGAACAGGCTCGCCAGGAAGCGGGCGCTCGGCGCGGCGAAGATCAGGTCCATCGCCGCCGCGATCATCCAGCCACCGAAGATGCAGTAGCCATGCACCATGGCGATCGTCGGCTTCGGCAGGTTGCGCCACTTGACCGTGTTGTCCAGGTTGTACCAGCGGAACGCCTCGTACCAGTCCATGCCGACCCACTGGGTCAGTCCCCGGGCCTCGACGTCCGCCTGCTGCTCCGGCGTACCCAGGTCGTGGCCGGACGAGAAGTGCTTCCCGTTGCCCTTGAGCACGACGACCCGGACATCCTCGTCGGCCATCGCCCGGTCGAGCTGGCGGTCGAGATCATCGAGCAACTTCCAGCTCTGGGCGTTGTGGTAGCGGGCGCGGTCAAGCGTCAGCACCGCCACCGGGCCGCGTCGTTCGTAGCGAACCTCTTCTGCTGCCATATCCTGTCCTCGGCCTGTCATGTGGAGGGAAACCGATGAAGCGTAGCGCACAGCTCGTCGCGGTTCTGCTCGCCGTCTGGACGCCGGGTTGCGACGGCGGCCGACCGGCCGACGAACCGGCCGAAGAAGCCGAGCGACCCAACATCGTTCTCGTCATGACCGACGACCAGGGCTACGGAGACTTCGGTTTCACCGGCAACCCCGTCCTCCAGACGCCGCACCTCGACGCCCTGGCGGCGCAGAGCGCACAGGTCGAGCGCTTCTACGTCAGCCCGGTCTGCACGCCGACGCGCGCCTCGCTGATGACGGGTCGCTACAACTACCGCACCCGCGCCATCGACACGTACATCGGCCGGGCGATGATGGAACCGGAGGAGGTGACGATCGCCGAGATGCTCCGGGACGCCGGCTACGCCACCGGCATCTTCGGCAAGTGGCATCTCGGCGACGCCCACCCGATGCGCGCGATGGACCAGGGCTTCCAGGAGAGCCTGGTCCACCGCGGAGGCGGCATCGGACAGCCCTCGGACCCACCCGGCGGCGAGGGCAGGTACACGGACGCCGTGCTATTTCGCAACGGACAGCGCGAGGAGACGACGGGCTACTGCACGGACGTCTACTTCGACGCCGCGTTGGACTTCATGGAGGAGGCGGCCGGGGACGGCCGGCCGTTCTTCGCCTACGTACCGACGAACGCGCCCCACGGCCCGTTCCACGACGTTCCGGAGGACTGGCTCGAGCACTACCGGCAGGCAGACCTGAGCGCGGCGCTTCCCGATCCCGACCAGGCCAGCGAGCAGATCCTCGACCGGCTGGCACGCAGCTACGCGATGATCAGCAACATCGACGACAACATCGGCCGACTGATGGCGCGGCTCGACGAACTGGGCCTCGCGGAGGACACGCTGGTCGTCTTCCTGGTCGACAACGGCCCGGACCGTGACCGCTACAACGCCGGACTCCGCGGCCGCAAGGGAGCCGTGTTCGAGGGCGGCATCCGGTCGCCTCTGCTGGCCCGGTGGCCGGAACGCCTGCCGTCCGGCGGTGAAGCCGTCGACCGGATCGGCGCACACATCGACATCACCCCCACTCTCCTGGACGCTGCCGGCGTCGAACCGCCCGCTGGGCTCCATCTCGACGGCCGCAGCCTGCTCGGCCTGCTGGCCGGCGACGCGGCGGTCTGGCCCGACCGCACCTTGTACTTCCAGTTCCATCGGGGAGACGAACCGACCGCGTTTCGTTCCTTCGCCGCAGTCGGCCAGCGCTACAAGCTGGTCCATCCCTCCCCGCGCGGCGAGGGGGACTGGGATGGCGAACTCCATCTCGAGCTCTACGACCTCGAGGCGGATCCGGCCGAAACCCGGAACCTGATCGACAACGCACCCGAGATCGCAGCCGGGATGAGCGACGACTACCTGGAGTGGTTCAAGGACGTGAGCTCCACCCGGCCGGACAACTACGCGCCGCCACGGATCGTCGTCGGCACCGACCAGGAACCTGTGACCGTCCTCACGCGCCAGGACTGGCGGCGGATCACCGACGATCAGGGCTGGCGGCCGACCTCGCGGGGGCGATGGCTGTTGGGCGCGAGGGAGGACGCGACGTTCGACATCGAGGTGCGGCTGGTGGCCGGATCCGCCGGTCCGGTGCTCCTCGAGATCGGGGATGGGACGCATCGCCAGGAACTGGCGCCCGAGCAGAGCAACACCACCTTCGAAGGGGTCGCGGTCCCGGCCGGCGACTTCGCGCTCAGCGCCGCGGCCGGCGAAGGCGACGACCGCCGTGGCGCTCACCAGGTGGTGCTTCGGCGGCGCTAGGGGCCTCGCCGGCTCTGGTAACCTCCGCAGCCAATGCTGCGCCGGCCCGGTTCGCCACCTGCTGTCTTCTCCGCTATCGCGCTGACGACCGCCACCCTGCTCGCTGGAGCCTGGGAGGCAGGCGGCCATGGTCACGACACGGTCGAGACGAACGTCGCTTACTGCGTGGCCGACCACGAAGCGGAGGCCTCCGGCATCGCCAACGGCGCCACGCTGGGCCAGGCCGCGGCCCCGCACGACCACTCCTGCGTTGCATGCAAACTGGGCCGCACCCGGACCGTCGAGAATCGCAGGAGTTCGATCGCCGGGCTTGACCTCTTCCCGGCCGAGTCAGGATCCGATCCCCGGTCCGGTCCAAGCGCTGGCGAGCGTTGGCAGCAAAGCGCGCGCGGACCGCCTACCGGCTGAGCCGACACGTCTCCGATCCGCGCTGAGCGCGAGGCGTCGGAGGCCGTCCCCTCGCCCGCGACGATCACGAGGACGACGCGGTCAGCCGTAGCTGATCCACGAAGACGCAGCATCGTGCCACAGGTGCTCCGCTGCGCTCCCATCGCCGCCGATTCCGCAGCCAGCGCCACAACCTTCTTCGACTCGGACTGAACGACCCAGGAACTCGCAACCATGCTCGCCAACCACACCAAGGCCTTGAACTCCCACCAGCGGCGCCGGCGCCAGGCGGTGACGGGCACCATTCTCTGTGCCCTCGCCCTCCTCCTCATTCCGCCGACGGCCGCCGCCCAGGAGACCGGCTCCGTGGCCGGCTCCGTCGACACCCACGGCGAGAGAATCGTGCTCGCCGTGGCGCGCATCCCCGCACTCGGCGTCAGCACCGCGGTGTCCACGGACGGAGCGTTCCGCTTCGACGAGGTGCCGGCCGGCACCTATCTCGTCGTCGTCGAGATTCCCGCCTTCGGCACGGCGAGCGAGACCATCACCGTGGCGGGCGGCGACGAGGTGGATGTCCAGCTCGAAATGCGTCACGGGACGCACTTCGACGAGGTCGTCGTCACCGCGACCGGCGACCAGCGTCGTGCCTCCGAGCTGGCGAATCCCGTCTCCGTGCTGTCCGGCCCGGACCTCCAGCTGCGTCTCGGCGCCACATTGGGCGAGACGCTGGAAGGCGAACCAGGCGTGCACTCGACGTCGTTCGTGCCAGGCGCCAGCCGGCCGATCATTCGCGGCCTGAGCGGCGCCCGGATCCGCGTCATGGAGAACGGACTCGACACCGGCGACGCCTCCGTCGTCAGCGCCGACCACGCCGTGACCTTCGAACCGGCGCACGCCGAACAGATCGAGGTGCTTCGCGGACCCGCCACGCTCCGTTTCGGTTCCGAGGCAATCGGCGGCGCGGTCAACATGGTCGACGGCCGGATCCCGAGCGAGAAGCCTGTCAGCGCGCTGAGAGGCACGATCGACCTTCGCGGCGGGTCCGTGGCCGACGAGCGAATGGGCGCGATCCATCTCAACGGCGGCGGCGATGAATGGGCCTGGCACCTGGGTGCCGTGAGCCGGGAAGCCGATCCGTACGAGATTCCCGGCCACGCACAGGTCGAGGAGGAGCACGACGATCACGACGATGATCACGACGACGACGACCACGACGAAGACGAGGATCACGACGACGAGGACGAAGACCACGACGACCACGAAGACGAGGATCACGACGAACACGACCACGAAGAGCACGAAGACGAGAACCCCTTCGGGATCGTCCCGAACACGGATTACATGACCGAGAGCGGGCGCTTCGGCTTCACCCGCTTCTTCGGCGACCGTGGCTCGATCGGCATCTCGGTCAGCGGCTTCAACACGGACTATGGGCTCCCGCCCGGCGCCCACGCCCATCACCACCACGAGGACGAGCACGACCACGAGGACGAGCACGACCACGACGACGAGGACCACGACGACGAGGACCATGACGACGAGGACCACGACGACGAGGACCACGACGACGAGGACCACGACGACGAGGACCATGACGACGAGGACCATGACGACCACGACGAGCACGGCGAGGAAGAGGAGCTCCCGATCCGCGTAGACATGAGGCAGCGCCGCGTGGACCTGCGGGCCGAAGCCCTGCCGATGGCGGGCGCCTTCCAGAGGATCGAGGTCCGGATGACGGGGACCGACTACGAGCACGTCGAGCTCGAAGGCCCCGACGTCGGCACGACGTTCTCCAACGACTACCTCGAGACCCGACTCGAGATGTTCCAGCGCGAGCGGGGCCGCAGCCGCGGCTCCGTCGGCCTCCAGTACTCGGACCGCGATCTCGCCGCCATCGGCGAGGAAGCCTTCGTTCCGCCGACACAGTCCCAGGGATGGGCTCTCTTTACCTCACAGGAGATCGAGGCCGGTCCCGTCCGCTGGCAGTTCGGCGCTCGCTTCGAGCAGCTCGACCACAATCCGATGAGTTCTCGGGACACCTCGCACGACGGCGTGTCCGCTTCAGCGGGCCTGGTCTGGGACGCCGGCTCCGACTGGACGCTAGGCGTGTCGGTCGCCCGCTCGGCCCGCCTGCCCGCGGCGGAGGAGCTCCACTCCGACGGCCTGCACGTCGCCACCCTGAGCTACGAGGTCGGTGACCCGAACCTGGATAACGAGGTCGGCACCGGGTTCGACGTGTCGCTGCGCAAGACGGAAGGGCCGCTGACCGGCGAACTGACGCTGTTCAGCCAGAGCTTCAGCGACTTCATCTACCAGCGGTTCACCGGCGAAGAGGAAGACGGGTTCGCTGTCCTCCGCTACACCCAGGCCGACGCCTCCACCGAAGGGGCCGAACTCCGGCTTCGGCTGGAGCTGCTCGACCGGAACGACCATCACCTGCACATCCAGGCGATAGCGGACACGGTCAACGCCGAGTTGGACGCGGGCGGCAACCTGCCACGGATTCCGCCGATGAGCTTCGGCGCCGGCCTCCACTACCACGGCCACCACTGGCGCGCCGCGGTGGAAGGTCGCTGGTTCGACGACCAGAACGACGTCGCTGAACTGGAGACCCCAACCGAGGGCTACACGCTGGTCAACGCCCACGTCGGGCGGCGCTTCATCCTCGGCAACCAGATCCTCGACGTGCTACTGCGGGGCCGCAACCTGACGGACGAGGAGGCGCGCGTGCACACGTCGTTCCTGAAGAACTTCAGGCCGCTGCCCGGCAGGGACGTGACCCTGTCGGCCCGGTTCTGGTTCTAGGAGCCTGCGCCGCGGAACGCAGCGAAGCAAGTGCCATCCCTGCACCCGATGACGGGTGCAGGGAGTGGGTCGCGGTTAGCGCGGAACGCGCCAACCGGGATCGGGGCGCCGTCTCTTCTGACGGCACTCAGCTGGTGCGTCTTTCTGACCGCCTGCGGGCCCAGCGTGTCCCACGATCCGGGACCCGTCGAGGGCAAGGCTGTGGAGATGCCCTATACGGGGATCTTCAGCGTCGTCGAACGGCACGGCTATCGCGTTGTCGACATCGAGGCATCCATCGTCACCTGGGGCGGAACGGCGGGCGGGCCACCGCAGCGGGCCCGCCTCGTGCTGGTTCCGCGGGACATAGAGCCGCCAACCCTGTCGGGAGATCTAGCCGGGGCCTCGCTGATCCGAACGCCCGTCGAACGGATCGCCGTCAACGATCACCCTCATGAGGCCATGCTGCGCGTACTCGGGGTCGAGGACCGGATCGTCGCCGTAGGCGGGAGTACCAGTTACGACGATGACCTGCGCCGCAAGGCCCGGTCGGGTCAGATCCAGCAGATCGGCTATGGCTGGCACATGCCGCCAACGCTCGACGCCCTGGTGGCGGTGCGGCCGGACGTGCTGATCGCACGCATGGCCGATCTCACGCACACCCGGCACATGGAGCGCGTCGAATCGCTTGGCGTTCCGGTCGTGCCGACCTTCATCGATGCTGAGCCGCACTACATGGGCCGCGTCGATTGGGTCCGTCTGATGGGTCTGCTGACCGGGAAGGAGGCTGAAGCCGACGCTTTCGTCCAGATGGTCGCGCAGGAGGTCGACCGTCTGAAGTCCCTCGCTGACGGGCAACCGCGGCGATCGATTCTCTGGGCCTGGTACCGGAGCGCGGGCAATCGCTGGGCGGTCACGCAGCGGAACTCCGATGCAGCGCTCCTTCGCGACGCCAACGCGGAGCTCGTGATGGGCGCCGAGGACGATCCGGAGCTCGACACCTTCTCCGATCTCTCGACCGAGCGGCTCCTGCGGGACGCCACGGACGCCGATTGCTGGATGATCCGGGACCCCCTGTCCCCGAGGTTCGACGACCACGCCGTGCTCGCGCGCTTCAAGGCGTACCGGGAGGGCTGCGTCTTCTGGGAGCCGGGCAAACGCCATCCGACCGCCGACTCGTGGGAAGTATGGGAGATGGGGGATATCCGGCCGGACTGGCGCCTGGGGGACGTCATCAAGATGCTGCACCCGGAACTTCGGGACGGCGATTGGCGGTACCTCGCCCTGGAGACCTGGGAGGCAGGCCATGGCGGCGCGAGTCAGCACTAGCGGCGCCGCCCTCCTCGGGTCGCTCGCCGCCCTCTCGCTGCTGACCCTGACCTACGGGCAGATCGCGCTGCCACTGGCCGACACGGTCGGCGCGTTGACCGGGACGCAGTCGAGCGATCTGGCCCGCCAGATCGTCCTCGAGATCCGCCTCCCACGGGTAGCCGCCGCGATCATCGCCGGCGCTGCGCTCGGCATGGCTGGAGTGCTCATGCAGGCGCTCTTCCGCAACCCCGTTGCCGACGCATGGTCCCTCGGCCTGCTGGCGGGAGGCCAGCTCGGGGTCGCGCTCACGGTGACCGCGGCGGCCTTCGCGGGTCCCGCGGCCGTGTCCTTCCTGACCTTCTTCGAGGGCCCCAGCATCACGCTCGCGGCCGCCGCGGGCGTCGCGGTCGCGGCGCTCGCCATGCTCGCGCTCGGGCGCCGCGTCGGCGCCATCACGCTGCTCGTGATCGGCCTGATGCTCGGGTTCACCTCCCAGGGCCTCACGAGCGTGCTTCTTCATTTCGCCGCCCGCGCGGGCGGCCGGGTCTATGGCGGATGGCGCGATGCGAGCTTCGCCGGCGTCGCCCCTTCGGCGCTGGCGTGGCTCTCGCTGCCGATCCTCGTCGGCGCCTGCGTCGCCGTCGCGACGGCCAAGCCCCTCAGTTCGCTGCTTCTGGGCGAGACCTACGCGCGCAGCCTCGGCGTCAAGGTGACGGCGCTCCGACATGCCGTCCTTGCGGCAGCCGTGCTCCTGGTGGCGCCCGTCGTGGCCTTCTGCGGCCCGGTGAGCTTCGTCGGTCTCATCGCGCCGCACTTCGCGCGGGCGCTGGCCGGAACGGCGCGGATTCTCCCGCTCCTGCCGCTTGCCGCCCTGGGCGGTGCACTGCTTGCCCTTGCCGGAGACGCCATCGTCCATGCACCGTGGGAGCAGCACTTCCTGCATCTGAACGCGATCCTCGCAATCATCGGCGCACCGGTCGTGGTTCTCATCCTCATCTTCTCGCCGGCCGTGAGGCAGTGGCGCTGATGCTGGATCTGCGATCCCTCGCCGTGGGCTATCGGAACACGCGGGGAGTCGTCCTGTCCGGCATCGACCTGGGGGCGGCGCCTGGCGACTTCATCTGCATCCTCGGCCGCAACGGGTCCGGCAAGTCGACCCTGATGCGCACGATCGCTGCGCTGCAGACGTCGCTCGACGGCGCCGTGCTCCTCGACGGCGAAGACGTCGCCTCCATGCGTCCGGCGACCCGCGCGCGCCGGATCGCCGTCGTGCTGACGGAGCGGCAGTTCAATCCGGGCCTCCGTGTCGAGGACGTCATCGCGCTTGCCCGGCAGCCCTTCACGGGCTGGCAAGGTGGGCAGGCGAACAGCGACCGGGCGGCAATCGCCGACGCCGTCGCAGTGGCCGGCGTCGGGCCGTTCCTGCGCCGCTACTTCAGCGATATCAGCGACGGCGAGCGCCAGCGCGTGATGATCGCGCGGGCGCTCGCACAAACCCCGCGCCTCATGGTCCTCGACGAGATCACGGCCTTCCTCGACCTTCCGAGCCGAGTGGAGATCATGGCCCTCCTGCGCTTCCAGGCGAAGCAGAAGCGGCAGGTCGTCCTCCTCTCGAGCCACGACCTCGACCTGTCGCTTCAGCTAGCCGACAGCGTCTGGCTGCTCGACGGCGCTGGCGGCTTCTCGGTCGGTACGCCGGAGGAGCTGAGCCAGAGCGGCGACGTCGGCCAGGCCTTCGACACCGAAGCGATCCGGTTCTCGCCCTCGCAAGGGCGGTTCGAGATCAGGGCGTCCGCATCCGCGAATACGTGATAAAAGGCCCTCCCGTGCCGCACCGGTCCCACTCGCCGCTCGTCATCGTCAACGCCCTCGCGCTGACGATCGCCACGTTGCTCACCGCCTCGGGCGTGGTCTGCTACCTCCACGACGCACCGGCAGCGAGCAACGCCTGGAGTACGCTCGACCGCGAAGCCGAGGCCACCGGGGCCACGAACGGCGCCCGCCTCGGCAACGCCGCCGCGCCGCACGAACACTCCTGCGTCGCCTGCAGGACCGCAAGCTCCAAGCCCGACGAGGTCGGCAGAAGCTCCGTGGCGAGGCCGCTCGACCTCGCCACGGCCGTGGCAAGGCCCGAGAACGACGGCAGCGCCAGGCGTAGCGAGTCCAGGCCGCAGGCCGCTCGCGGTCCGCCCGCAGGCTGAGTGACAGCGACTCCGACCCACGCTGAGCGCGAAGCGTCGGAGCCGCCAGGAAGCAAACCAGGCGTCACTCGCCCCACGTCGGAGCGATGGCGGCGACGCCATCGCGGTCAGCCGTAGTTGATCGCAGGGAATCGCGGCATCGCGCGGCCGACAACTTCGGTGCGCTGCCGCCGCCGATTCCGCAGCCAGCGCCGGAACACCCTTCGACTCGGACTGAACTACCCAGGAACTCCAAACCATGCCCGCTACCTACAACAAGTACTCGAACTCCCATTCGCAACGCCGTCCCCGCTGGCGCCAGGCAATCACAGGCGCCACTCTTTTCGCCCTTGCCCTCCTTCTGAGTCCGCCCGCAGCCGATGGCCAGGCGACGGGATCCGTCGCCGGAACGGTCAGCAGCTCCGGCGACGCCGGCCTCTCGCTGGCCGTCGCCCGACTCGATGAGCTGTCCCTAAGCGCCCCGGTGGCGGCGGACGGGACGTTTCGTTTCGACGCCGTGGCTCCCGGCACTTATCTCCTGGTCGTCGACATCCCGTCGGTCGGCCGGACCAGCCAGTCGATCACCGTGGAGGCCGACCGGGAGACGACCGTCGAGCTGGAACACGATCACGTCACCCACTTCGACGAGATCGTCGTGACCGCCTCCGGCGATCTCCGGAACGAGTCCGAGCTGCCGAACGCGATCTCCGTGTTGGGCGGCGCCGATCTGCAACTGCGCACGGGGGCGACGCTGGGCGAGACCCTGGCGGGGGAACCGGGCCTGTCCTCGAGCGCGTTCGTGCCGGGAGCGGCGCGGCCGGTCATCCGCGGCCTGTCGAGCGCCCGTGTTCGGGTGCTCAACGGCGGCATGGGAACCGGCGACGTTTCCGTGGAAAGCGCCGATCACGCGATCACGTCCGACCCGCTCCTGGCCGATCAGATCGAAGTGCTGAGAGGTCCGGCCACGCTCCGCTACGGCTCGGGCGCCATCGGCGGCGCCGTGAACGTCGTCGACGGTCGCATTCCAACAAACCGGGCGGCAAAGACCTTCGGCGGCAAGATCGACCTGATCGGGGGTTCGGCGACCGGCGAGAGGACGGGCGCGCTCCAGCTCAATGGCGGCGGCGGCGAATGGGCCTGGCACATCGGGGCCGTCAGCCGGACGGCCGATCCGTACGAGATCCCGGGCTACGCCCGCCTCGAGGAGGACCACGACGACCACGACGAGCATGACGAGCACGAGGACGAGGACCACCAGGACCACGAGGACCACGACGAGCACGACGAACACGACGAACACGACGAACACGACGAACACGACGAACACGACGAACACGAAGAGGAGAACTCCTTCGGCATCGTCCCGAACACCGACCTGAGGACCGAGAGCGGCCGCTTCGGCGTCACCCGCTTCTTCGGCGACCGCGGTTTTCTGGGCGTCTCGTTCAGCGGTTTCAGCACCGACTACGGCATTCCTCCGGGCGCCCACAGCCATGCGCATCACGATCACGGCGAAGACGACCACGACGAGCACGAAGACGACCACGACGACCACGAGGATGAGCACGACCACGAGGATGAGCACGACCACGAGGACGAGCACGATCACGAGGACGAGCACGACCACGAGGACGAGCACGACCACGAGGACGAGCACGGCCACGAGGACGAGCACGGCGAGGACGAGGAGAACATTCGCCTCGACATGAGGCAGCAGCGCATCGACCTCAGAAGCAGCGTCTACCTGCTCGCGTCCGCCTTCGAGAGGTTCGACGTGCAGATGTCCGGAACGGACTACGAGCACGTCGAGTTCGAAGCCGGCCACACCGGCGTCCTCTACACGAACGAGCTGTTCGAGACCCGGGTCGAGATGTTCCAGCGCGAGCGGGGCGCCAGCCGGGGCAGCATCGGTGTGCAGCATGTGAACCGCGATCTCGCCGCAATCGGCGCCGAGGCCTTCATCCCCCCGACCCACTCGAACACCTGGGCAGCCTTCACCAACCAGGAGATCGAAAGGGGCTCGATCCGCTGGCAGTTCGGCGCCCGCTTCGAACAGGCCGAGCACAATCCGGCGAACGGACCAGCCTGGTCCGGCGACGGCGTTTCCGCGTCGGCCGGCCTGGTCTGGTCGGCCGGAGAGGCGTGGAACCTTGGCCTCTCAGCCTCCCGCTCAGTTCGTCTCCCCAGCCCGGGAGAACTGTTCTCGGACGGGGCTCACATACCCACCCGGACCTTCGACATCGGCGATCCCGATCTCGACCAGGAGGTCGGCGCCGGTCTGGACCTCACTCTGCGCAAGGAGGAGGGAATCCTCCAGGGCAAGTTGACCTTCTTCCGGCAGGACTTCCAGGACTTCATCTACCACGCGTTCACCGGCGCGGAGATGGCTGGATTCCCGGTCGTCCGCTACAGTCAGGCCGACGCGATGATGACCGGCGCCGAGCTCCACGCGCGGATCGAGCTTGCGGAGTGGAACGGGCATGACCTTCACATGGAGATCCTGGGCGACACCGTCGACGCCGAGCTGGACGAAGGCGGAAACCTGCCGAGGATTCCGCCCATGAGTCTGGGCGCCGGCCTCCACTACCACGGCCACGACTGGCGGGCAGCGGTCGAGTGGCGCTGGGTCGACGACCAGAACGATGTTGCACAGCAGGAGACGCCGACCGACGGCTACACGATGCTGAACGCCCACGTCGGCCGGCGCTTCACGTTGAAGAACGAGATCGTCGACGTGCTCCTGCGGGGCCGCAACCTGACCGACGAGGAGGCGCGCGTGCATACGTCGCTCCTGAAGACCTTCGCGCCCTTGCCCGGGCGCGACGTCACGCTGTCGCTCCGCTACTGGTTCTAGGAGCTGCCGGTGCGCGTCAACAGTGCCCGTGACGGAGCCTGGCCGCGGTGGCCGGCGATCTTCGTTCTCGTCTTCCTGCTCGCGGTCACGACGGCCAGCGCCCAGGTGCCCGCCGGGGTGCCGGAGGACGTGGGGTTGTCCGCGGAACGTCTCGAGCGAATCGGCGAGATGATCCAGCGCGCCATCGACGCGAAGCAGATCTCAGGCGCCGTCACCGTCGTCGCGCGGCGCGGCCGCGTCGCCCACTTCGAGGCGCGAGGCCTCATGGACATCGAGACGAACGCCCCGATGCGCAAGGACGCCATCTTCCCGATCGCCTCGATGACGAAGCCGGTAACCGCCGTCGCCATCCTGATCCTCGTCGAAGAGGGGAAGGTCCGTCTGTCGGATCCGGTGTCCCGCTTCATTCCGGAGTTCAAGAACACGAAGGTCGCGATGCCGCGATCGGACGCCGCAGGCGAGGAAGGCGACATCTACACGGTGCCGGCGAAGCGCGAGGTCACGGTGCACGACCTGATCACCCACACGTCGGGTCTGGGCAGCCGCGGCGCGGCACGCGAGGCGACGGCGCGCATCGCCCCTCGCGATCCGACCGGCACGGTCGCGGACTGGGCGGCCGCGCTCGGAGCGGCCCCCCTCGACTTCCATCCGGGCACCCGCTGGAAGTACAGCGCGCTGGCGGGGATCGACACGCTGGGGCGCATCGTCGAGGTCGCCTCGGGTCTGACGTTCGACGAGTTCCTGCGGCTGCGGGTCTTCGAGCCCCTGGGAATGAAGGACACCGCCTTCGACGTGCCGGAGGACAAGAAGCAGCGCGTCGTGACGCTGTACATTCGCACCCCCGACGGCCTCGAACTCCGCCCGGCGCTGCCGGAGTGGCTGGCCACGACGACGTTGCACGGGGGCGCCGGCGGTCTCTGGTCGACGGCCGAAGACTACCTGCAGTTCGCCCAGATGCTGGTCAACGGCGGGGAGCTGAACGGCACGCGGCTGCTGGGCTCCCGGACCGTCGAACTGATGGGGTCGAACCACGTCGGCGACCTGTACGAGAAGGCGAGGAGCCCCGGAATGGGGTTCGGACTGAGCGTGGACGTCGTGCTCGACGGCGTCGCGGCCCGCGGTGACCACCGGTCCACCGGCAGCTTCGGCTGGGGTGGCGCGTTCGGCACCAGCTACTGGGTCGATCCGCAGGAGGACCTGGCCGCGGTTCTCATGGTGCAGACGCCGGGCGGTCCGCTCCGGGTCGACTTCCAGAACGCCATCATGCAGGCGATCGTCGACTGACGCGAGCTGGTCGGCGCACATCGTGGGCCGGCCTTGGATAACCTGCTTCGGATGATCCGAACCCTGGTCGCCTGGACCGGTGTGCTGGTCCTGGGGTCGACGCTGGCGGCGCAGGAAGGCGAGTGGCCGTACTTCGGCGGCGACCGCACCTTCAAGCGCTACTCGCCGCTCGACCGGATCGACGCCTCGAACGTCGGCGATCTGCGCATCGTGTGGCGACGGCCGGGTCTGGAACCGGAACTCAAGGAGGAGTTTCCCGAACTGCGCCCGGGCAACAACCTGCGATCGACGCCCATCATGGTTGAAGGTCGCCTCTTCCTGACCAACCTCGTCGGCCTGCTGCGCGCCGTCGACCCGGCGAGCGGCGAGACCCTGTGGTCTCAGGCGCCGTTCGAGCCGACGATCGAAGAGGCGCGCGGCCTGAGCCCTCGAGGCGTCGACCTCTGGACGGGCGGCGAGCAGCAACGACTGTTCCTCGCACGCGAGAACTACCTGTACTCGATCCACGCATCGAGTGGCGAGCTCGACGGCGACTTCGGCGACCAGGGACGCGTCAGCCTCCGCCTCCCGGGACCGCTGGCAGGCGATTTCACCTGGACTGCCGGGCCGATCGTCGTGGGCGACGTCGTCGTGGTGGCCGGATACACCGGAGGCGCCGGCGACAGCGGCAGCAAGAAGGAGGCGACGCCGGAGGATGTGCGCGGCTACGATGTCCGCACGGGCCGCCGGCTGTGGACCTTCCACGTCGTGCCGCGGCCAGGCGAGCCGGGCCACGAGACCTGGGGCGACGGCTCGTGGGAGTACTCGGGTGACCTCGGGTCGTGGTGCTGCCTGTCGGCCGACGAGGAACTGGGCCACGTCTACGTCCAGCTCTCGGCCCCGACCGCGGCGTACTACGGCGGCCACCGGCCCGGCGACAACCTGTACTCCAACTCGCTCGTGGCGCTGAACGCCAGGACGGGCGAGCGGGTCTGGCACTTTCAGATGGTGCGCCACGACGTCTGGGAATGGGACACGGTCGGTCCGGCGACCCTCGGCGAGATCACGGTCGACGGGAGGCGGATCGACGCCGTCATGCAGCCCTCGAAGACCGGCTTCCTCTACGTCTTCGATCGCCGTACCGGGGAGCCGGTGTGGCCGATCGAGGAGAGGGTCGTGCCCGGCTCACGGGTCCCCGGGGAACGACTGTCGCCGACCCAGCCCTTCCCGACGAAGCCGCCGCCCTTCGACCGGCAGGGATTCGTGGAGGACGACCTGATCGACTTCACGCCGGAGCTCCGGGCGCGGGCCCTGGAGCTCGTCAAGCCCTTCCGGCTCGGGCCGATCTTCACGCCGCCCGGCCTGATGGACGACGAGCAGGGGAAGATCGGCACTCTGACGAATCCGGGTTTCTGGGGAACCGGGAACTGGCACACCGGCGCCTTCGATCCCGAGACCGGCGTCTACTACGCCGTGTCCCACACCTGGCCGAGCGTGTACTCCCTGAAACAGCCGGAAGCCAGCGACGCCACGCTCGGCTACGTCATGGGGTACGACGCGCCCGATGTGCCGACCCTCGACGGACTCCCGATCGTGAAACCACCCTATGGTCGGATCACCGCAATCGATCTGCATCGCGGCGAGCATGTGTGGATGGCAGCCAACGGCGATGGGCCTCGAGACCATCCCCTGCTCGAGGGCCTCGACGTGCCGCCCCTGGGGGTCGCCGGGCGGCCGGCGCCGCTGGTGACGAAGACGCTGCTGTTCATCGGTGAAGGCAGCGATGCCATCCCCGGCATCGAGGGGGAAGAAGGCCGCTACTGGGGCAGGAAGTTCCGCGCCTACGACAAGTCCACGGGCGAAGTGGTGTGGGAGACCGAGCTGCCCTCCGGTACCACCGGTGCGCCGATAACCTACTTGCACGAAGGTCGCCAGTTCATCGTCGTCGCGATCGGCGGCAACGAGTCCCCGGCGGAGTTCGTGGCGTTTGGAGTCCACCCATGAAGAGAAGCGTCCTGATCATCCTCTGTGCAACGGTCCTCGGGAGTTTCATGGTGGCCGCAAGCGACGAAACCGTTCGGCCCGCCAAGATCAGCAAGCCGGAACTCGGCGGCAAGATCTTCGAGCGCCCGGACGTGGTCGAGCAGACCCACGCCGACGGGCATGTGACGCAGACGGCCACGTCGCTGGTCTCGAGCGACAGGAGCTTCTCATCCGGCATGTACAAGTCCGGGAAAACACGGATAGAGATCACTCAGCCGTACGGTGTCGACGAGTTCATGTACTTCCTCGAAGGCGGCGTCACTCTGACGTCCTCAGACGGGACGGAGCTCGTGATCAACGCCGGCGAGGCGGTGACGGTGCCGAAAGAGTGGACCGGAGTCTTCGAAACGGACGGCTACACGAAGATCTGGGTCATCTACTCCCCGCGTGAGTAGACAGTCCGTGAGGGCACGAAACAGGGAGAAGAAGCCATGCGCATTCTCAGGACCGCTCTGTCGATCGCGTTGGCTGCGGTCCTCGCGACACATTTACCACCCGCATACGGGCAATCGTCCGATGACGAGTTCGTCGACCTGGCGGCTGATGTCGTGCGGGACAAGATTCGGGGCGGACTACTCGGCCAGATGCTCGGGAACCTGAACGGGATACCTCACGAGCATCGCTACATCAGCGAACCAGGAGACGTATCGGAATACACGCCCGCTCTACCCACCGGCGCCAGGACTGACGACGACACCGATTTCGAGTGGGTCTACATCGATGCGATGCAGCGGGATGGAACGCTCTTCCTGCCGTCAGACACGATCGCGGAACTGTGGAAGACGCGAATCAACCGCAACATCTGGTGCTCGAACCAGTACGCTCGTGTGTTGATGGATCTCGACTTCGATCCGCCCATGACCGGCAACATCGTGCTGAATCCCTGGGCCGAGTTCAACATCTCTGGACAGTTCCTCAGCGAGACGTTCGGCTTGATAGCGCCCGGAATGCCCCGGACCGCGGGAAAGATCGGGCTCCACTACACCCATGTAGCCATTGACGGAGAGCCTGCGCAATCGACTCAACTCTTCACGGCCATGATCTCTACTGCGTTCCTGACGGACGACCTGTCCGCGATCCTGGATGCGGGAGTCGCGGCACTGGACCCGGAGAGCGTGTTCAACGAGATCATCCGCGACGTTCGGGCCTGGCATCGGCAGTACCCTGACGACTGGCGCGCCGCCCGCCTGAAGGTCAAGGAGAAGTACAGTCGTCACGACGGTGCGATGCGCGACAGGAACGGTTACGAGCTGAACGGCGCATCGACGATCGCCGCGTTGCTGTACGGCGACGGCGACTTCGCGGAGACCCTTCGATTCGCCTTCAACTTCGGCTGGGACGCCGACAACAACGCCGCCACGGCCGGGACCATCGCCGGCGTCGTGAAGGGGTATCGCTGGATGATGTCCCAGGAATGGGAGATTCGCGATCGGTACGCGAATACCACCCGCGATCTCATGCCCAAGGACGAGACCATTACGTCCTTTGCCGACAGGTTGATCAGCCTCGCGGAACACGTGATCGTCGAGAACGGCGGCCAGCGAGTCGCCGATGCGCGTGGAGCGGTCTATCGCATTCCTGTCGAGAACCCGTCGAACGTATCCCCCTTGCCTTCCCTCTCGGATGAAACGCAGCGACTGCAGGCGGAACTGGGGGATGCCGTGGAGGCTTCCCTACTGTCCGCACAGGACCGCAAGACGCGCGCTCGCGCCGCCTATCTGGCGATCGCAACGGGGCTCGCGATCGACTTTCAGCAGAGTCACCCGACCGAATGGTCGCGGGCGCTTGAAGACCTGAACGCCTATCCTCAGGTGGCGCAGGTTCTCTACCATCACTCTCCGGTTCCAGCGGCCGAACTGATACGGGAGCACGCAGGTCGCGTGGGGTTCACGGAGCCCAAGCGCCAGGGACAGGGCAGGTCGGCCCAGCAGTGGCTGTGGGAGAGCACGTACAGACAGACCATCGACGACAGCGAGGCAAGGAGAGACTGACATCATGGACATGCAAACCGCTTCCGAAACGCTCCCCGATGGAACGCCCACCGCCGTCTCCATCGAGATCCGACCCCTGACTCCGCATATCGGCGCGGAGATCGAGGGAGTCGACCTGTCCCGGCCGCTCTCCCAGTCGCAGCAGGACAAGATCAGGCGGGCCTGGCTGGACTGGCAGGTGCTGGTCTTCCGCAACCAGGAGCTCACCCGCGAGCAGCACAAGGACTTCGGCCGGTCCTTCGGCCCGCTGCACGTCCACCCGCTGCACAAGAGCGCCGAGTACGAGGGCGGGCACGACCCGGAGATCCTCGTCATCAAGACCACGCAGAAGTCGAAGTACACGTCGGGCGACGGCTGGCACACCGACGTGTCCTGCGACGAGAAGCCGCCGATGGCGTCGATGCTCTACATCAAGGAGATTCCCGAGTGCGGCTCGGGAGGCGACACGCTATTCGCCGACATGTACCGCGCCTACGAGACGCTCTCTGGGCGGATGCAGCAGTTCCTCGAGGGTCTCGTGGCCGTGCACGACGGCGCACTGCCCTACATCGGAAAGTACGGCTACGCGGCCCCCGACGGAAAGCAGTACCCGAGGACCGAGCACCCCGTTGTCATCCGCCATCCCGAGACGGGCCGCAAGGCCCTGTTCGTCAACAGCGGCTTCACCTCACACATCCGCCGTATGCGTCGATGGGAGAGCCGGGGCCTGCTCGACATGCTCTTCAGGCACATCGCCACGACCGTCTCCCTGACCTGTCGCGTACGCTGGGAGCCCAATACGCTCACCCTCTGGGACAACCGTTGCACCCAGCATCACGCCGTGTGGGACTACTACCCGCAGTCCCGCTTCGGCGAGCGGGTCTCGATCGTGGGTGACCGGCCGGTCGCCTAGATGGTCGGAGAGCTTACTTCCGTCGATCGATCATCTTCTTGAAGTGGGCGGCACCGTTCATCTCCGGTACCCGTCCCACTCCCGGTCCCATGTCCGGCAGGACCGGGAAACCGGCTTCAACCCGGAAGTCGAAGCTCCGCGACTGAGGCAGACCGCACTCCACGTCGTCGCAGGCCTGCCAACGGACCCTGCCGCTGATGTCGACATGGCGCTTGCCGTCGGCCTTCTGCATGGCCCTGCCGTTCTGCGCGATCGGTAGCCGCAGCACCACGTCGCCCTCGTAGACCTCGAGGGTGTCGCCCGACCCGGCGAGGGTCAACCTGGAAGTAGGCGGCGCAACCAGCGTGCGGCTGATGATGCCGGGAGCGTCGTCGACTTCGATCGTGGCGGCGACCAGAGCGTCCGGCACCGGCTCGCCGTAGAGATGTTGCCCTTCGGGCACCCGGAAGGTCGCGACGATCTCGTGAAGGACGCCCGAGAGCAGCCGGTCGGCGTCGAGGCGCACGTCGACACTCACCTCCTCAGCCGGGCTGGGCGCGGGCTCGACCTCGAACCTTCGGCCGAGAGCCGCGGCGAGGAGCTGCTCGGATCCGAATCTCGCACCGAAGTTGCGCTCGAAGAACTTGGCGACGATCATGCCGTCGGCATCGATCGCGTAGGCCCCGGGGAAGGGGATCCCGTACCAGGGATGCTCGTCGGGCGGGATCAGCGTGTTGAGGATCCCGAACGCGCGAATCACCTCGCTGTTCGGGTCCGAGAGCATGGTGAACGTGACGCCCATGGCCTTCGCGTAGTCGGCGAGCGCATCCACCTCGTCATAGGTCAGGGTGTAGAGCTTGACCCCGGCGGCATCGAAAGCCGGCATCCCCCGCTCCAGCTCGACCAGCTGGGTTCGGCAGGGGGGTCACCACACCGCCGATCGGGAAAAGACCAGAACCGCCGGCTGGCCGCCGCGGTCGGCATGCAGTTCGACCGAGCGACCGTGCTGGTCGACCGCGACCACGTCGGGCAGTCGCGTGCCGATCTCGGGACCGGTCGGAAAACCGCCGAGGGGAATGCGACGGGACCTCGTGTTTGGAGCCAGCGGCATGAGGAAGCCGTCGGCGTCGTCGAAGTAGCCGGGGGGACCGGCCTCGCTTCCTCGTGTATCTACCTTGATCTCCATTCGCACACTGTACACGCGACGAGAAACCGCCGATGGCGTCGGGTGGGCGGAGGAGTGCGGCGCGGCCGATGCAGCCGAGCTGCTGCGACGGAGAGCCTGGCAGCCGCTATACTCCGCGGCTCGACAGCGGTCGGCACCGCAGCCACGGCCCGAATCCGCGTCCCCATCGTCTAGCCAGGTCAGGACTCCAGCCTTTCAAGCTGGCAACACGGGTTCGAATCCCGTTGGGGACGCCATCGCGCCTGCAGGCGCGATGGCGGCCCCAGCGGGATCTCGGCGGCGCGGCCGAGCCTGCGGCTCGGACGCGTGCGAACGAATCCCAAGCAAGACCAACACACGCCGAAGGCGCGAGGGCGGCCCCAGCGGGATCTCGGCGGCGCGGCCGAGCCTGCGGCTCGGACGCGTGCGAACGAATCGTCGCCCCTCGCCGCCTCAGTTCCACCAGGGCTTGTCGTTGTACGAGCGCAGGTCCAGCTCGAAGGTCCAGGTAGATCGATGCTGCCGGACGAGATGGAGATAGGTCTCCGCCACCTGCTCGGGAAGGATGAGGCCGTCTACCGCTCCCTTCGTGCTCCGGAGGGCCTCGTAGCGCTCCGGACCGAGCATCTTGCCCAGCGTGTCCGGTGCGTCGACCGAACCATCGACGAGCACATGCGCCACATGGATTCCCTTTGAGGAGAACTCGGCGTTCAGGGTCTGGCAGAGCAGGCGTCGCCCGCCCATCGCGGCCGCGTGGGAGTGCTGCCCGGCGTTGCCGCGCGCCGCGGCTGTGGCCGACGTCACGATCAGCGTTCCCTGGCCTCGCCCGACCATGCGCGGCAAGAGTACGGAGGCGGTCCGGAAGAGGCCGAACGTCGCCATGCGCCAGCCGAGCTCGAAGGCCTTGTAGCTGGTATCGGTGAGCTCCCGATTGCCGATCTGGGCGCCGAGGTTGTAGATCATCACTTCGATCGGGCCGATCTCCTCCTCCACCTGGACAATCTGATCCTCGATGACGTGGTCCTTGACGGCGTTCAGGAGAAAGCCGGACGCCTCGCCTCCCTCCTCGTGGATGCCGGCGACCAACGCGTTCAGCCCGTCTTCGTCGCTCCGCCGACAGAGAACCGCGTGGTACCCCTCGCGAGCAAACCTCCTGCCCGCAGTACCACCGATTCCGGCGCCGGCGCCCATGACAAAGCAAACTGGTTTCGTCATCCTTCCTCCCTGCGTAATCAGCGACTTCCAGACTGAGCCGACTGATCGGTCGGACGCTACTTCCCGCCGAGCCGGTTGATCAGCGGGCGCGCCTGGATCGCGTAGGTGTCCTCGAGGGCCGCGGCCCGGTGACGCTGAGCTTCCGCCCGAACCTCGCTCTCCAGGTGTTTCGCCAGGGTCGCGTGGCTCGGGAAGTGGTTGATCCGCATTTCGTCCCACGGCCGACCGTCGCCGATCAGGACTCCTTCGATCCTGAACCACGCCGTGGGGCGGACACCCATGGGCCCGGCGACCGAGCCGGCGGCCGTACCGTACTTCTTCATCGCTTCGCGGCCGGAGATGGCCGACTCGGTTGAGCCTTCCTCGTACCGAGCCGTGTCGCGATAGCGAAGCACGTGGATCATCTCGAAGGCGCGGTCGTCGGCAGTCGCCGGATACGCCGGTTTCGGCGGGCTGGAGCCTTCGGGCGCCGGGAGGTCGATGAGATGGGACACCATCACGATCGTCTTGCCGACGCCGGCGTCCTTGTGGACCGATCGGGCCTGGAAGTCCGGCCGTTGCGTCATCTGCACGAACGCCCGTCGACTCGGGTAGCGAACGATGGCCACGTGGTCCCACTTCGTGCCGTCGCCCAGCCGCATCTTCTCGACCTGGGCCATGAAGACGGGCTCGGCGCCGATCTCCGCCAGGATGTCAACCGGCCGGTAGAGGTTGTTGGCTTCCTCGCCAGTGAGGTCGGTCTCGCGACCGTCGGCGTAGACCGCCTTCTCCCGGTACTTGATCAGGTTGATCATGTAGAAGGGCCCGTCCTCGCCAGGATTCGCCATCCGCGCCATCTGCTCCGGGTTGATCTGGCCGAAGCTCGGGCCTGAGTCGGCGCCGGGCTGAGCGTGTGCGCCGGTCAGCGAAATCGCGAGCGCCAGGAAGGCCGCTGCGGTCCAACGGCTCGAATGCACTCCAGTCATCGTCATTGCTCCTTCGTGTGCGGGCACTTTTGGTTGAGTCAGAGCCTACTTGCCGGAAGCGGTCTTCTTCAGCCGAAGGTCCCTGAACTCGACGCGCATCCCCGCATCGTGGATCTGCAGGCCGATCGCGCCGCTGTCGAAACGTTCTTCCTTCGCGTTGTCGGTGAACTCGGAGGCTAGCTTTCCGTTGATGAAGAACTGGTAGTGCCGCCCCCTGGCGACGACGCGGACCCGGTTCCAGCCCTGGCGGTTGATGTCACTTTCCGTCAACGGATCCTCGATCTCGGTGGTGTGCGTCGTTCCGTCAGGATCGATCACGAGACTCGTACCGCGAAAGCAGGCGTACTCCTCGCGATTGGCGAAGTGGAAGTCCCAGGCGCCGAGAACCTGCGGCCCGATCCCCAGGTGACCGAGATCCGCGTGGTAGCCCACGAACGGACGCTTGCCGCTCAGGTCCTTCACAGCGTGGATCTGGATTCCGCTGTTGCCGCGGCCGGGAAAACGGTAGCTGGCCTCCAGTTCGAAATCCGTCAACTCGACATCGTCGTAGACGAGGTAGACGAGGCGGTCCACGCTGCCCCGTCCGACGATCATGCCGTCCTCGACGGACCAGTCCGAGATGGAGTCGGCCGGCACCGCGTGCCAGCCGTCCAGCGTCTCGCCATCGAACATGGAGACGAACCCGGCGTCCTCCTCCTGCTGCGCCGCAGCCGCTGTCCACGCCGTGGCGGCTACGAGCGCGAGCACGGCAATGACGGACTTCCAGGTCTTCTTCTTCACACTTCCCTCCAGCTCCTCTGCTAGCTCCTCGCGCCCAGGGTCGTGACGTACTTGAAGAGGTCCAGGAGCTGGGCCTGTGACAGCAACGACGTCAGGCCCGTGGGCATCGGACTTCCCGTCACACGGACGTCCTCGATGTTCTCCGCCTTGATCGTGACCAGCTCCCCCGTGGCGAGATCCTGGATCACGAGATCGCCGGCCTCTTCGCTATCCCTCGTCCAGCGCTTGTACCCCTGGTGGATCATGGAATCGGACGTCGTGATCTCCAGCGCGGTGAATCCCTCCTTGATCGCGCGATTCGGCCATAACGTCTCTTCGACGATCCGTTCGGCGGAGAGCGTCGTGCCGACCGCCGAGAGATCCGGCCCGACCGCGCCTCCCTGGTCGCCGACCTGGTGGCAGGAGTCGCAGCCGAGGTCGACGAAGAGCACCGCGCCCCGCGCGGCATCGCCCTGCTCCGCCGCGACTTCGGCGAGGCTCTTCACGAAGCCGGCGTCGTAGTCCAGCTCAAGCGCATCCGCTCCACTCGCCGTACTGAGCGCGGCCAGCAGGACGTTGTCCGAACGACCGCTCGCGTAGAAGGAACGGAGCAGCGACTTCGCGGCGTCGCGGCCGAGTCCGGCAGACTCGATCGCCCCGGTCAGAGCCGGCACACCTCCCTCGTGGTTGAGGAATGCGACGAGCGCCCGGGTGGCCGTGGTGTCGTCCAGGCCGGGTTCCCCGAACAGCCTGACCGCCAGCTTCGCCGCCGCCCTGGAGTCGAGGCCGACGAGCGCCTCGATTGCTGAGACGCGCAGCGTGGGAGCGTGCGGCGCACCGGCATGGGCCGCGAGCAGCTCTCGCGCACCCTCGGCCTCGAGACTTGCGATGGCGCCGAAAGCGGCCGTCCGCACGAACTCGGGCAACGACTCGTCCCGGGCCATTACGAGCAGATTCTCCCGCGCGTCCTCGGCCCTCCAGACCCCGGCGAGAACGGCGGCGTTGGCGCGAAGCTGGAGATTCGGGTGCCCCAGCATCTTCGCCAGACCCCAGGGATCGTCGTACGGCTCGAGGCTTCCGGAGCGCGTCGCCCTGGCGGCCGCGGCCAGGATCCCTGCATGTGCGCCGGCGTCGTACTTCCCGCCGCTCACATAGCGATCCGGCATGAGCACGAACTCTTCGATCTCTTCCTTTCCGCCAACCGCCAGGAGATTCTCGATCGCGGTCAGACGCGTGTCTTCGTCGAGGTGGTAGGACAGGGCGGTCCTGCGCAGGTCCGCGAGCCTCTCCCTTCCCCCGGCACGGTTGAGCACTTCGGCGAGATGGGCCGACTCGGCGAACTCGAGGTCTCCGCGTTCGTGCGCCGCCTCCCAGTGCGGCTTGAGGTGCTGAATCGCCTGCGAGAAGACGTACTCCATCGAGTCGTCCATCGGGCGATCGACCGCGCGCGCGACCACGGTGATGGACTCCGGCTGGGGGATCGCGGCAGCCGCGGCAACGGCCTCCATCCGTACCTGCGCGTCGTCGTCTTCCACGCGCCTGGCGAGCAGCGCCAGCGGATCCTCGAGGCGGTCGTGCCATCGGCCCACGATGCGCGAAGCGAAGGCGCGTCCGCCGGGCTCCTTCGCTTCGAGCAACCTCCCCAGGACCTCCGGGGCCGGAACCTCGATCGTCGCGTAGGCGCCTACCGCTTCGAAGAGGTGGCGCTCGTACGCATCGCCTTCCGGGTTCAGGCTCGCGACCCACTCTCCAAGGGCGGTGGCGACCGTCTCCGTGTCGCGGCGGGTGAGCTCCCGCTTCGCCTGGTAGCGCGTCCAGCGCTCGGGAGCTTCGAGGGCCGCCACCACATCCTGAAGCGGCGCATCGAGGAGTCTCGGAGGCTTCACGAGGGGCACCGAGGAAGACGTGATCCGCCAAATCCGGCCGTGCGCCTTGTCGCGCGTCGGATCCCGATACTCGTCGTCCTGGTGGCAGATGATCGGGTTGTACCAGTCGACGACGTAGACCGCGCCGTCGGGGCCGACCTTCACATCCACCGGGCGGAAGTTCCGGTGGCTGGAGTGGATGAGCGGCTCTTCCCACTTCAGGGCCGCCCCCGATCCATCGGTCGCGACGGAGAACCGCTTGACGCGATTCGCCTGGTAGTCGCCGATCGCGAACTGGCCCCTGTACTCCGCCGGCAGGTGACGACCGTCGAGATACGCGATGCCGGCATATCCGCCGGGCGCCCCGATCGTGCCGAGGCGGCTCCGGTGAGTCGTCGGGATCTGGCCGAGCGAGAGATTCGTCACGCCGCCCGCGCCATCGACGCTGTAGATCTGGCCCCATTCACTGAACGCGACGCCCCAGGGGTTGCCGGGGCCCATGAAGTCGTCCAGCAGGGGATGCATCTGCAGCAGGCGCGGGCGCAGGCGGAAGAACCCGGACTGGTACAGGTCGGCCGACCCCCACGGGGTCTCGACGCGCGATTCGATGCCGTCGCCCTGCCCCATGTACAGCTCGCCGCCGGGACTCCAGGTGAAGGAACTGATCGTCTGGTGGCTATCGCCCGTTCCGAATCCACTGAGGAGAACGCGCCGGGTATCGGCTCGTCCATCGCCATCCGTGTCCTTCAGAAACAGCAGCTCGCCATGGTGGCCGACGTAGACGCCTCCATCGCCGAGTTCCATGGCCGTCGGAATGTTCAGCCCCTCCGCGAAGACGGTCGAACTCTCCGCGACGCCGTCGAAGTCTGCATCCTCCAGCACGATGATCCGGTCGTTCGGGACATCACCCGGGAAGACATGCGGATACGTCGTCGAGACCGTCACGTACGCGCGGCCGGCCGTGTCCCAGCGAATCGCAATCGGGTTGGTGAGACCGTCCGCCTCCGACGCAAAGAGATTGACCTCCATGCCGTCCGGCACGGTGAACGAAGCGAGCTCCGCCTCGATATCCGCGTCCGGATGGCCGAACAACTCTTCCGGCTCGGGACGTCGATGCCCCGGGTCCGCACCGCCGTTGGCCACGGTCCAGACACGCTCTTCCGCGCTCTCGATCAGGCCGACGAGCTGCTGCCACTCCTCACGGAAGGTGAGATAGCCGTGGCTCGACTGGGTGAAACGCCGGGTCGAGTCGTCCCCGAAGAGCAGCTTCCAGTTGGCGGGACGCCAGTAGTCCAACCACAGGCGCTGCTTCTCGGCGACTGCCGCATGAAGCGTGGCCAGCCGGTCCCAGGACGGGACCTCGAAGCCGAGCTTCTCCGCGATCGTCTCGGATACGTGCCGTAGCGACTCCTCCTTGAGATGCATGCCGTTTTCCGTCAAGCCCGGCCTCGCATCCGAAAAGAGGTCGACGAAGAGGAGGCCTCGCTCCGCGGCGATCTTCCTCGTTGCCCGGACGTACCGCGCAAGGGACCGATTGTGATGCGAAAGGTCAGGTAGAAACTCGCTCGCCGGCCTCTCGAAGGGCGTGGGAGACACGAGCACGACCCGGTCGGCATGCTCCAGGAATCCGTCGATCAACGCGTTGTAGGCCGACCTGAACGACTCGAGCCCTTCGGCTCCCGTCATCGATTCGGCTTTGCCGTACTGCGCGATCACTACCGTCGCGCCGACCCGTTCGAGCTGAGCGTCCCAATCGCCGAAGCCGTCTTCGCGCCAGCGTTCCAGCGAAGAGCCTTGCCGGAAGACGGTGTCCGCCTCCCAGGAGAGATCGCGGAAGGTGGGCCGAGCGCCGGCGAACGCGTCCGTCAGGATCGTCTCGAGAAAGCCCGCCCGCTGCAGATACACCATGTCGGTGCCACCGGTGAGCACGACCACTTCGTCCTCCCCCAAGCCCAACGTAGGCGGTGCCGGCGTGCAGCTCGCCAGGAACATTCCCGGCAGGAGCAAGGTCATGCAGAACCGGGCGCGGGAGGGTCTTGGCATCATTGGAGCAGCCATCGACGCTATCAACGCGACGCGGCCTCTCTGCGACAGGAGGAACCCATGCCCGTCTTTTCCCTCGAACACGCACAACGCCTTGCCGCGCCGGTTCTCCTCGCCTCGTGTCTTCTCGCGTTGGGCACCACCGCGGCGTGGGCCGCCGGTGACGAGACGTATCAGGGAGACGTGGAGGACGTCGTCACCATCGACGTGCTCGACCCTGAAGGTCCCTACGACAAGATCTGGGAGCCCTTCGTCGCGCGCTGGACCGACGATCACCTCATCGCCGCCTACGGCCTGCAGGTGCGCGGCAAGATGGACATGGGCGACATCGTCTGCTCGCTCAGCCACGACGGCGGCAGGACCTGGGACGAACGCATCACCGTCTTCGACCACCGCGTGCGCAACGGCAGCGTGCAGTACGCCTACAACAACTCCGTGCTGTTCAGGCCTCCCAACCAGGACGTCGTCTGGCTCTTCGTCATGCGCGCTCCGATGCACTACCGGGACAGCGAGAACGCCGACCTCGTGGCGGCATACACGGCCGACGGCGGCTACTCCTGGAACCACGTCGAGCTGGCGATGGGCTACCAGGGCTCGCTGATCATCGTCGCGGGCATCGAGACGGTAGAGCGCGACGGAGTCCGTCACTACCTGCTGCCCGCCCACCGCAACTCGCGACGACATGACCCCCATGGCGACCGGCGCCAGTTCGTGCTCGAGAGCAAGAGTCTCCTTCACTGGAAACTGGCCGGCTACGTTCCGTATCCGGACGACGATCCGGTCTTCCTGCACGAGGGGAAGATCGCTCCCATCGGTGACGGCGTGATCGAGATGGTCATGCGGACGGCCACGATGGACCGCGAGCGGCCGCTCGATCCCCCTCTGGCCTACTCGACTCGCAGCGAGGACGGGGGGCGGACGTGGTCGACGGCGCAGCCCGAGCCCGAACTGCCCAATCACCGGGCCAAGAGTTTCTTCGGCCGGGACTCCTCCGGCCGCCACATCTACGTCTACGGGGACAGTGCGTTCCGGCGCGGCCTCTACTACAAGACGCGGGCGCCCGGCGGCGACTGGTCGCCTCAGCGCACGTTCTACGACGGCGGCAACCTCAACAGCTATCCCACGCTGCTCGAGGAGCCGTCCGCGGACGAATCGGGCGGATGGCTCGCGGTCTGGGACAGCTCCGACAGCCCCGACCGGCGCCGCACCGCGATCCGCTTCGGGCGGCTCGCCGTGGAGTGAGGTGACAACAGTGTCGCGACCGAGGCGACCGACCCTTTGCGACGGAGGACTCAGGAGGCCGCTTCGGCTACCCAAGCTCCCCGGTGGCGTACTTGTGAAGGATGCTCGAGATCAGAGTCTGGTATGGAACGCCCTCACGGGCCGCCAGCCGCTTGATTTCGACCAGGTCGTGGCTCGGCAGTCGGATGTTGATGCGCTTGTCCTTGCGGAGTGTCTCGCGGGCCGCGGATTTCAGCCGGTCGGCAACCCGAGACGAACTCGAGACTCTTCGAAGACTTCCCTCCTCGTAGGCTCTCAGGATCTCGCGCTCCTCCGGGTCGAGTGCTGCTGAGTCGAGCTTCGTTGAACGCTGGGTCATTTTCCCCCACCCTTCCTTAGGTACTTCTTGGTCGCTTTCCGGCTCGGGATGATCGTCTTCAGGAAGAAGTCGCCTCCCTCGGTCTCGACGTAGGGAACCAGGTACGCGTACCTGCCCATCTCGATCACGGCGATCCGCTGATGGCGCCGCTTCGGATCCGGATGGTCGAAGATGTCAACCAACGCGCCTGCTTCGATCAGCGTCGCAACCTCCTCGAAGCTGACCCCACGCTCGGCGATCAGGCGTCTGTTCTTGGCGGGATCCCAGAGACAACGGGCCATATCAACGGGTACCCATTGTCGCCGATCGTGTGCCTATCGTCAACAGACCCGCGACAACGAGGTACCGAGCCCCTAAGAGTTCCTCCGGCGCACCACGAGACGTCCGGGCTTGCGGAACTCGTGGCCGTAGGGCGGTAGCGAAGAGGCACGATCGAGCTCGACGCCGGGCCAGCGCTCCAGCAGGGCACGCAGCGCGGAGCGCGTCTCGGCGCGGGCGAGCTGCGCGCCCAGGCAGAAGTGGTTGCCGAGACCGAAGGCCAGGTGCTTGCGGACGTTGGCCCGGCCGGGTTTGAAGCGATCGGGGTCTTCGAACACCGCCGGGTCCCGGTTGGCGCCGCCGACCATGCACTGCACGGTCTCGCCGGCCGCGATCTTCGTGCCGCCGATGCTCACAACCGCTGTCGTGTGCCGCGTGAGTGTCTGGACCGCCGGGTCGTAGCGCAGCGACTCCTCCATCACGTCTTCGACCGCGGCCAGGAAGGCCGCTTCCCCTTCGTTCCGGGAGTCGAGCACGGCGGCCAGGAGGCCGGGTTCGCTCAGCAGGTAGTGGAGTGCGTTGCCGATCATCGACTCCGTCGTTTCGATGCCGCCGAACAGGACGATCAGCAGGTTCGCCAGCGCCTCGGAGCGGGCGAGCGCTCCGCCAGGGCCGGAGAGGACCTCCATCAGCGTTCCGCTTCCCGCCCCGCCGGCCGCCTGCTGTCCGTCCAGCTTCTCCGCCAGGTACTCGCGCATCGCGGCCGCGGCCTCCTGGCCCGCGCGATGTAGCTCCGCGTCTCCCTCGAAGTTCGCCAGCGACCGGGCGAACACCTCGTACCAGGCGCGCACCCGCGGCAGGTCCCTGGACGGCAAACCGACGACGATTCCCATCGTCTCAAGGGCGATCGGCGCGGCATAGTCCGCCATCAGGTCGACCTCGGCCGCCCCGCCGGCGGCCGTTCTCTCGCGGGCCTCGAGGAGTTCCCCGCAGAGCCGGTCGACCCGCGGCTGCCAGACCTCCCGCGACGCCTTGCCGGTGAAGGGAGCGAGGCACGCCTGCTTGTGGCGCTTCTGTTCCTCGCCCTCGACCGACAGCATCTGGCGGCCGAAGGTGGCCTGGATGAGGGACTTCTGCGAGTCGTTGGTGAACCGTTCCGGATCGCGCAGCACGGACACCGTGTCGTCGTAGCCGGCGACCACCCACATGCCCAGGTTCGGCGCCCACACCGCGTCGCCCCGGGACCGCAGCTCCGCCAGGTGCGGATAGGGATCGACCGCCAGGTCCTCGAGACGGAGCGAGGCGGCGACGGCCGCCATTCAGCCGCTGCGGCGCAGCGCGAAGACGCCGTTCAGGTAGTGCGTCGCGCGACCGTTGCCGTCGTCTCCCCAGAACGCCACGTCCCAGCCGCGGTTGCCGCCCATCGCCGGGTCGCGCGGCAGGAACCGGTCGTTTCCGAGCGGAATCAGCTCCGACTCGAGTACGCCGGCTCCCAGCGACCGCGCCATGAGCCGATCACCGTCCACGATGAACGAGAAGCGACTTCCCACCGCCTCGAACCGCCCGACGTAGCGCTCGAGATCGACCTCCACCGGCGTCACGGAGTCCGGGGTGGGGGTTTCCGGCTTGTCGATGCCGAAGACCTCCGGGAACAGGGTGTCGAAGACGCGGTCGGCGAGCGGATAACCCTGGCTCGGCACGTTCGAGATCGTCGCGGCGGCGACACCCTTGCTCGGACACCAAAGCAACAGGGACGAGCCGCCCGTGTTCGTGCCGCTGTGGCCGTAGATCACTTCGCCTCCCCAGCGCTTCCAGTAGGGCCCGGGGCACCACTTCTGGGCGATGACCCGTGCCGGCATGTCGATCTCCGGGGTCTGCATCGCCTCGACAGCCTCTTCCGACAGCACCTGCCGGCCCTCGGCCGACTGGCCGCCGCGCAGGAACAGGGCCGCGAACCGCACCAGGTCGCCGGCGCTGCAGCACAGGGTCGCGCCCGCCGGCGCCATGCTGCGCGGCAGACCCCAGAACGGCACCCGCCGGCCTTCGGGATTGACCGGCGTCTGCGAGTAGCCGAGGGCCACCGGGTGGTAGAGCAGGTCCTCCGGGAAGTTCGCGGAGTGCTCGAGCCCGAGCGGCTCGAGGATCCGCTCGGCGAGCAGGGTCTCCCAGTTCTTGCCCATCACCCGCTGTGCCGCGAGCCCGGCGACACAGGTGCCCGCGTTCGAGTAGCCGTAGGCCGTCCCCGGCTCGAAGATCCCGGGAATTCCGGCAAGTGCGGCGACGTACTGGCCGAGGGCGTCGTCGCCGCGACCGTGATCCGTGTACGGCCCGTTGTCGAGTCCCGACGACATCGAGAGCAGTTGACGCAGCGTCATGTCGACCGGCGGCTGGTCGCTCGTCACCGGCGCGCCGTCGAGGTAGCTCCCAACGGGTTCGTCGAGGTCGAGCGTTCCCTCGTCGACCAGCGCCATGACCACGGCGGCGTTGAACACCTTGGTCGTCGATCCGATCTGGAACAGGGTGTCGGGCGTGACCGCCAGGTCGCGTTCACGGACCGCGAGGCCGGTTGCAACCTCGTGGACCGCCTCGCCGTCGAAGACCGCGAGCTGGGCGCCGACGATGCCGAGGCTGCGAGCGGAATCGTCGACGAGCTGCTGGAGGATGGCCGGGTCGACCGCGACATCCGGTGGGGCCGCGACCAGACCGAAGCTCCGCGCCCGCGAGACGATCGGCATTGCCGCGGCGACCGCGCCGGCTTTCAGGAAAGAGCGTCGGTTCATCGGTTCCGACCCTATCCGCCCGCACGATACGGTCGTATACGATACGATCGTATACAGGGGCAAACAGACCGATCAAGGAGACACAATGCGCAAGCTCGATCCCAACTTCGCCTGGCTCGCCGCCGTTCTCGCCGCCACCCTGTTGGCGCCTCCGTTGGGCGCACAGGACGAGGAGGAAGAGGCCCCCGCGGATGAGGTGAGCGAAGTCATCGTGGTCACCGCGCAGAAGCGCGAGCAGGAACTGCAGGAGGTTCCGATCTCCGTGCAGGCCTTCACCGGCGAGGCTCTCCAGGAGGCCAACATGCGGGATCTGAACGAGGTCATCACCCTTGTTCCGGGAGCCTCCGAAGAACTCTCCAACAACGTCGGCCTGCGCCGCTACCAGATCCGCGGAATCGGGCAGGCCCTGGGCGATCCGACCGTCGGCTACTACTTCGACGATGCCGCCTTCTTCGTCTTCGGGCAGAACTTCGCTCCGATGGGCCGTTCGTTCGACCTGGAGCGAATCGAGGTCCTGCGTGGTCCGCAGAGCACGCTCTACGGCAACGGCTCGATGGGCGGCACGGTGCGCCTGATCACGCGTTCACCGGACTACGGCGGCTTCGGGGCCAGCCTGCGCGGCGGCTACTCCAGCACCGACGGCGGCGGCAACGGCAACTACATCGATGCCGCGGTCAACGTCCCCATGGGCAGCAAGACGGGCCTGCGGCTGGTCGCCAGTACCGAAGACACCGCGGGCTACCAGTTGCTGGCGACAACCGGCGACGACCAGTTCGGCGCGGGCGACGTGACCAACTACCGCGCCATCTTCGACACCACGCCGAACGACCGGTTCAACCTGCGGCTGATGGTCGCGGGCAACGAAGCCGATCAGGAGGGCGGCACCCTGCTCTCGGCCCTCGATCCCCCGACGACGACCTCCGCGTCCGCCGGCGACTACACGCTCGGCGAGTACGAACTCGCCACCGGGAGCTTCACGATCAGCTTCGGCGGCGCCTCGCTCACCAGCACCACGACGCAGATCGACGCGACCGACGAAGTGCAGGTCGGCCTGCCGTTCCCGTTGTCGCCGAGCGGATTCCTCGACATCTTCGCTCAGACCTCAGGGGACGCCCTGAACCACGAAACCCGGCTCGTCTCGCAGAACGACTCTCCGTTCCAGTGGCTGGTCGGCGTCTACTACTCTGAGACGGACGCCCTTGTCCTCTCGTCGATTGAGCCGCCGGTGTTCCCGGACAGCACGGCTGACCGCGGTTCGGAGTCCCTGTCCCTCTTCGCTGAAGTCTCGTACGCCTTCCTGGACGACCGGCTCGTGGCGCTGGCGGGGCTCCGTTCCTTCGAGGACGAGCGGTCCGTGTACAGCAGCTCGTTCAGCACACAGTTGGAACCGGCGACCTTCGACAGCGTCAACCCGCGCTTCAACCTCGCCCTTGACGCCAGCGAGCAGGCGAACTACTACCTGAACATCGCCAAGGGCTTCCGTAGCGGCAGCTTCAACAGTCCCGACACCTGCGCGCTGCACGAGTTGGGCGGGCTGCCGTGTTCAGTGGCAGTCGACTCCGACGAACTGTGGAGCTACGAGCTGGGGGCCAAGTACACCCTCAGCGGAGGGCGCCTCCTGATCGACGTCGCTCCCTACTTCCAGGACTGGAGGGACACCCGCCAGGCCGTGCCCGTCTTCGGACTCTTCCTCGACTACCAGATCGGCGACTCCGAGCTCTACGGCGTCGATCTGGCACTCGACTACCGTCCGGCCAGCGTTTCGGGGCTGTCCTTCCAGTTCTCCACCAACTGGAACCAGTCCGAGTTCACGAACATCAATCCGACGTTCGCGGCCGCCACAGGGGCGCGCAACGGCGACCGTCTGCCGTTCGTGCCCTCGTGGACCGGAACCCTGTCGGCGAGCTACGCCTGGGCGCTCGGCGACACCTGGGCCGGACAGGCATTCCTCGGGCTGAGCCACATCGACGACCAGTTGGGCCAGTTCGGGCCGGGAGCTTCGGCCGACACACGCGATCTGATGCGCGCGCGGTTCGGCTTCAGCAACGAGAGGTTCGGGATCCACCTGTTCGGCAACAACCTGCTGGGCGAAGACGGCGCGATCTACGCGAACTCCGGAAGGGGCCCCACCATCTACACCCAGGACCATCCGCGGCAGATCGGTGTCGAGCTTTCGCTCGACTTCTGAGCCGGTCGTCCCAGCGAACCGACCGATGCCCCAAAACGCAACGGAGACTGCAACCACAACTCAGTTGAATCGCCGCCAGAGACTCATCCTGGCAGGCCGCCATCTCTTTGCCGCGAAGGGCTACTCGGCCGCGGGCGTACGCGAGATCGCCGCGGAGGCCGGCGTCTCGATCGGCCTGATCCGCACCCACTTCGGCTCCAAGGCCGGCCTGCGGGAAGAGATCGATCGGCAGGTCATTGCCCAGATCGAAGATCTCTGCTCGCGGGCCAGTGAGCACCTGGGCACCGAGGCCCTTGACCTCCTCGTCGAGGACGCCGTCGAATGGGTCGAGCGCGAGCGCGACGCGCTCCTCTACGTGCGCGCGGCCCTGATGGAGAAGACGCCGGGGAGCCAGGCTCTCCTCCGTCAACTGCTGGAGATCATGCGTCGATTCGTCGCGCTGAATCGCGAACGCGGTCTTCTCCAGGACGACGTCGACGAGGAGTGGGCAGCCACCTTCCTGGTCATCGACTTTCTCGGACCGGCCGTGCTCGAACCGTTCTCGGAGGAGGAGTTCGGCATGTCGATGTACCACCGCGAGATGGTCAAGAGGCGCAGCGCCTTCATGAACCGCGTCGTGACCCAAGGGTTCATGAAGTCCTGACCTACCGCGAATTTCACCGAGTTCCTACTGCGCTCGCGGATCCGCGCCCTCGCTACGGACCTCGGTGAAATTCGCGGGCCGACAGGTCAAACTCACAGGATGACAGGCGCCCGGCAACTCGCGCTCGCGTTCCTGAGCCGTGATCTCGCCGGCGTGTGGACCGCCGGCGGAACACTGGCGATCGGGACGGCCGTGGCGTTCCGAAGCGACGGCTCAGTGCGGATTGCCGCCGTGGCTGTTGCAGGGTTGGGCGTTCTGCTCGTGCTGGGGACGCTCCGCCATCTGCTGAGCCTAAGGAAGGCGCGCGCTCTCCACCTGCCGCCCGGCGTGCTGGTCAGGGTCGGAGGCCGCCGCATTCACGTGCTGGCGGAAGGAGACGCCGGCGGGCGGCCGCCGGTCGTCTGGATGCCCGGTGGACACGCGGGTGGTCTGGCGCTCCATCACCTGCACAGTGAGCTGCGCAAGGAAGCGCGTTCGATTCTGATCGATCGACCCGGAACCGGCTGGAGCGATCCGGGACCGTTCCCGCGCACGACCGACCGTGAGGCCGATGAAGTGCTCGCGGCTCTCGAAGCCGCCGGAGAGGAGGGGCCCTTCGTCCTCGCCGGCCACTCTTTCGGCGGCCTGCTCTTCGCGGCCGCAGCACGGCGGAGCCCCCGGAGCGTCGCGGCGCTGCTGCTGATGGACGCGACTCCCCCGGACACGATCGTCTACGGGCCGCCGATTCCCGGCCTGGCGCGCATGCGGTGGCGCCCGGTACTCGTAGGGGTGCTCCAGCTCTTCGGCCTGGACGAACTCGCCGAGCGCCTGTCCCGGGAACCGCCGAACCCCGAGTACGAGCGTCTCGACCGGCTGATCCGCGAGCAACTGGGCGAGGCCTGGCACATCGCCCGCGCCCTGGAGCGTGGCCCGCGGGCCGCCTGCGCCAGCGCTTCCATCTTCGACGAACTCAGGCCCGAAGGCATGGCATCCATCGCCTGGACGACTCTCCCCTACGAGGGCGACCTCGACGGCATTCCGGTCCGGCTCGTCGCGCCCGGCGACATGCGGGACTTCGACCAGGTCGCCGAGACGATCGACGAGGAAGCGCCGACGCCCGGTCAACTCGACGCGGCGCGGCTGCAGCGCTTCTACATGCGCAGCCGCGAGCGCTACCTCACCCTCTCCAACCTCTCCGAGCGTGTCGTAGCGCCTCCCGGAACGGCGCACAACTTCCTCTACGAAGCGCCCGACTTCGTGATCGATGTCGTGCGCCGGACGCTCGGCCGGCTGGACGCCGGCTCACCCCGGAAGGCAGAGTCGTGATCGACGAGTACGGCGACGTCGAGGTCGCGCCGGGCGCCACGATCCGATTCCGCACCGTGGGGCCGGTGGACGGAGTGCCCCTGATGCTCGGCCTGCCGCTCATGGCGTCCCACACCGACATCTTCGGACCCGAGAGCGCGGCCACGATCGACGGCTATCTCGACCGGTTGACCGACGCCTACCGGGTCCTGCTCGTCGACTACCCGAACATCGGAGGCAGCACCTCGCCGCCGGCGAAGGAGATGACGGCCCGGCGCGTCTGCTCGGATCTGCTGGCGACCGCCGACGCGGCTGGCTTCGAGGACTTCGTCTACTGGGCGTACTCGTGGGGGGCCGCCGCCGGCCTTCAACTGGCCGCACGCAGCGATCGCCTGTCGGCCCTGACTATCGGCGGCTGGCCGCCCCTGGGAGGTCAGTACGCCGACATTCTCCGGGCCGCGCGCCGCCAGGTCGACGATCCACCGCAGTCGGCCCGGGTCGTCCTCCGCGAAGCGGCCCAGTACGCCCAGTGGGTGACGTTCTACGAGAGCGTGCTCGACTGGCCGGAGCAGCGGGCCGTAGCGGGGATCGACTGTCCCCGGATGGTGTTCTTCGGCGGCAGTGGCGACGTCGACCCCGGCGGTGAGGACATCCGGATCGCGAGCACCGTTCGGGAGCGGCGGGACGAGCTTGAGCGGCTCGGCTGGACCGTGCACGAGTTCCCGGGGCGCGACCACTCCCTGTGCCTCGATCCAGGAACGGTCGTGCCACCGGTACGGGCCTTCCTCGACCAAGCGCTCTCGCGGGCGCCATCCGATGAGCGGTAACCCGGCGCTCGGCCGCGGCGTCCTCGGCGCCTACGGAGCGCCCTCGTTCGCGCAGGCCTTCATTCACGGTCCGGCGATCTCCATCCTGCAGGGCATCTACGCCAAGTTCTTCGGGCTCAGTCTCCAGGAGATCGCGTTCGTCATCCTGATCTCGCGCATCTTCGACGCGGTCAACGACCCGATCGTCGGCTTTCTCTCCGATCGCTACCGGGCTCGCCACGGCACCCGCAAGCCCTGGCTCCTGGGAGGCTCCCTCATTGCCGTCATCGCCTGCTGGTTCCTCTACGTGCCCAGCGGCGAGGTGACGATGTGGTCCTTCCTCTTCTGGTATCTCCTGGCCGACATCGGCTGGACGGTCTCGGAAGTGCCCTACAGCGCCTGGCTGGCGGAGATTTCCGACGACTATGAAGAGCGAGCGCGGATCACCACCTGGCGTACGATGGGTCGCTTTCTCGGTCTGCAGGCCTTCTTCGGGCTGCCCATGGCACTGCAATCGATCACCGGCTCCACCGACTTCACGCCGGAGACGCTGCGCTGGGCGGCGGGGCTGGCGGCGGTCGCGCTGCTCGGCACCGCCCTCGTCGCCACCCTGGTCGTGCCCAACGGACGGTCGCGTGAGGAATCGTCGGCCGGCGACGGATCATCCTCCCTCGTGGACGCCGGACGCGCCGTTGCCGGCAACCGGCCGCTCCTGAGCTTCACGGGGATGTTCGCCATCGGCGGACTCGGCGCCGGCATCGCCTCGGGCCTCTCGTTCTTCTACATCGACGGCTACCTGCAGCTCGGCGAGCAGCTTTCCGTGGTGATGGTCATCAGCATTCCGATCAGCCTGGTCGCCACTCCCGTCTGGGGCACGCTCTGCCGCCGGTTCGGCAAGCAACAGGCATGGGCAGTGGGCTACGTCGGCGCCGGCGTCGCCTCGCTCAGCTACTACTTCATCGGCCCCGGGGAGAACGCCGCGCTCCTGCTCATCACGGCCCTGCTCGTCGTCAACGCCCTGATCGTGGTGGAGGCGGTGGCGGCGCCGGCCGTGCTGGCGGACGTCGTCGACTACGGCCGCCTGCGGTTTCGCGACGACCACGCCGGCAGCTACTTCGCCTTCTACGCCATGGTGCAGAAGATCAACGTCGGCATCGGCGCCGCGCTGGGCCTCCTGATCGCGGGGACGTTCGGCTTCGACGCCACCGTCACGACCCAGAGCGCGAGCGGCCGGTTCGGCCTGCTGCTCGCCTTCTCGCTGCTGCCGGCGGCGTTCCTCTGCATTGCCGCGATGTGGATCTGGCGCTTCCCGATCGACCGTCGACGACATGCCGTCATCATCGCGGCGATCGAGCGCAGAGCCGCGCGCGAGATCGAATCCTGAAGTGGCCACCGGTACCGAAGCAGCCTCGCTGCTCGAGCCCTGGCCGGACGAAGCCGGCATTGGTGTCGGTCTCCCGCCGTTCGAGCGGCTCGAACCGCGCGGCCTCGAGGAGGCGCTCGAACTCGCCACCGGCGAGCGTCGCGAAGCCGTCGCCGCGATCGCAAGCGATCCGCGGCCACCGACGTTCGAGAACACGGTCGAGGCGCTCGAGGTCAGCGCCGTGCCGCTGGCGCGCCTCGAGAATCTGCTGCGACACCTGGCCAGCACCGGATCGGGCGAGGAGATGCAGGCACTGCACCAGCGGATGGCGCCGCGACTTGCGGCCCTCGAGCACGAGATCGCGGGCCAGCGCAACCTGCTGGAACGAATCGCCGCGGTGCTCGAGCAGGAGTGCCTGACGGCGGAGCAAAGGCGACTCACCGAAGTGCTGCGGGAGCGTCTTCGCCTCCGCGGTGCGGGTCTCGAACCCGAGGCGCGGGCACGCTGGACGCAGGTAAGCGCCCGCCTCTCAGAGCTCCAGGTGCAGTTCATGCGCAATCTGACGGCCGAGCAGGACGCGCTCGTTCTCTGGCTCGCCGACGAAGACGATCTCGATGGCTTAGGCTGTGAGCGGCGCGCGGCCATGGCGGACGCCGCCAACAAGCGCGGACGGCCCGGACAGTGGGCGCTGCCGATCCAGCGTCCGATGGTGTGGCCCTTTCTCACACGATCGCGGCGCCGCGAACTGCGCGAGGAGGTCTGGAAGCTCTGGATGGGCCGCGGCGCCAACGACGGCGAGCACGACAACCGGCCGGTGATGGCCGAGATCCTCCGTCTGCGCGGAGAGAAGGCCCGGCTGCTCGGCTACTCGTCCTACGCGGATCTGGCGATGGATACCCGAATGGCGGCCAACCCGCAGGCCGCGCTCGACCTGCTGCTGGAAGTCTGGCGCGCCGTGGAAGCCACCACGCGACGACAGCTCGCCGAGTTGGAGAAGCTGGCCCGGGCGGACGGGCTGGACGGGGAGTTGCAGGCCTGGGATCGCCTCTACTACGCGGAGAGGTACCGGCAGTCGCACTTCGGTCTGGACGCCGACGCGGCACGCCCCTACCTGTCCCTCGACGCCGTGAAGTCGGCCCTGTTCTGGAGCGCGGAGCGTCTGTACGGTCTCCGCTTTCGCCGGCTTGACGATGCGCCCGCCTACCATCCCGAGGTCGAGGCGTTCCTGGTCCACCGCGGCGACGACCCGCTCGGCGTGCTCTGGCTCGACCTCCATCAGCGGGACGGCAAATCGCCCGGTTCGTGGCAGGCGCAACTGCAGGCTCGCTCCTCTCACCCGGTACCGAGCCGCGGCCACACCGTGGTCGTATCCAGCCTGCCCAGGCCGCGGGACGGCGAGCCCGCGCTCCTCGTCTGGGAACTCGCCAACGTGCTCTTCCACGAGTTCGGTCATGCGCTGCACATGCTCCTCTGCCGGGCCGGCTATCCGTCGCTGGGCAGCCTCGCCGTCGAATGGGACTTCATCGAGCTGCCCGCGCTGCTCAACGAGCTCTGGTTGCGGGATCGGGAACTGCTCTCCCGGCACGCTCGCCACGTCGGGACCGGCGAACCGATGCCCGAAGAACTCGTCGCCTCGCTCGACGAGGCGCTGCGCTACGACCGGATCTTCAGCCTCACGCTCGAGTACCTGGCAACCGCGATCGTCGACCTCAGGCTCCACCAGCTCGCCGACGGCCAAGCCATCGACGCCATGGCGGTGGAAGAAGAGGTCCTGTCCGAACTCGGCGTACCGGCAGCCGTCGAGCCGCTGCTGCGGGTCCCCCACGCCGTGCACACCTTCTCGGAGGAGGTCTACGCCGCCGGCGTCTACTCCTACCTCTGGGCCGACGTCCTGGCCGCCGAGGTCGCCGGTGCGTTCGAGCGGGCGCCCGGCAGGCTGTGGGACACGCAGGTCGCCGACCGCTATCGCGAGACGATTCTGGAAGCGGGAAGCACCGCGCCGGCCGCCGAGCTGTTTCGCGCTCTCATCGACCGGGAGCCCTCACCGACGGCGCTGCTCGACAGGTTCGGCCTTTGATGGCTACGGGGACCTCAACCGCGCCCCATGAACGGCATCTGGTTCGCCATCACCGTCAGGAAGGGCACGTTCGCGTCGAGCGGGAGCGCGGCCATGTAGCGCACCGCGTCGACGACGGCGCGCACGTCGATCGTGGGCTCCGGCTTTGTTCTGCCGTCGGGCTGGGCCACGCCCTCGGACATCCGCGCGGTCATTCGCGTGTAGGCGTTGCCGATGTCGATCTGTCCGCAGGCGATGTTGAACCTGCGGCCGTCCAACGAGGTCGACCGCGTGAGCCCGGTGATCGCATGCTTCGTGGCCGTGTACGGAGCGGAGTTCGGGCGCGGCACGTGCGCGGAGATGGAACCGTTGTTGATGATCCGTCCGCCCTGGGGATCCTGTTCCTTCATCAGCCTGACCGCCCGTTGCGTGCAGAGAAAGGCGCCGGTCAGGTTGACCCCGACCACCCGGTTCCACTGTTCGAGGGTCAGGTCCTCGATCGGCACGGGCGGCGCGCCGGTGCCGGCGTTGTTGAACAGCAGGTCCAGCCGGCCAAACGCGCTCGTCAGGCGGTCGAACACCGCCTGAACACCCTCCACGGTGCTGATGTCCGCGGCTACTGTCCGGACCTTGTCGGGATCGCCCGCGCCGCTCTTCGTTGCGACCAGCCGATCCTCGCGGCGGCCGGCAATGAGCACGTGGTAGCCGTCTTTGACCAATCCGTGCGTCACGGCGCGGCCGATCCCGCTGCCGCCGCCGGTGACGATTGCGACTTTGTCTGCCAAGTCCGTGCTCCTCGCTTGCCCCATCCTAGACTCGCGCGTGTGAGGATGCTCCAAGCGTGAGCTTTTGGCGAAGGATCCCGGTCTTCCGCGACCACCCGCCTGGACTGGGCGTCTGCTTCCTGGTCGAGATGTGGGAGCGCTTCTCGTACTACGGGATGCGGGCGCTGCTCATCTTCTACCTGACGCAGCACTTTCTCTTCAGCGACAGCCGCGCCTTCGTGCTCTACGGCGCCTACGCGTCGATGGTCTACCTGCTGCCGGTGCTCGGCGGCGCGGTGGCGGACCGCTGGCTCGGCCCGCGCAAGGGGGTCACCTTCGGCGCCCTGCTGCTGGTCGCCGGCCACTTCCTGATGACGATCGAGGGTCCGGCGGCGACGGAGATTTCGTCCGCCGGAGGGCTCGTCGTCGAGCGCAGCGATTTCCACCTGAGCCTGTTCTACCTGGCGCTGGCGCTGATCGCGACCGGCGTCGGATTCCTCAAGACGAACGCCTCCACGGTCGTCGGCGCCCTCTACGAGAAAGGCGATCCGCGCCGGGATTCCGGCTTCACCGTCTTCTACATGGGGATCAACCTGGGCGCGGCGGTCGCGCCCCTGCTCTGCGGCTGGCTGGGCCAGACCTACGGCTGGCGCTACGGCTTCGGCCTCGCCGGCGTCGGCATGCTCGCCGGATTGCTGCTCTACCTGAGGGGCCAGAAGTACCTCCGCGGCCACGCGGATCCGCCGCGGCCGGAAGCTCTGAGGGAGCACGTGATTCCAGGGCTTCCTCGCGAAGGCGCCATCTACCTCGCGAGCCTGGGCCTCGTCGGCGGGGTCTGGTGGGTGCTCCAGCATCCGCCGGTCGTCGGCGGCCTGCTGTCGGCCACCGGCGCGGCGCTGGGCCTCTTCATCCTCTACTACGCGCTGCGACGGTGCGACCGGACGGAGCGCGACCAGCTTCTGGCCTGCGCCGTCCTGGTGGCCTTCACCATCGGCTTCTGGGCTTTCTACGAGCAGATGGGCAGCTCGCTCAACCTCTTCGCCGACCGCATGGTCGACCGCGAGTTCTTCGGGTTCGAGATTCCGGCCTCCACGCTGCAATCCCTGCCGGCGATCTATGTCATCGCACTGGCGCCGCTGTTCAGTTGGTTGTGGATCGCGCTCGGCCGGCGCGGCCGGGAGCCCTCGACACCCATCAAGTTCGTACTCGCGATCGTCCAGATCAGTCTCGCCTTCCTTGTACTGGTGCTAGGCAGCGCCCTGCGGCCGGACGACGGCAAGGTCGCTCTGATCTGGTTCGCCCTCACCTTCCTGCTGATGGTGACCGGCGAGCTCTGTCTGGCGCCGGTCGGCATGTCGATGGTGACCCGGCTCTCGCCGAAGAAGATCGTCTCGACGATGATGGGGTCCTTCATGCTCGCCTACGCGGCGTCGAGCTACATCTCGGGGTTGATCGCCCGGCTGACGAGCGCCACGACGGTCGGAGGAGAGGTCGCCGACTTTGAAGCGGCGCTCTCCACGTACGGCAACGTCTACACCAGGATCGGGCTGCTGGCTCTGCTCGTCGCGGCGGTCCTCGGTGCGCTGACGCCTCTGCTCGTGCGCTGGATGCACACTTCCAGGTCACGGTCGGCGTAAGCTCTGCTAGCCGCTTCCCGCACTTGAGGAGAAGACGATGAAGAAGACAAGGCTCCGCGCACTCTGCCTCGCCGCCTGGTTCGTCCTCGCCACGCCTGCCGCGTTCGCCGGCGCGGCCGACGAGGCGACGGTCGACCTCAGCCCGGCCAACTGGAGCGACCGCGAGGCGCTCGAGGAGCTGAACGCCTTCTTCGAGACGGACAAGCCGCTGGCCGAAGGCGAGAACGGCGTAGTCAGCGGCACCACCGGACCGGCGGCGGTCAGGGCGGGCCTCGAAGCCCTCCGCCAGGGCGGCACCGCCGCGGACGCCGTGATCGCCACCGCGCTCACCCAGATCTCGCTGGCCGGCGGCGCCTGGGTCAGCTACGCCGGGATCTTCAACCTCGTCTACTACGAGGCGGAGAGCGGCGAAGTGTTCAACATCAACGGCGCCTACGACACGGTCCGTGGCGAGACCGAGCCGATGACGATCCCGACCTCGACGACGATCGGCGCCAAGCACCAGCCGAGCGGACGCACCGCCCTGGTGCCGGGCTTCTTCGGCGGTCTCGGCGCCACGCACGACCGCTTCGGGAAGCTGCCGTGGGCCAGCCTCTTCGAACCGGCGATCCACTACGCGGAGAACGGCGTCCTGCTCGGCTCCATCCACACGAGCATGATCGAGCGGCGCAAGGAAGCGCTCTCCCGCCTGCCTTCTACCCGCAGCATCTTCACCGACGACGACGGCGCCTTTCTTGGCGAGGGCGACATGCTCCGGCAGCCGGAACTCGCCTCGACTCTCCGCGCCGTCGCCGACCAGGGGATCGACTACGTCTACCGCGGTCCCTGGGCCGAACGGCTGGTCGAGGCGGTCCAGCGCGACGGCGGCAAGCTCTCGATGGAGGACATGCGGAGCTACGAAGCCCTCACAGCCTCGCCCGTGCACTCCACCTACAACGGCTTCGACGTCTACGGCCACGGCCTGCCGGCGCAGGGCGGCGTCCACGTCGCCGAGGTGCTCAACCTCTCCGAGGCGGCCGGGCTGCGCGACATGGGTCACTATGCGAAGTCGCCGGAGACCTTCTTCTGGGTCAACCAGATGACCAACCTGATGAGCCTCGTCTTCCTGCCCGAACCGATGCGCCGCACGCTGTACGGCGACCTCGACGCCACCCTGGCGGGCCGGACCAGCAAGGAGAACGCCGCGGGTCTCTGGAAGAGGATGCAGTCGGGCATCGCTCCCCTGACGAAGGTCCCCGCCCCGGTCGATCCGAAGCACTCGGACGCCATCGTCGCCATCGACGCGTACGGCAACGTCGCCGCGGTCGTCCACACGATCAACACGTCGGCCTGGGGCGACACCGCGATCTTCGTCGACGGCATCTCGATCCCCGACTCGGCGGCCTTCCAGCAGGCGCTGATCGCCGAGACCGGCCCCGGCAAGCGGCTCCCCGACCCGACCGAGCCGATGATCGTCTTGCGGGACGGCAAGCCGGTGGCCGCCCTCGCCTCCATCGGCTCCGGCCTGCACCAGAAGACGATCAGCGTCCTCCTGAACCTGCTCGACTGGGAGATGGACATCAAGCAGGCGATCGACGCTCCGTCGCCGCACCTGCCGGCGTTCGGCCCCATGGGTTCTCCCAGCACGCAGGTCATCGAAGGCGACTTCTCTCCCGAACTGCTCGAGGCGGCGCGCGGGCTCGGGCTCCAGATCAAGGTCGTGCCGGCCGGCATCGAGTCGCGGGCGCCGCGCGGCTACGTCGTCGGGGCGACGATCGGTGAGGACGGCAAGCGGCGCGCCGCGGCGACCACCCTGCTCAGCGGTCTGGCGCTGTCGCACTGAGCCGCCACCAACGGCCGGAATCGGGAGAGGACACTGATGGAGATCTCTGAGCGCGCCGCCGCTCTTCACCGCGAATCGATCGTGATCGACGGTCACTGCGACATCCTGATTCCCGTCAGCGACGGCAAGGTGAAGCTCGACCAAGGGGTCGAACTCCCCGACTCCGAGGGCTGGCAGCCGCCGCTCGGCTTCGACATCGGCCCCTTCGCCCTGTTCGGGATGTCGGCGCACACCGTCTGGTTCGGGTGCATGGGCCAGTACGACCTGCCGCGCTGGCGGGAAGGCGGCATCACCTCGCAGCTCTGCGCGGTCTACCTCGACGACGAGCAGCTCAACAGCCCGCTGCATCGTGGGCTCGAGATGACCTGGAACCTGCACCACGAGGTCGAGCGGCTCGACGACCTGGTGCTCGCCACTTCAGTGGCCGAGATCCGCCAGGCGAAGAAGGACGGACGCGTCGCCCTGGTCTTCTCCTTCGAGGGCTGCGAAGCGCTGGGCGCCGACCCGCGCTTCCTCGATCTGTACTACAAGCTCGGCCTGCGGGTGGCCAGCCTGACCCACACCCGCCGCAACATCTACGCCGACGGCTGCTGGGCCGCCGACGACCAGGGCGGGCTGACGGCCGCCGGCAAGGCACTGATCGACCGGATGGTGGAACTGAACATCGTCGTCGACCTGGTGCACATCGGCGAGCGCGGCTACTGGGAGATCCTCGACCGCGTCGACCGTCCAGTCATCCTCTCCCACACGACGCCCACCATGTTTCCCAACAGCGACCCGGAGTCGCGCCTCGGCGGAGGTACGCTCCCTCGAACGCGCCTTGAGTTGCCGCGCGACCGGAAGATGCTGGAGGCGATCGCCGAGAACGGCGGCGTGCTGGGACTCATCCACATCACCCACCGCAACCTGTCCGAGGTCGTCGACGACATCGAGACCGCGCTCGACGTGATGGGCCCGGACCACATCGGCATGGGCAGCGACCACTACGGCATCGAACTCGCGCCCGAGGGCCTGGAGCACATCGGCAAGGTCCCCGCCATCACCGAGGAACTGCTCCGCCGAGGCCACAGCGACGGGACGATCCGCAAGTTCCTCGGCGAGAACTACCTCCGCGTCTTCGAGGAGGTCTGGGGGCGGTAGCTAGTCGTCCAGGACCCGGGCTTGCCGAATCACCACCGGCTGCTCCAGCATCTGGCCGCGTGTGACCTCCGACCCGGCTTCCGTGAGCGTCGGGAGACCCTGGATCTCCTCGAGGACCTCCATCCCGCGCACCACATGCCCAAAGGTCGCGTAGCCCTGGCCGTCGGGCTGGCGCGTCGTGTTGCCGGTGTCCAGCGCCGGGTTGTCGGCGACGTTGAAGAAGAACTCCGAGTCGGCGGTTCCCGGCTCCAGCCGAGCGTAGGCGATCGTGCCGCGTTCGTTGGGGATGCCTGTCGTGTCGGTCGTCTCATGGGCGATCGGCGGTATCGGCCCGCCCCCGGGAGGTGACGACTCTCCCCTCCGCAGGACCTCACCGAGGAGTCCGCCCTGGACTACCTGGATCGGGTTCGGCCCGGTCGTGTTGTCGGGGCGCGTCACCCTGTAGAAGGTCGCGCCCTCGTAGTGCCCGCCCGCGACCCAGGCCAGGAAGTTGTTGGCCGAGATCGGGGCGCGGTCCGGGTAGACCAGTACCTCGATCTCGCCGAGAGCGGTTTCCAGAACCACGCCGACGGTGTTCTCTTCGGACTGGCACGCCAGCCCACCGCAGAGAACGAGCATTGCGCCGGCGCCCAGCACCAGCCGCTTCGTAGCCAAGATCGGGCTGTGCCCGAGGACGAGCTTCACGAGCCCGGCGGCGACAGGCGGTAGTCCGCGGGCGGCTCCTTGCCCGCGAGGTGGCGCACGAAGTAGTCCCAACTGCGGCGAAGGAAGTACGGATCGGACATGAAACCGTGGTTGCCGGAGGGCAGGACGATCAGGTCGTAGTCCCGGTTCGCCTTCGTCAACGCCTCGATGACCTGCAGCGTCAGCGCCGGCGGCACGTTGTCGTCCAAGGCGCCGTAGGCGAGCAGCAGCTTGCCTTCGAGCTGGTGGGCGATCGAGGCGTTGGCCTGCTCCTCGTAGCTCACCGTCTCGGGGTTGCCGTGGTACGACTCGCCCCAGAGCTGGATGTAGCCCCGCTGGTCGTGGTTGCCGGCCGACGACACCGCCACCTTGTAGAACTCCGGGTAGGCGAAGATGGCGCGCGCCGAGGCGAAACCGCCCCCGGAGTGGCCGTAGACGCCGACCCGGTCGAGGTCCATCTGCGGATAGCGAACGGCGAGCTGGCGGATGGCGGCCAGGTGGTCGGGAAGACCGCCGGCCTCCTGCAGGTTCCCCTCCGAGCGCGCATGGAAGGCCTTCGAGCGCAGCGGCGTTCCGAAGCCGTCGACCGTGACCACGACGAAGCCGAGTTGCGCCAGCGCCAGGTCGTAGCTCAGGAACAGCGTCGGGTCGTGCCAGTTCTTGGTCACCCGATGCACCTGCGGCCCGGGATAGATGCCGTCGATCACCGGGTAGCTGGTTCCTTCCTCGTCCGGGTCGAAGCCGGGCGGGAAGAAGACGTTGCCGTAGATGTCCGTCTTGCCGTCCCGCGCCTTGACGGTGAAGGGAACCGGCAGGGCGGTCAGCTCGACCAGCGACTCGAAGTCGGCGACTTCGAGTTCCACCGCGACGCGGCCGTCCGGCAGCAGGACCCGCGACCGCGGCGGCTGGTCGATGCGCGACCACTGGTCGACGAACGACTTGCCGCCTGGCGAGGCCGTCACCGTGTGGTCGCCTGGTTCGGGCGTGAGGATCTCCGGGCGCGACGTCGTGCGGTCGAGCGAAGCGCGGGCGAAGGTGCGCAGGTAGGGGTCGGCGGCGGGATCCAGGCCCGCCGCGGTGAAGTAGACCGTTCGCGACGCCTCGTCGACATGCACGAGGTCACGCACCAGCCAGGCGCCCCGGGTGACCTGGCGGAGCAGACCGCCGTCGCGGCCGTACAGGTAGAGGTGCGCCCAGCCGTCGCGCTGCGAGTACCAGAGCACCTCGCCGCTCTCGAGCACCCTGATGTTGGGCGTGCCCGTGCCGATCAGGAGGGTCGGCTCGACGTGGTGCCTGGAGGTCTCGGCCACCAGCGTGCGGGCGGCGCCGGTCGAGGCGTCGATCTCGTCGAGCCGCATGGAGCGCGCGCCGCGCGGCCGGCGCAGCAGGTACGCCTTCGAGCCGTCGTCGTTCCACCAGAGCTGACCCAGGTCGGCCAGCGCCATGAAGGGCGTGTGGACCCGCTCGGTGTCGACCGGTCTCACCATGCCGCTCTCGGCATCCACGAGCAGGAGCTCGCTCCACGGCACGCCCTCGTCACCGGGGATCGGCATGCGGAAGGTGTGCAGGATGGGCCGGGCGCTGTCGCCGAGATCGGTGGTCTGCAGGACGTGCATCTCGCCCACGTCGCGCTGGTCCAGGCGGACGGTGAGAGCTGTCCTGCCGTCAGGCGACCACAGGGCCGAGGGCGGAAACACGACGCCCGCGCGCTTCTCGGTGATCGTCGAGAGCCGCGCCTCGGGACGCGAGGCGTAGTCGTGGAACGGCACGCCGTCATCGGTCAGGCGGCGCTCCTCGCCGCTCCCGGTGGTAACGAGGTAGAGGTCGTGATCCCGTACGACGAGGCTGTACGTCCCGTCGGGAGACGGCAGTGGCGGGGTCTCGTGCCGAGCTACTTCAGGCTCGGCGCCCTCGTCACCCTTCTTCTCGTCCTCTTCTTCCACCGCGGCGGCCGGCGCTTCGACGCGCGAGCACCCGGCGCCGTCCACGGTGCATCGGAACGACTCGGGCCCCTTCTCGCCCGGGATCTGGAAGGACACCTCGCCGTCCGTCGACAGGTCGATGCTCTCGAACGGCAGCGCCAGGGGCTCCGCGGGCTCGTCGCGAAGTCCGCTCAGCGACGCCGCCAGCCGGGCGTGATCGAAGGCCGGACGCCGCCGCTCGTCGCTCGCCAGCGGCTCGACCCGCCAGAATCGGTGGCCGTCACGGTCGTCGCTGCGGTACCAGAACGCCTCGCTGTCCCCGATCCAGTGCGGCGTCACCGTTTCGTTGAAGATCAGCGACGCGACGCCAAGCATCTTCGCCGCGCGGTCGTAGGCCGAGGCAGGCACCTCGTCCTGCGCCGCGAATGCAACGGCCGGTCCCGCGAGCGGGACGACCATCGCCACCCGCAGGACGGCGCCTCGTATCTCCATTCTCTTCATTCCTCCCAAGCTTCCTGGAACTCATCCGTGGCCGGCTAGCGCTCCGCTCCCCGGCCCCTGCTGGTTTGGTTACAGTCGTATACCAGTTTCCGTCCGCGGCGCCGCGGCCTCGCGAGCGACGCCTGATCATCAGGAGAACCGATGTCTCGATTGCACCTCTTCCGTCCCCGCCTGCGCGTGTTCCTGCTAGCCGGCACCATCGTCGCCCTGGTCGCCGCACCGGCTTCGGCCTCCGAGCGCCTCGAACTCCTGGGCGACGATCCCGGTTTGAAGCACCTCGGTTCCGAGATCGAACGCCTCGCCGAGGCCAGCCTCGGGACGGTGGGAGTCGCCGCGATCCACCTCGAGTCCGGTCGCGGCGTACTGCTCAACGCCGACGAGCGCTTCCCGATGGCAAGCACCTACAAGGTGCCGATCGCGGTCGAGATCCTCGCGCAGGTCGACGAGGGCAAGAGGTCGCTCGACGACCTCATCACGATGCGGACCAGCGATCACGTCGTCACTCACGGCGTCCTCAGCGACTTCTTCGACACGCCCGGCTCGCGCCTGACCATCCAGAACGTCCTCGGCCTGATGCTGCGGATCAGCGACAACATCGCCACCGACCTGCTGTTTCGGGAGGCCGGCGGCGCCGAGGCCATCACCGGGCGGATGAAGGAGTTCGGCGCCGAGGGAATCCGCGTGGACCGGACGACCCGGGCGTACATTGCGAACTGGCTCGGCCGGGAAGACGCCACCGTCGCCAGGCCGATGCCGCCGGCCGAGTACAACCGTCTCATCCTGGAAGGGAACTCGAGTCAACTGGATGAGGCCCGGCTGACCGAGCTGAACGAGGTGTTCAACTCCGACCCGCGCGACACCGCAACGCCTCGAGCGATGGCCGCCCTTCTGCGGAAGATCTGGAAGCGGGAGATCCTCAGCGAGAAGAGCTCGGCCCTGCTGATCGACATCATGGCCCGCTGCGAGACCGGGGAGAACCGGATCCCGGGAGCGCTGCCGCCGGGCACCCCGGTCGCCCACAAGACCGGCACGATCGGCGAGACGACCAACGACGTGGGCGTCATCACCCTGCCGGGCGATGCGGGGCACGTGATCTCCGTCGTCTTCGTCAAGCAGTCCAGGCTGCCGTCCAACGCGGCGATGGAACCGGTGATCGCGGAGATCGCGCGGGCCTCGTACGACTACTTCGTGTTCAACCGCGGCACCTCCTGATGCCCGAGGCCAACGTCTCCACCCGTCTGCGTATCGTGGGTAGGCCGCGGCGACCCGCCGCCTTCCATGAGGCGCTGGCGGCCGAGGAAGGCCTCCGGAAGGCCAAGGGCGAGCGGACGCGGGTTCGCCTGATGGCGTCCGGCTGCGAGTTGCTGCAGACGACCAACGTCGACTCGCTGATGATCAGCCGGGTCAGCAGCCAGGCCGGGGTCGCGAAGGGCGCCTTCTACATCTACTTCGACAGCAGGAGCGCCTTTCTCGAGGAGCTGTGCCGGGAGTACGTCGCCTACGAGATGTCGACCTTCCCGGGACTCGACCTCGACATGGACGCCTACGCCATGGTCCGCACGATCGTTGCCTGGTACGCGGACGTGTTCCGGAAGAACTCCGGGATGATCCGCTGCCTGGTGCGCATGACCGATGTCGAGGAGCCGTTCGCGGAACTCTGGAACCGCCGGAACCGCGAGATCGCCGACCGGATCGTGTCGTTCCTGGTCTCATTCCTCGGCATCGACGCGAAGGATCGGGGACCGCTCCGCGAGCTGGTCAACGCTCTCGGCGACGGCATGGACCAGGCGCTGTTCGCCCGCCATCGCATCGACGACGCCTGGCACCACACGCCGGCAAAGCGGCGTTCCTTCGTCGACCTGCACAGTCTCATCATCTACCGGGCCGCCTTCGGGGGCGATCCGGAGCTGCCGAAGTCGTCGAGGTTTCGGCAGCTGGTCGAACAGACGGGCCGGCGTTAGAGCGGATGCCGGCGGGGACGCCGGCGCACCCGGTGTGCGGCGCCTTCGACGCGCCGAGGACGCTCCGCCTTAGTCGAAGTCGAGCCGCCGCCCGTCCAGCGTCGTGTACGGCGGGATCGGGTCGGTGGCGTGGAACCCGAAGATCATGTCGCCGTGGTTCCCGTCCGGAATCTGCGTGACGTCGGGCAACCGGTGCGCCTCGACGAAGTCGGGATCGAGTTCGATGCCGAGTCCGGGACGCCGGCCGAGATCGAGCAGGCCGTCCTCGACCGTCAAGGGCTCCCCCAGCAGACCCTCGATGAACCGGTTGCCGGTCTGATCGACCTCGACGGTCAGCCCGTGCCGGTGCGCCGCCACGACGTGGCCGTTTGCGATCACGGCGACCGGATCGCACCAACTGTGGGGCGCGAACTGGAGCCCCGCGCTCTTCGTCATCTCCGCGATCCTGTTCAGTTCGCTGATGCCGCCGCAGCGGCTGGCGTCGGCCTGGAGGATGTCCGCGGCGCCGCAGCGGATCAGCTCGCGAAAGCCCTCGACGCCGAACTCGCACTCTCCCACCGCGATCGGCAGGCCGGCGACCTGCCTCAACGCCACCAGGTCGTCGATCTCCAGCGGCTGGAAGGGCTCCTCGAACCAGAAGATCCGGTGCTCCACCAGGTGCCGCGCCAGCGAGGTCGCCATCTCCAGGTTGTAGCGCCGGGTTCCGTCGGCCATCAGGTCGATCTTCGGGCCGACGGCGGCGCGGGTCAGGCTGACGGTCTTGCGGTCGTACTGCTCGTCGACGCCGGTCCGGAACTTGACCCGCCGGAAGCCCTTCTCGACCATGCGGACCGCCGTATCGGCGACGGTCTCGGGTGAGCTGTAGAGCAGGCCGCTGGCATAGGCCGGGACGCGGGAATCCTCGCCGCCGAGCAGTTCCCAGACCGGCTTCCCCTCCTGCTGGCCGAGAAGGTCCCAGAACGCCTGGTCGAGGCCGCCCATCGTCGTCAGCGCCACGCCCTTGCGGCCGTACCAGTTGGTGCGGAAGAACAGCCGCCACCACATCCTCTCGATCTGGAGCGGATCGAGACCGATCAGGAACGGGCGCAGGTGCTTGACCGTCACCTCCACCAGCTCCGGATGCGAGTAGGCGGAGCCGGTTCCGACCCGGCCGTCGTCGGTGTGCACCCGGATCAGCGAAGCGAGGCGGCCCTTGACCCTGCCCCAGGGCCCCACCCAGCCCTTCCCCTCCGGGTACTCGAAGTAGAGGTGAATGGTCTCGATGTGGTCGATGCGCACGGTGTCCTCCAACTCGCGCAAAACTGACTTGCGGGTCACTTCTGACTATACTGAACCGGACTACGGCAAGGAGAACGACGCTTGGCCAAGCGGGTCCCGCTGCGACATCTGCTGTTCTACGCCAGCCCGGGGATTCCGCTCGCGCTGTTCATTCCTCCGATGCCGGCGGTCCTGGCCGCGTTCTACGCCCAGCACACCGCGGCGACGACTGCGGGTATCGGCACGGCGATGCTCGTCGCCCGGATAGCGGACGCCCTGACCGATCCGCCGATGGGCTACCTGTCGGACGCGACGAAGGGCCGCTGGGGCCGCCGCAAGCCCTGGCTCCTGGCGGGCTCTCTCCTCGGCATGCTCGCCATGTGGGTCTTCTTCATGCCCCCGGCCGGCGCCGGCAACTGGTACTTCCTGCTGGGCCTGCTCCTCTACTACGTCGCGATGACGGTCATGAACATCCCGCTCCGCGCGTGGTCGAGCGAACTCTCCGACGACTACAGCGAGCGCTCCCGACTGTCGCTCTACCTGACGACGGCGCTACTCGTCGGAGGCCTCCTCTTCTTCATCCTGCCGCCGCTGCTCGCCCACGAATCCGTCGGACTCCTGGCCTCGGCCGAGTTCAACCGCGACACGATGGCCCTGTTCGGCTGGATCGGCATCGCGCTGATCCCGCTGCTGCTCGGGGCGGCGTGCATCGGCGCGCCGGTCGGTCGCAGCGCCGGCCAGCCCCAGACGTCGATCATCGAGTCCTTCAAGGCGGTCCGGGCCAACGGCCCGTTCTGGTCGCTGATGACCGCGGAGTCGCTGAACTACATCGCCTCCGGCGTGTCGTACTCCGTGCTCATCATCGCGCTGTCCAACTACTGGGGCTTCGGCGACCGGGTATCCATCTTCCTGCTCATCGTCATCGTGGTTCAGGTCGCAGCCATGCCGCCCACCGGCTGGCTGGCGCTCAGGCTCGGCAAGCACCGGACCTGGGGGCTCGGCGTTCTCGGTCAGGCGCTCGTCTTCCCGCTGATCTTCGTCATGCCGCCCGGCGCGACGCCGTTCTTCGTCATCGCGCTGTTCGGCGCCGCGATCTCAATCTTCCAGGCGCCGCACATGATGATGCCGATGGCGATGCTCACGGACACCGCCGACTACGACCTGATGAAGAGCGGCAAGCAGCGCACCGGCAACTACTTCGCCCTCCAGCACCTGATCTACAAGGGCATGAACGCGGTCGGCTACTCGCTGGGCTACTTCCTGCTCGCCTGGGTCGGGTACGACCCGGCGATCCCGGAGAACACGGCGTCGGCGAACCTCGGGCTCCAGGTCATCGTCGGCGTCGTCGCGCCCGTGTTCCTGCTGGCCTGCGGCGTCGTCCTGTTCCGCTATCCGCTCACCGCGGAGCGCCATGCCGTCATCCGGCGCTTCATTCGCCGCCGCGAGACGCGGCTGTCGGCCACCACCCGGCAGGTCCCGGGATGACGCAGAACGCGCCGGCCACGAACGCTTCCAGCAGCCTCGAGCGCGAGCTCGACTCGCTGCTCGAAGGCCAGTCGGCGGCCGGCGCCAGGAACGCGGTGGCGCGCATCGAGGCGCCGGCGGCGGGTTTCGCCTATGAGCACGCCGTCGGCGTCGCCCGCGAGGACACCGGCGAGGCGATGACGCCCAGGCATCGCTTCCATACGGCGAGCGTGAGCAAGTCGATGACCGCGCTCCTCGTGCTTCAGCTCGCCGAGGAAGGCGCCCTCGGGCGCGCCGGGGTCGACGCCAGGTACGTCGAGTTCGAGGTCTTCCCCGACGAGGTGCAGGAGCGGCTCCTCACACGGGGCGGGCGGCCCGCCTTGGCCGGCGTCACCCTCCGTCACATGCTGTCGCACACCTCGGGGTTCCGCGACGCCTTCGTCGACGACGGCTCCCGGACCTCAGCGGATGCCGGCGGAGCGGCGCCGGGATCGATCATCGGCAGCAACGCGACGCGGGACATGACCGTCGCGTGGTCCCCCTGGCTGCCGGACGGCGACGCGGAGAACGAACGCGGCGTCATCAACTACTACCTGTCGCAGCCGGACATGGCCGAGGCGCTGTTCGAGCCGGGCGCCGCGTTCCACTACAGCGATACCGCCTTCGTCCTGCTCGCGCTGCTCGTCGAGCGAGTCACCGGCGAGAGCTACCACGCGAACCTGAGGGACCGGATCATCGAGCCCTGCGGTCTCGGCGACACCTACCTGGCCTACCGGGACGATCCGCCGCTCGGACCCCGTCGACAGCCGGAGTCCGACGTCCATGCCCGCGGCACGGCCGTGTTGAGCTCGGGAGGGAACCTGTCCTTCGACTGGGGCGGCGGCGGCCTCGTCACCACCGCCGGAGACCTCGTCCTTTTCCTGCGAGCGCTGATGGACCGGAAGCTCTACGGCTCCGACCCGACCCTGCGCGACATGACCGCCTGGCAGCAGCCGCCGGGTCTCGCGCCGCGGCGAACCGGTGTCGGGCTCGGGCTGTTCAGGACCGGTTACCAGGCCGGCGAGCTGTGGGGACACTCGGGCGCCTGGGGCGCGAAGATGGACCACGACCCCGCCGCGGGCATCTATTTCGCCGGCACCGTCAACCGCACCGACGCGGCCACCGGTTGGCACCACGCGCTGATCGCGACCGTCGCCGAGCACATCCGATGAGGAGGGCAAGACACCAATGCGCGACCTGATCCGACGCCATCCCTTCTGGACCTTCTACGCCGCGGCCGTGCTGATCGGCCTGCTGGCCTGGATCTACCTGATGACGGTCGAGGTCGTGCTGCAGGGGGAACGCGGCCCCGACTACAGCGCCTACGGCGAGTTCGTGGGCTACCGGGACGCGACCCGGGCGGCGCACCCGACACTCCACCACCACGGCGACAGCGTCCTGCTGTACATGCAGGCGGCCGCCAGCAAGATGTCGATCCTGCTGCCCATGTTCTCGTTCCCCTTCGCGCCGACGCTGGCCGCGCTGCTGATCGTCTGGATCGGCTGGAAGCGGCTCGGGCTTCGCGCCCTGGTCGGTCTCTACCGCCCCATCCGCGGCAACGTGAGCCTTCGCGAAGGCGCCCAGCTCTACGCCATCCTGGTCGGCTTCCTGGTGACCTTCGTGAGCAGCCTGCTGATCGTCGAGCAGCTCTTCGGCGACCCGGCCAGGGTTCCGAACGCGGTCGCCCACATCGGGCTGCTGGACTGGCGGACCTTCGTCGTGACCCTCCTTGTCGCGGGCTTTCTCAACCAGGGCGCGCTGCTCGAAGAACTCGGCTGGCGCGGCTACGCCCTGCCGCTGCTCGTCCGCAAGTGGAGCAACCCCCTGGTTGCCTGCGTCGTGCTCGGCGTCCTCTGGGCGTTGTGGCACTTCCCGCGCGAGATCCCGGGAATCCTGTCCGGCCAGCAGACTCTCGCCGCCCTGGTGCAGTGGCACCTGATCTTCTTCCTGTCGACGATCGGCATGACGATCGTCGCGTTCTACTTCGTCAACGCCGCGGGCGGCAGCGTCATCCCGGCGATCCTCATCCACGGCGTCCTCAACCACGTCGGCAACATGTTCGGCGCCGAGCAGCTCGTCGGCCGCTCGTACGGCGGGATGATCGGGCCGGTCGGCTGGGCGGTCGCCGGCGTCGTGGTCATCGCCCTGGTCGGGCCGGACCTCGGCTGGCGGCGCCGGGTCGAGGTGCTCGGCGACGACGACCCGAGCCTGATCTGGTCGGGCGGCGCACGATGAACGCCTGCGTTGACCTGATCGAACGGAGCGTGGCGCCCGACGCCTCCTGGATCCGGCCCGACATCTTCGCCGACGAGGCGCTTTACCGGCTCGAGCAGGAGAGGATCTTCGGCCGCTGCTGGCTACTGCTCGGCCACGAGAGCCAGTTGCCCGAGCCCGGCTCGTTCTTTCGCACCCACATGGGTGAGGAGCCGATTCTCGTCACCCGCACGCTGGAGGGCGAGGTCCGCGCCTTCCTGAACCTCTGCCGGCACCGGGGCGCGCAGCTCTGCCACGAGGACCGCGGCGTGGCGAAGTCGTTCAACTGCCGCTACCACGGCTGGGCCTACGCCTGCGACGGCAAGCTGCTGGCGGCACCCGGCGAGAAGCAGCTCTACTACGGCGAGCTGGACAAGGAGGAGTGGGGCCTCGTCCGGGTGGCGCGGGTCGAGAGCTACAAGGGACTCGTCTTCGGCAACTTCGACCCGGACGCCGAGCCGCTCGCCGACTACCTCGGCCACATGGCGTGGTACCTCGACATCCTGCTCGACCGGCGCGCCGGCGGCACCGAGCTGCTGGGCGTGCAGCGCTGGCGGATCCCCGCCAACTGGAAGGTCGTCGCCGAGAATCACGTCGGCGACGAGTACCACGTCGGCTTCACCCACGGATCGCAATTGCCGAGACCGATCGAGAGCCGCGCCGCGCCGATCCCGATGGCCCGCGAGATCCGCCCCGAGCTCGGCCACGGCATCGGCGTCGACATCATTCCCGAGGAAATCTCCCCCGGAGAGCGCGGCGGCTTCGACGAGGAGGTCAATGAGTACCTGCAATCGATCGCCGGGGAGATGAGGGAGCGCCTCGGCGAGATGAGGCCGCGCCTGTTCCCGATCCATGGCCTCGTGTTCCCCACGCTCGGCATGATCCCCATCCTCAACTCCATCCGGGTGATTCACCCGATCGGCCCCGGCGAGGTCGAGCTCTGGTCCTACTGCATGGTCGACCGGGACGCCCCGCAGCGGGTCAAGGACATCCTGATCCAGCGATCGATCGCCGCGTTCGGCCCCGCCGGCGCCTTCGAGCAGGACGACTCCGCCAACTGGACCGGCGTGACGAGAAACACGGTCGGCCACCAGGCCCGGAAACACCGGCTCAACCTGTCGATGGGCCTGGGGCACGAAGGGGAGGTTGCGGGGCTGCCTGGCGAGGTGGGCCTGACCGCGAGCGACATCAACCAGCGCGGCTTCTACCTGCGCTGGGTCCGCGAGATGACCGGGGAGTCGGCATGACGCCCGTCGACGCTCAACTGCTCGCCGACCTGCAGCTCTGGTACGCGCGGGAGGCCCGCCTGCTCGACGAGCGGCGTTACGACCTCTGGCTCGAGATGGTGGACGTTGGCGTCCGCTACCAGGTCCCGACCCGCTACCTCACCGCGCAGGGCGACGTCGGCGACTTCGGCGCCTGGACCGTCGAGCGGGAGCTCACCCAGGCAGCCGATGTGTTCCTGATCGACGACGACTACGCGGGGATCAGGACGCGCATCGAACGGCTGCAGTCGGGCATGGCCTGGGCCGAGATGCCGCCGTCCATCACCCGCCGCATCGTCGGCAACGTCGAGCCGGGAAAAGTCCACGAAGACGGCGGGATCGAGGTCTTCTCGGGGCTCATGGCCTTCAAGAGCCGCGGCCCGCGGGAGCGGAGCTTCCTCACCGCCCAGCGCCGCGATCTCCTGGGTCGCAGCGACGGCGACTTCCGCTTGCGGCGGCGCACGGTAATCATCGACGACACCGTGCTGATGGGCGAGAATCTCTCCATCATCCTCTGAGGGCTCAGGCACCATGGCTGACTTCGACAACAAGATCTGCCTCGTCACCGGCGGCGCATCCGGCATCGGCAGCGCCACCTGCGAAGCGCTTGCCGGCCGGGGGGCGCACGTCGTCGTCACGGATCTCGACGAAGCCGCGGGGCGGGGCGTCGCGGACGCGGTCGGAGGCGAGTTCGCGTACCTGGACGTCAGCGACCGGGACGCCTGGACCCGCGTCGTCTCCGGGGTCGTCGAGGTTCACGGTGGCCTCGACCTGGTCCACCTCAACGCCGGCGTGACGACCTATCCGGCCGCCGGGGGCGGCTTTCCCGCCTTCGACATCGCCGCCATGCCGACGGACGCCTATCGCCGCGTCACGGGGGCCAACATCGACGGCGTCGTCTTCGGCGTGGGTGCGACCGTGCAAGCGCTGGAGAACCGGGGCGGCGGAGCGATCGTCGTCACGGCCTCGGTTGCCGGGCTGGCGACGTGGGAAGTGGACCCCGTCTACACGATGACCAAGCACGCCGTGGTCGGCCTGGTTCGCGGGCTCGCACCGCCTCTCGCCGAGCGCGGAATCACGCTCAACGCGATCTGCCCGGCCGCGGTCGAGACGAAGATCTTCGGCCCCGAGGCCGACGAGTTCGTGAGGGAGGCCGACCTTCGGCTCATGCCGCCCGCCCAGGTCGCGGATGCCGTCATCGAGGCGGTGACTGGCGGCGAGACCGGCCAGTGCTGGGTCTGCTACGACGGCAGGGACCCGATCCTCTACGTGCCGGCGCCGCTTCCGCGGCTGGACTAGTCGCAAACCGGCCGTCTTACTGGTAAGATTCTCGCCATGGCCGAGATTCAGACGACCAAGATGTCCTCGAAGGGCCAGGTTGTGATTCCCGGTGCCATCCGAACGCGGTTGGGGCTCGAGCCCGGCGTTCAGTTCGTGGTCATCGGGGAAGGGGACACGATCGTGCTCAAACCGATCGCTGCACCCTCGATACGCGAGTTCGATGAGGTCATGGAGCGAGCACGCGAAGCGGCCCGTCGCGCGGGCATGAAGCGATCGGACGTTGCCTCGGCGATCGCAGCCGTTCGCTCCCGGTGAAGGTCGTACTCGACACGAACGTGTTCGTGTCCGGAGTCTTCTTCGGAGGCACCCCAGGTCGGGTCCTGGAAGCGTGGCGGAACGGCAAGGCGGAGGTCGTCCTCTCTCGCGAGATTGTCGAAGAGTATGTGCGCGTCGGCGAGGAACTGGCGGATCGCTTCCCGGCCGTCGACTTGAGGCCGGCTTTGGAACTCCTGGCTGTCTCGGCCACTCTTGTTCCGTCGCCTCCGCTTCCGGAATCGGTTTCCCGGGACACCGACGACGACAAGTTCCTCGCGTGCGCCCTGGCGGCAGGGGCTGACTACGTGGTCAGCGGCGACCGGGACCTGCTCGACGTTTCTTCCTACAAGGGGGTCGTCGTGCTGAGTCCCCGAGACTTCGTCGACCTACTTCGTTAGGGGTCTCCTGCCCGCTCCTCCGCCGGCAGGATGCGCACGCCGCGATGTCCACCCACGTCGACGTAACCCGTCCTGTCCACGCGGCCGTTCAGGTTCTGGCTCGCACAGCCGTGATCGACGTAGTCCACGACCTCCCGGCCCTCGGGTGACTCCGGATCGACCGCGCGCACGGCGCCTTCCGGATTCAGCCGGCAGGGCACGAAGCCGAACTCGGAGGGCGTCCCCTCCGCGAGCCTGACGTAGCCCAGAGCGGTCATCCGGGCCTCGGGGTGCAGCGGCATCAGCGGCCAGCCCCTGCGCGGCGCCACGCCGTAGTAGTCCGCATCGTCGTCGAGGACCGGCATGGCGGCGACCATCTCCTCCGGCCAGCGGTCCAGCCGGACGTCGAAGACGAAGTGGCCGAGGCCGTAGAACACCGGCCGGTCGCGGTACCACTCCATGCCGCGCAGGACGTGCTGGTGATGGCCGACGACGATGTCGACCCCCAGGTCGATGCACAGGCGGGCGGTGCGCAGCTCGTGGTCGGTCAGGTGGTGAGCCTTGAAGTGGTCGCCCCAGTGGAAGCTGGCGACGACCAGATCCGCCTGCTCCTTCGCGGCCGCGATGTCGGCCGCGAGGTTGTCGTGGTCCGCCTTGTCGGGCACGGTCGATACCCGCGGGTCGGCGCCCGGCGTGTAGGCGTCGTCGATCAGGTCCTGGTAGAAGTTGTGAGCCCTGAGCGGCGCCAGTCCGGCAAGGCTGCCCCGTGCCTCGTAGCCGCGGGGGAAGACCGAGGCGTAGGCGAGGTAGGCGACCTTCACGCCGCCGGCCTCGAGGATCGCGGGAGCGCGGGCCTCCTCGAGGCTGCCGCCGGCGCCGCAGGTACTGACCCCCTGCTCGTGCAGGCGCTGCCGGTTCTCGAGCATCGCCTCGCGCCCCCCGTCGAGGATGTGGTTGTTGGCCAGCGACAGCACGTCGAAGCCGACCCGGCTCAGAACGTCGAGATTGCGCGCCGGCGGCACGAGGGCCAACCCGGCGCTGGGCACCGATCGGGGATTGTCGGAGTACGGCCCCTCCAGGTTGCCGAACAGCACGTCCGGCGCGGCGAGTAGATCGCGCACCGGCGCGTAGGCCTCGTCCGGATCGTCGCGGTCGGTGAGCAGGTCGCCGACGAAGCCGAGGAGCACGCCGCCGTCGGCGGCGCGGATTAAAGAGGGGCCGCCGACCAGGGCGACGACGCCGGCCGCGGCGCCCGATCTGAGGAATTGTCGTCGGTTCACGTTCGCACCTCCGGTTCAGCGGTCGATCCAGGCGCCGCAGATGGCCACCGCCTCGGCGAGCTTGTCGCCCTGCCCGAGGTAGTAGTGGGTGGCCCCGGCGATTTCGCGGAACTCCTTGTCGTCGTGGGACACCGCGGCGTAGAGCCGCCGCGCGTGGCTCGGCGTGCACGCGTCGTCCGCGCCGTTGTTGACAACGAGCACCGGAACGCTGATCTCCGCCGCGCACGCCAGGCCATCGGCGTTCGACTTCCCGAGGCTCCACTGCGACAGCCAGCTCCGCAGCGTCGTGAAGCGCGCCAGACCGGTCGGCCCCGTGTTCACGGTCTCCGGGTCGCCGAGATAGCACCTGCCCGGGGCCCGGCCGTTCGGATCCACCGCCGGATCGAGCCAGCGCGGATCCGCCATCGTTCCCTGGACGACGAAGCAGTGTTCCTTTTGGGCGCCGTCCTCGCTCTTCAGAGCCGCCAGCCTTTCGACCGCCCAGGCCGTGATCCGCGCGTTGCGGGCGACCTGCGCCCGCCGGTAGCGCTCGAGGAACTCGTCCGAGTAGGGCGGCTGATTCGGGTTGTCCGGGTTGTAGAGATCGAGCTCCGGGTCCTTCCGGTGCGGCTCGCGCTCGTCGAGGATCGAGGCATCGATCCACTCGGTGAGCGTTCCGGCGCGGCTGATGTGGGCGGCCAGCAGCATCACGCCGTCGGCCGGAACCAACCCGGCCGCCGTCAGGTCGTACGGGTCTCCGGCCGGCGTGTGGGTGACGGTCGGGTTCTCCGCCTGCTGCTGGTAGTAGAGCGACAGCGAGCCGCCGCCGCTCCACCCTCCGAGCAGGACGCGCTCGTAGCCGAGTTCCTCCTTCGCGTGCTGGATCGTGCGGCCGAGGTCGACCACGCACTTCTCCATGATGAGGGCCGTGTCGTTCCCCCGATAGCGCCCGTTGCAGTAGATGACGTGGTGGCCCGCCGCCGCCAGTCCCCGCACCAGCGGCAACCAGGCGCCGCCGCCGATCGGGTGGTTGAAGATGACGACCGTCTTCGAGGCGCGCTCGCGCGGCCGCAGCAGGTGACTGTCGAAGAAGACGAAGCCGCCCGGCCCGCCGTAGACGTCGCCAAAGTCGGCTTCCTCGCGGAAGAAGACGGGAAAGGGAACGCGATCGTAGGGCTCGATCATGGCGGCTCGGCCGGTCAGAACTCGACGCGAGGAAGCGCGGCCTCGATCGCTTCCCGCTGGGGTTCCAGGTGCTTCGGCAGCGAGAGGATCGTCCCCAGCGAGTCGAGGTCCTCGTCCACCGTCCAGCCCGGGTCGAGGTTCGACAGCTCCAGGTTGATGCCTCCAGGGGCAGTGAAGTACGTCGAGTGAAACCAGCCGCGGTCCCGAGCCCCGGTCACGATCAGGCCGGCACCGGCCAGGATCCGGGTCCACCGTTCCATGTCCCCGACGCTGTCGACCGTCAGCGCGATGTGGTGCAGGCCGCCGAGACCGTGCCGCCCCCAGGGCCCGTCGCCTCGCTCGACGACATCGATCAGCTTGCCGGGCTCGTTGCCGCCTACGGCGAGCCGCGTGCGGCTGCCCTCGGTGGCGACCACTTCGAAACCGAGGACGCCGACGAGGAACTGCAGGGTCAGCTCGGGAATGCGCGGCGCGACCGTGGCGTGGTGAAAGCCGCGAATCTGGTGCTCCCCGGGAAGGTCGGCCAGCTCCGGTATCCGGGCGTCCTCGCAGCCGACGAGTTCCGACGAGATGCCGTCGAAGTCCCGAAAGTGGAGGACGGGGTCGCCGAACCGGGCCGGGCGATCGGTGCATGTGCAGCCCGCCGCGGTCAGTCGCTCCCGCCAGAAGTCCAGGCTCCCGGACGACACCGAGTAGCTCACGTCGGTGATCGAACCGCGACCGTCGACGGCCGGCGACATCGGGATGCCCTCGAGGACGATGTTCGTCATGATCGTCCCCGGGTGGCCCAGGCGGTCACCGAAGAAGAAGTGCCAGCCGGAGGTCGGGTTCTCCTGATTGCAGGTCTTCTTCACCAGGCGGAGCCCCAGCACATCTCGGTAGAACCGGAGGTCGTTGGCGGCGGAACCGACCAGCCCCGTGATGTGGTGGATGCCCCGGATCGGGCCTCGGGTAGGCCTGCTGAACTCAGCCATGGGATCTCCTCGTCATCCGCTCGATGCCCTAGAGAGCAGATGTTACGTTCGTTGGCCGCATGAACTCCTCCCCCGCGGCGCGGCTGCGCGCCCTGCTCGACGCTCCCGGACTCCGGGTGATGCCCTGCTGCTTCGACGCGCTCTCCGCCCGGCTCATCGAGCAGGCGGGATTCGAGCTGACCTTCATGAGCGGGTTCGCCGTCTCCGCCAGCCGCCTGGGGATGCCGGACACGGGTCTCATCTCCTTCGGCGAGATGCTCGACCAGGGCCGCAACATCTGTGCGGCCACCCGGCTGCCGGTGATCGGCGACGGCGACACCGGCTACGGCAACGCCCTGAACGTCAAGCGCACGGTGACGAGCTACGCGGCCGCCGGCTTCGCGGGCGTGATGATCGAAGACCAGGAGGCGCCCAAGCGCTGCGGGCACACCCGCGGCAAGCGGGTCGTCTCCCGCGCCGAGGCCCTGTCGCGGGTCCGCGCCGCGGCCGACGCGCGCGATGAAGGCGCGGACATTCTGGTCATGGCCCGCACCGACGCTCGCGCCACCGACGGACTGGACGAAGCCATCGCCCGCTGCCGGGCCTTCGCCGACCTCGGCGCGGACATCCTCTTCCTCGAAGGTCCGCGGTCCGAGAGCGAGATGGCCGCGTTCTGCGAAGCGGTCCCCGGCCCGAAGATGGCGAACCTGGTCGAGGGAGGCGACACACCGTTGCTACCGCCCAAGCGGCTCGAGGAGATCGGCTACAGGATCGCTGCTTACCCGCTGACGCTTCTCTCCGCCGCCACCGCGGCGATGCTCGACGCTCTTCGAGCCCTGGGAAGCGGCGAGCAGCCTGACCGCGCCGTGGACTTCGAGCGTCTGCGGCGCATGGTCGGATTCGAGGACTACGACGCCGAGGCCGAGCGCTACCGCGTGGAGGACGAAGGAGACCCATGACACGACACGAGAACGACGTCGACGTTCTGATCGTCGGAGCCGGACCGGTCGGGCTCTGCTGCTCCCGGCTGCTCAGCCGGATGGGCGTGTCCAACCGGGTGCTGGAGAGACGGTCCGGCCTGCACACGGCGCCGCAGGCGCATGTTGTCTCGGCTCGAAGCATGGAGATCTTCCGGGCCGCCGGCATTCCGGCCGAGAAGACGGTCGCCGTCGCCACGAGACCCCAGGACCAGGGCTCGATCCGCTGGGTCCAGACGCTGGCCGGCCCGGTGATCGGCGACCTCCAACTGGGATCGCCCGAACGCATCATGAAGACGTTCGCCTCGACGCCGACGCCCACGATGAACATTCCCCAGCATCGACTGGAGCCCGTGCTCTTCGACGCGGCCAGCGACGCGGGCGCCTCGATCGACTTCGAGGTCGAGTGGCTCGGCGCCACGCAGGACGAGAACGGGGTCGTGTCGGAGGCTCGGGATCACAAGACCGGCGAGAACCTGGAGATCCGCAGTCGCTACCTGCTCGGCTGCGACGGCGCGGGGAGTCCGGTGCGACGCGCGCTCGGCATCGGCATGGAGGGACCGGCCCACGTCCAGAGCTACCTCTCGGTATTCGTCCAGGGCAATCTCCGCCACGTCGTGGAGGAGCACCCCGGCCTGCTCTACTGGCACCTCGATCCGCTTGAGCCCGCGGTCTTCATCGCCCACGACATCGACTCGACCTGGATCTTCATGCACCCGTACGATCCGGAACGGGTGTCGCAGGAGTCGTTCACCCCTGAGCGCTGCCGGCAGCTCGTCGAGGACGCCATCGGCGCCGAGGCCGACTTCGAGATTCGGGAAACCGGCTTCTGGCAGATGACCTGTCAGGTGGCCGACCGCTACCGCGACGGGCGGATCTTCCTCGTCGGCGATGCCGCGCACCGCTTCCCGCCGACCGGCGGCATGGGCATGAACACCGGCGTCGCCGACGCCTTCAATCTCGCCTGGAAGATCGCGGCGGTGCTCGGAGGACGCGCCGACGAGCGGCTGCTGGCCACCTACGACCAGGAGCGGCAACCCGTCGCGTCGGTGAACGCGGAGCAGAGCCTGTCGAATCACCTGAAGATGATCGAGGTGGTCGAAGCCCTGCAGGTCGATCCGGGCCTCGCACCTGACGAGGCGCGGGCGGACCTACGGCGGCTGCCCGAACAGGAGGAGCGCCGGAGCGCGATCCAGGCGGCGATCGACGGACAGAGGGAGCACTTCGACATGCTGGGCCTGGACCTCGGCCAGCACTACGAGCGCGGCGCGCTGGTTCCGGACGGGACCTCGCCACCTGCGCCCGCAACGTCGACCTTCGACTTCGTGCCCTCGACCCGGCCGGGCAGCCGTCTGCCCCACGCCTGGGTCGAAGGCGAGGGCGGCCGTGTTTCCACCCTGGATCTCGTCGACCCGTCCCGGCCGACCGTCATCTGCGGCGCCGGAGGTGCGCGCTGGGTCGCCGCCGCCGAGTCCCTCGGGCTTGCCGCTCACGCGATCGGCGACGGCGCGGCGCTGGCGGATCCCCGCGGCGAGTGGCAGGCGATCAGCGGCATCGGTCCGGATGGTGCCCTCCTCGTGCGCCCGGACGGTCACGTCGCCTGGAGAGACCCGGATGGAAGCTCCGAGCTCGAGGCGGGTCTGGGAGCCGCGCTCGCCGCTGTCTACTGCACGGCTACGCCTGCGAACGTGGAGGAAGCATGAGACTGTTCACGACGACCGAAGGAATCGCCCTCGAGGCGGCCGGCGGTAAACTCGAGATCCTCGATCTCCCCTACGAGGACCTCGGCGAGGCGCTCCGAGCGGACCCGGAACTCGGCACCGTTCGCGATGCGGAGTCGAAGCGGCGTTGCGCGCCCGGCGACGCCACCCTCCGCGCGCCGGTCCTGCGCCCCGGCAAGGTCATCGGCATGGGCATCAACTTCCACAGCCACGTCGAGGAGACGCGTGAGTTCCTCAAGGCCCGAGGCATCGAGCCGCCGTCCGAGCCGGTGTTCTTCCTGGCACCGGGAAGCGCCGTCATCGGCCCCGGCGAGGAGATCGTGCTGCCCGCTGTCGCGCCCGACCAGGTCGACTACGAGATCGAGCTGGCTGCCGTGATCGGCGTAGGCGGCGCCTCCATCGACGAGGACGACGCGCTGCGACACGTGGCGGGCTACACGCTCGCCAACGACGTCTCGGCCCGCGATCTCCAGCGAAAGTCCTTCGAGGGTCCCGAGTACTCCCTGAGCCACGCAAAAGGCCTCGACACGTTCAAGCCGATGGGGCCGGCGCTGGTCACCACCGACGAGTTCGCCGAGCCGCTCGACATCCGCCTCCGGGCCCGGGTCAACGGCGAAGTACGTCAGGACGAGCGGACCACGGACTTCGTTCACTCGGTGTCCCGCTGCGTGGCGCACGTCTCGCGCTTCATGCAGCTCGAACCGGGCGACGTGATGCTGACCGGTTCGCCGGCCGGCGTCGGGGTGTTCCAGGGCAAATTCCTCCGCGCTGGCGACGTCGTCGAACTCGAGGCCGACCGGGTCGGCGTGCTTCGCAACGTCGTCGCGGCGGCCTGACCAGACGATTCGACCCCGCAACAATCCCAGCAAGGAGTCCATCGTGTCTTCGAACTCCACCATCCGCCCCGGCTACATCCACCACATCTTCCTGCGCACGAAGCGATTCGACGCGATGCGCGCGTTCTACAAGCTGGTGCTCGGCTGCGAGGCGTTCTTCGAGAACGAGATGTTCAGTTGGCTCAGCTTCGACCAGGAGCACCATCGAATCGCCATCGCGAACTTGCCCCAGTCACAGGACCAGGCTCCAACCCAGGAAGGCCTCGACCACGTCGGCTACCAGTACGCGGGGCCCGAGGACCTCTTCGCCACCTACGAGCGCCTCCGCGACGAAGGAGTCGAGCCCTACTGGTGCACCGATCACGGCGGCACGACGTCCTTCTACTACAAGGACCCCGACGGCAACGGCCTCGAACTCCAGTACGACAACTACCCGAACAGGGAAGCGCTCCTGGAGTGGATGAAGGGCGGCGACTTCGCGCGGAACCCCATCGGCGTCGACGTGGACCCGAAACGCCTGATCGAGGCGTTCCGCACCGGACTCGACCGGCTGGAGCTTCACCAGCGATCACGGCGAGGCAACTTCCTGCCGGAAGGGATGTCGATGGCCGCGCCCGCCGCGCCCTTCCCGGCCGATCCTGTGGCCTACATGATCTCGATCCGGCGGGCGGTCGGCGCGGGGCCTGAGTAGGACGCGCGGGCCCGGGGAACACCTCGACTTTCGGGAAGATCAAAAGCGCGATTCTCGATTCTCCGCTTGGGGCCGCTGGCCGGTCCGCGGCGCTGGCCGCTATCCGTCGGCCGCAATCGTCTGTCGCTGAATGAAGCGATCGAGCAGGGGAACCGCGAACGAGTAGCGGCCGTGGCGGTTCTTGAACACCAGCCCCTGTGCGGCGAGATTCGAGAGCATCTGATTGACGTGACTGGCGCTGAACGGCTTCGAGAGCGCCGCGGATCCTTGGACGATGTCCCGTACGCTGAACTCGCCATCGCTATGGTCGAGGTGGGCGACCACCCACAGCAGTTCTCGTTGGCGATCCGTCAGTCGAGACCAGCGGCCCGAGAAGAAATCAGTGTCCAGTTTCTGCTCGATCTCCGCCACCGGTACCGACGCGGTCTGGCCACGGTCCGCTCGCTGCGTGAACACGTCGTACACCTCGCGGCAAATGAACTGGATGAAGTAGGGGTAGCCTCCTGACATCTGGATGATCGTGCGCACCGAGTCGTCGGTGAGCCGGAGGGGACAGCGGGCGTCGGCGACGGGCTTGAGGATTGCTTCTTCGCTTTCCGCTTCGCTCAGGCGATCCAGGAAGCGGACCCGGAACATTCGCTCGGCATACGTCCGCGAGGCAACCAGTTTCGGGAAGAGCGTCGGGAGTCCGACCAGCACCAGCATCAGCGGAAGGCCCTGCCGCTGCAGCGACTGGAAGCTGTCCAGCAGCAGGGCCACAGGGAACTCCTCGTGCTGCGGTTGGTCCGACAGATTCTGGGCCTCGTCGTAGGCGAAGACGATCCCCCTCGGCTTCGACGGTGCGGCGGAAAGGACCCTCCAGGTCGCCTGCAGCACCGTCTTCAGCCGGTCGAGAGACAACCCCGGACTCTCCTGATAGAGACGGCGGAGGGTCTGGTAGTCGAGACGCTGCTCGACCGCGACCTCCTGCCCGCCGAACCCGGGTTCCTGCCGGTGCTCGACGGTCACCGCGAAGCCGGACGTGAGGGGAGCGAGATCCGTGCACAGGCGGACCGCCAGGTGATCCTCCCGCAAGCTCGCGGACTCGGAAAGGTCGGCGCCCACCCACAACCAGTCGGCCGCACGGGCCAGCGGCCGAAGCGTCTCCAGCAGCACCGTCTTCCCTACTCCGCGAAGGCCGGTGATGATGAGGTTCTCGAAGACCGGGACCTGTCCCAACAGCCGCTTGAACTCCTGCTGCTCCTGCGTCCGGCCGGCGAGCCACGGCGGTGCGTGACCAGCTCCCGGTCGAAACGGGTTCAGGAAAGGGTCTATACTCCTCTGTCTTGATTTAGCCATAGGGCTAACTTTAGTGTGACGGCGATGGACATGTCAATTCGGTGGGGCGGCTCCGCTCCTCGGCCACCCGAGCGGGCCCAACAGCCCGAGGCGCTACCCTGAAGTCTCGCCGGACTACCCGGAAGACCGGCGAGACTACCCAAGAAACTACCCAGGAAACGGTCTCGACTACCCAAGAAACTACCCAGAAGAACCGTTCCCGACCAGATCCTGGATCATCTGCGGGCCGAGCCCGAACTCACCCGGAAGGCGCTCGCCAAGCTGGTCGGCCTGACGCCGGATGGAGTGAAGTACCACCTGAACAACCTGAAGGCCGCCGGAGCCCTTCGCCGCGTCGGTTCACCGAGAGCAGGCCGTTAGAAGGTACTCTGATCGGCGCGGACGGGGACTGGAGCTTTCATGACGAACCAGCGAACGGAGACAGGCCGCGATGTAGAAGCTGCCCTCGGAGAGGTGCTCGCTCATGTGCGCGGCAAGACGCGACTGCCTTGCCGAATCGTCGACGATCCGGCAGATGAGCGGATCGTTGCGCTCCGCAAGCGCAACCAGCGGCCCCCCGCATCGTCAGACCGGAGAACTCCAGGACGCTTCCGACGACCGGGGCCCGACTCCTAGCTCCCATCGACTGGCCCCGTCGCTGCGGCGCGGGCCTTATGCTGCGTCGGACTGGCTTCAGTTGCCACACCCCCGCGCTCGGCGTTCTCCTACGGGCGACGGAAAAAAGCAACGCGAAGAACACTCCGCCGCAGCCGAAGTCCCGCCAGTTTGACGATCATCGCGGACGCGCTAGCTGAACGCTGATACCTGACCAAGTGTGCGCGCGAGCCGCCATGCGGCTAGCATCCGCGGCCATGCCTAACGCCCCAAGGCAGCTTCCATCGCCTGTCGGCATCCTCGACAACCGCTCCCGCGGCATGGCCGGAGACTTCCTGAAGGCACACCTCCAGGAAGGCACAGAGCTCTCGGTCGTCTCCGCCTACTTCACGATCAGCGCCTACGAAGCGCTAAGGACGGAACTGGAACGCGTCGAGCGGATGCGTTTCCTCTACGGCGCGCCCCAACACCTGCGTGCCCTGTCGCGGGACAAACGGCCGGCAAGAGCCTTCGGGCTGACGGAAGCGGGTCTCGCGCCCACTCGGCAGCTCACGCAGCGTGCCGAGGCGAAGCGCTGCGCCGACTGGATCCGCCGTAAGGCGGAGATCCACTCGGTCAAAGACGACCTACTGCACGGGAAGATGTACCACGTTCAGGGCGCCCGAGCGCACGCCCTGATCGGCAGCTCGAACTTCACCCTTCCCGGGCTCGGTCTCCACGAGCGCAAGAACGTCGAACTGAACCTAGTGGTCGACGGGGACCGTGACCGAAACGACCTCCTCGCGTGGTTCGAGGAGTGGTGGAGCGACACGAAGCGAACCGAAGACGTGAAGGACCGCGTGCTGCGCGAGTTGGAACTTCTTCACTGCAACCACTCGCCCGAGTTCATCTACCACCTGACCCTCTTCCACCTCTTCGGGGACGAGCTGGCCGACCTCGCCGGAACCGACGAAGATGTCGACCGGCGCGGTCTGGGCCGGACGGAGATCTGGCGTTCGCTCTTCGACTTCCAGAGGGAGGCCGCGAAGATCGTCATCGATCGGGTGAATCGACTGAACGGCTGCATCCTCGCGGACAGCGTTGGCCTCGGAAAGACCTACACCGCCCTTGCCGTCATCAAATACTTCGAGTTGCAGAACGAACGGGTCCTGGTTCTCTGCCCCAAGAAGCTGATGCGGAACTGGAAGAGCTTCAAGGCAAACTCGACGGTCAATCCGTTTACTGAAGACCGCTTCAGCTACGACGTCCTGTTTCACACCGACCTCTCCCGTAGCTCCGGCTGGAGTGGCGACCAGGACCTCGCTACCGTGAACTGGGGGAACTACCACCTCGTCGTTATCGACGAGTCCCACAACTTCCGCAACAACACCCGGGGCACCGAGGCCGACGGCGAACCCAGGCGAAAGTCGCGGTACGAGAAGCTGATCGAGGACATCGTCGGCAGCGGCATCAACACGAAGGTCCTCATGCTGTCGGCCACGCCGGTCAACTGCGACCTACGCGACCTCCGGAATCAGATCTCCTTCATCGCGGGAGGCGACGTCACCCGCGAAGCAGCGGCCGACGGCTTCTTCGGCGGCCCGAAACGCCTTGACGTCGACTCCATCCGCCAGACGACGGAAGCGGCGCAGAGGCGATTCGCCGACTGGGCTCGCAAGCCCCAGGCGGAGCGCAAGCGCGAAGGCTTGATCGATGTTCTCGACGCAGACTTCCTCCGTCTCCTGGATGGCGTCAGCATCGCCCGGTCCCGCCGGCACATCCTGGAGCACTACGAAGACGACATGGGCCGACTCGGCGCATTCCCGACACGAGAGCGGCCTGAGTCGGTCTATGCCGAGATCGACCTCCAGAACCCGAAGTTCTCCTTCGATGGGCTGGTCGAGCAGATCGAGAACCTGAATCTGGCTCTGTACAACCCCACGGGGTACCTCCGCGAGGACCTAAGTCCCGTGGTGCGGGCCGAGTACGAGCGTGACGTAGTCAGCGGCTTCACCCAAGTGGGCCGCGAGCGTAGCCTGATCGGGATGATGAAGGTGAATCTCCTGAAGCGGCTCGAAAGCTCGGTCGAGTCCTTCCGTCTGACCCTGCAGAGGACGCTCGGGAAGATCGACGACCTCTTCGCGGCGTTCGAACGCTTCGAGCGTGCGGAACCGCGCAATCTGGACCTCCCCTACTCGAAGCTCTCGCCGGACGACGTCGAGGACCCCGACGTCGAGTACGGCGACTTCGTCGTCGGCGGCAAGCTCGGCTTTGACTTGCGACACATCGACATCGCGAAGTGGCGCCCTCTCCTGGAGCAGGATCGGGTGATCTTGCGCCACATTCTGGCGGAGGCGGCCGAGGTCGTTCCCGGACGAGACGCCAAGCTCGCCGAACTCCGTCGGCGCATCGAGGAGAAGCTCCGGGCACCGAGTAGGACGAAACACGGGCACGCGAACAGGAAGGTCCTCGTCTTCACGGCGTTCTCCGACACCGCGGAGTACGTGTACGACAACCTGGCGCCGGCGGTGCAGGCGGAAGGCGGCCAGATCGGACTCGTCCGGGGAAGCGGCGGCAACCGGGCCACATCCGGGCGAGCCAACTACGACGAGATCCTGGCGAACTTCAGCCCGGGGTCGCACGCCGGCACGTTCTCGCGTGAAGACGGAATCGACGTACTGGTGGCAACGGACTGCATCTCCGAGGGGCAGAATCTCCAGGACTGCGACGTCGTCATCAACTACGACATTCACTGGAATCCCGTGCGCATCATCCAGCGGTTCGGCCGCGTGGACCGGATTGGTTCCCCGAACGCGTCCGTGAAGCTGGTGAACTTCTGGCCCGTCGAGGACTTGGACCGCTACCTGAACGTCCAGAGCCGCGTTCGGGCGCGAATGGCGCTGGTCGATGTGACGGCTGCTCAGGGCGACGATCTGCTGGAGGACCAGCAGACGAGGGAGATCGTCCAGGAGGAACTGCAATTCCGCGACAAGCAGTTGCGGCTGCTCAGGGAACAGGTGGTCGATCTGGAGGACTTCGAGGACGCCGTCAGTCTGGCCGACTTCTCGTTGGCGGACTTCCGCCGCGACCTGCAGGAGTTGCTCGCATCCCAGCGGGAAGCGCTCGAAGCGGCCGCTCTCGGCCTCTACGCGGTTGTGCCGCCGAGCACGCCGAGCGGAACCGTGGCGCCGGGCGCAATCTTCTGTCTGCGTCAACGCGACAACGAAACACCGGAGGACGCTGGCGCCGGAGGCCGCGGTCGCCGGGGTGCCGACCGACGCCGGATCAACCCCTTGGGCAGCCACGACCTGGTCTACGTCCGCGACGACGGCGAAGTCGAGTTCGGATTCACTTCGGCCAGAAGGACGCTCGCGCTGTTCCGAGATCTCGCCCAAGGCAGAGACTCGGCCATCGAGGAGTTGTGCGGGATCTTTGATCGACGCACGAGAAACGGAGCGGAGATGGGCCACTACGACGACCTGATCCTGCGCGCTGTCCGCAACATCGTCAGCAACTTCGCGCGACGGGCTGGCCAACAGCTTGGTCGCAAGGACGGCATGCTGCCGCGCGCTGCGGCGCAACCGCCTCGAGTCGACGGCGACTACGAGTTGGTGACGTGGCTGGCGATCATCGACTCGGAACCCGGGAGCCAGACGTGAACCCCATGATGCGAACCGCCGTCCGCGATGCGTTGGCCCAAGGCGCGGGCTTGCCATTCGACGAGGCCGCGTTCCGGCTGCTGGACTGTCTGGGTTTCCGAAGCGACCGAACGCTGCCTGGCCAGACAGGCCGTGTGGCGGACCTCCCCGAGGCGTTCACGGTAAACCAAAGGGCCACGAAGACCGCCAGGGACTTCAAGGCCGAAGCGACTTCGGCTCGCGTCCTGTTTCAGCTTGGCGATGACGAGATCCGGCACGCGTCTCAGTCCAGCCTGCTTGAAGGCGCGGGGCGGTTCGACGCCGGTTCCACCAAGAGCTTCCTGTTCGTGGCGGTGGAGTTGCGCGGGAGCGCATACTCCAGAACCCGCTACTCCCAGTTCGCCCGCGAGATGAACCAAGGCCTCGCGATGCCCGCGTTCGTCCTGTTCCGCGAGCGCGGCGGCGGGCGTATGGCGCTCGCCTTCGTTGACCGCAGGCCGCACAAGCGAGACGGTAAGAGAGAGGTCCTGAGTGGCGTCTCGTTGATCCGGGACGTTGAGCCCTCCGCGCCCCACCGCGCCCATGTGGACATTCTCGCCGATTTGTCGTTGAACCAGCGACTTGCCTGGATGGGGAGCCGGGGGAAGAGCCGGAACTTCGATGGCCTCCGGGCCGCCGTACTCGACGCTCTAGACACCGAGGAACTGAACAAGCGCTTCTACAAGGAGCTCTTCACATGGTTCGAGCGGGCCCTGGAGGAAGCCAAGTTTCCAGCGGATCCGAACCGCACCGTCGACCCAGAGCACCACGTCATTCGGCTCATAACCCGGCTCATGTTCATCTGGTTCATCAAGGAGAAGGGTCTTGTAGCCGAGGAGCTGTTCGTCCAAGAGAAGTTGAACGCAGTGCTCAAGGACTACGACGCGAAGGGCGGCCACTCCTGGTATCGCGCAGTGCTGCAGAACCTGTTCTTCGCGACGCTGAACACCGAGATCGACCGCCGCGGTTTCAGTAGCCGCAAGCGTCGAACGCACCGCGTTCCGAGCCACTTCCGCTACCAGGACCTGATGGCAGACTCCGCCCGACTGGTGTCGCTCTTCGGCGAGACGCCGTTCATCAACGGCGGCTTGTTCGAGTGTCTCGACTCCGACCTCTCGCAAACAAGGGGTGGCTACCGAATCGACTGCTTTACGGACAACACAGATCACCGAAAGAAGATCCTCCTCCCCGATGGGCTCTTCTTCGACGACGACGGGCTGATTCCCCTGTTCGATCGCTACCGCTTCACGGTCGAGGAGAACACGCAGGTTGAGAAGGAGGTCGCACTAGACCCGGAGTTGCTGGGCAGCGTTTTCGAGAACTTGCTGGCGGCGGTCAACCCAGAAACCAAGGAAACGGCCCGCAAACAATCCGGGTCCTTCTATACGCCACGCCCTGTCGTGGACTACATGGTCGACGAAGCTCTAGCTCTGACACTCGCCAACGCCGTTGCGCCTGACGACGGCGACCTTGCTTGGTGGAGGGAACGACTACTCTATCTCTTGGATCCGGCCGCCGCCTTCGACGAGTCAGACGAGGAGCTCTTCACACCCGCCGAACGAGAGGGCATCGTCCACGCCGTAGCCGACCTCACCGTCCTCGATCCCGCCGTCGGATCCGGTGCCTTCCTGATCTCCGTCCTGAATGTCCTAACCCAGGTCCTACGAAGGCTCGACCCGCACAACGAGTTTTGGGAAGCGGAACAGCGCCGCCGCGCGGGCGAAAGGGCGAGGGACACGTATCTCCAGGCCGACGACGATAGGACCCGGAAGGAACGACTCACTGAAATCGACGAGATCTTCACCAAGTACCGCGACTCGGACTTCGGGAGGAAGCTCTACTTGATTCAGAACGGCCTCCACGGCGTGGATGTCCAGCCCGTTGCCTGTCTAATCACGAAGTTGCGCTTCTTCATTTCCTTGGCGATCGAGCAGGACACATCGCAGGACCCGGCTCGCAACTTCGGAATCCGACCTCTGCCCAATCTCGAGACGCGCATCCTTGCCGCAAACACCCTGATCGGTGTGCCGGGCCAGGCCACGATCCGCACTCCCGACCAGGAGCAGATCGAAGCCAGTCTTCATGCCAACCGCGAGCGGCATTTCCACGCAGCAACTCGTCGCGAGAAACTGTTGTGCCGCGAACGGGACTACGAGATCCGTCAGGCACTCGAAGTGGAGCTCCTAACACGCGGTCTTCCATCACCTGCTGCCAAGCGGGTCGCCAGCTGGAACCCCTACGACCAGAACGCGTGCGCCGATTGGTTCGATCCGGCTTACATGTTCGGCGTCGCCGAGGGTTTCGACATCGTCATCGGCAACCCTCCCTATGTTGAGTCGCGAAACGGTGCCCTCTTTCCCTCCACGCTAAAATCTTCCTATCGGAGTCAATCCGCACACGACTGGGATGTCGACGTGCCGAAGGGAAGCGATCTACTTATCTACTTCTTCTGGCGCGCTGCGCACCTGCTAGCTGATCGCGGGTCGGCGGTGTTCATCACACAAAACGCCTGGCTCAGCACGAACTATGGGCGCAAGTTCCAGCAGTCGTTTCTGACACGCGGACGATTCGAGAAAATCGTGGACTCCGAGAGGAAGTTCTTCCCAGACGCGGGAGCACAGAACATCAACACCGTTGTGTCGATCTTCTCGAGAAAGACCGCAGGCGCTCATGTTTCATATCAGATGCTCGACGCCGCCATGAACGACGTTGTGCGGGAAGCATCGATCGAGACCGCCTCTCCGATGAAGTGGGGGCACCAGCTAGCGATGTCCGATTGTCTGCGCGAGGCTCTTCGACGACTCTCCGAGACCTCCGCAATGCGCCGGCCGCCAGTAGGTACCATCAAATTCGGCCAAGGCTTGAACTTCCCGATGGCCAGGGCAACCGGTGCCGCCGGAGGCGTGCCGGTAGTGATGAAGAGGGTGCAGTTCGCAAACCTGGACTATGAGACGACCGCGGAAGTTGCCGTCTCTCCTAGACGTCAGGTGCCAGCCCTGTTCATGCCGCGTGGCATCGGAAGCCGGTTCTACTGCACCATGAACTTCGGAAGAGCATACACTTACAGCCACGTGGAACTGTACCTCCCGGTAGACTGGTGGGAAGGCGAGTTGCACTATTGCCTTTGGGCTTTCATGAACTCATCTCTGGCTTGGCTCTTTCGGGAAACGACCGGCCGCACCAACCTAGGTGGCGGCATGCTGAAGGCCGAGGCAACGGACATGAAGTCACTGCCGATCGGGCTGTTCGGTTTCGGAGACGAGGCGAGGCGTGTCCTGGACACTCACAAGGATCGACCGCCGCTTCCGGTAGACGCAGAACTGGCCTCTGAGGAGCACCTCTACCTGGACAGGGTCGTCTTGGCGCACTTGGTATGGAGGACCTCGGAGAAGCCATTAGAAGGGAACTCTTGGAGAAGGTGTCTGCAAGGCTCCACAGAGCGAAGGGATGAGCCAAGCCAGAGGGTCGACCTGACGCCAGACGGAGTGAAGTACCACCTGGACCACCTGAGAGTGGCCGGAGCCATCCGTCGCGTCGGCTCAACGAAAGCGGGCCGCTGGGAGGTCCTCTGATCGGCGCGGGCCGACCGACGCTCCCCTCAATCCACCTCCCACTTCCCCGCCTCCTCCATCGCCTTCCGGTACGCGGACAGGCAGTACCAGAAGAGCAACGCGCCCGCCGGCTTGAAGATCGCCTGCATCGTGGCGAGCGAGTAGTGGACCTTGCCGTCGTCCTGGAAGAGGAAATCGGTGAAGGCGGCCAGTGTGCTGGTGCCGAAGGCCATGCCGATGAAGCTGGTCAGGAAGATGTAGAAGGCCGTGGCCTGGCCGCGCATCTGGTTGGGCGTGATCGGCTGGAACGCTGCCGCCATCACGCCGAGGTAGGCGCCCGAGAAGATCATCCCGGGGATCAGCACCAGCAGGGTGAGCGTGGCGCTGCCCACGAGCGGCGCCGCGACCGAGGGCGGCGTGGCGATCAGGGTCGTCGCCAGCAGGGTGCGCACGTAGGCGTCCCTGTAGCCGCGCGCCGCAAGGCGGTTGGCGATCCAGGGCGCGACCATGATGCCGACGACCCCGGTGATGATCGAGATCGTCCCGTAGCTCGTTCCGGCGTCCCCGCGGCTCAGGCCGTAGTTGCGCACGAGGAACTCCGGGTACCAGGCGGAGGACCCGTAGCCGGCCATCGCCAGCATGGACGAGCCGATGAACAGCGGCAGGTAGACGCGCTTGCGCTCCCAGATGAACCTGACGAACTCGGAAACCGGCAGATGCTCCCTTCCGCTCCGTGAAACCGCCAGCTCCTTGCGCTGCGGCTCGACCATCGTCAGCAGCAGAACCGCCAGCAGAACCCCGGGCAGACCGACCGTCACCAGCGTCGCCTGCCAGGGTTGCAGCGTCCCGATCACCGGCAGGTCGATCGGACCGATCCGTGTGTAGTAGTCGATCAGCAGGCCGCCGATCACCAGGGCGAAGCCGCCGCCGACCCGCACGCCCGTCTTGTAGAAGGACATCGCGTAGCCGAAATGGGCCGGGCGGAAGCTGTCGGTGATGATCGAGTAGGCGGGCGGTGCGAGCCCGGCCTCGCCCGCGCCGACCGCCATCCGCGAAGCGAACAGTTGCGCCACGCTGTTGGCCAGCCCTCCCGCCGCCGTCGCCAGACTCCAGAAGGCGACGCTGGCGGCGACGATGACCCTGCGCGAATAGTGGTCGGCGAGCCGGCCCAGGGGAAAGCTGGCGAAGCTGTAGACCAGCGCGAACGCGGCGCCGGCGAGCAGGCTGTACTGGAAGTCGGTGATTCCGAACTGGTCGCGGATCGGGCCGACCAGGAGGGAGAGGATGTTGCGGTCGAGAAACGACAGCACGTAGGCGAGGAACAGGAGGACGACGCCGTAGTTGGCGGCGCCGAGCGACGGGTAGCCGGCGGCCTGCTCCGCCGACCCGGCTTCGCCCGCGGTCCTGGTGTCGACGGTCAACGCGCGAAGCGACCGACGATCGGGCGACCGGGGCTGACTCCCTCCACGGTCTCACCGTCGCGCACGACGAACACGCCGTTCACCATCGTGTGGACGATGCCTTCCGAGAACGAGAGCCCGCCTTCGAAGGTGGCGGTGTCGATCACCGTCTCCGGGTCGAACACCACGATGTCCGCGTCGGCGCCGACCTGGATTCGTCCCTTGCGCCTCATCTGATCGGACATCGACGCCACCCGGTCCGCCGGGAGCAGGCTCATTTTCAACAGGGCCGTCATCAGGTCGAGCGTGCCCCGCTCGCGCACGTAGCGCCCGAGAATCCGGGAGTAGGTGCCGGCCGTCCGCGGGTGCGCGCCCGGGGCGTAGGGCATGCCGTCCGAAGCGACGATCACCCAGTCGTTGTCCAGGGCCGTCTCGATCCACTCCTCCTTCATGAAGTGGAGGATCACCGTTCCCCCCTCGCGGCGGTACCGCTCGAAGGTCTCTCTCGTCAGCCTCTCCCCGGTCTCCTCCCACTGCAGGTCGCCGTAGTCGATCTGCAGGCGGTCCTGCCAGCCTTCGTCGAAGATGGACGACTCGAGACTGGTCGAGCCGGCGGTGTAGGGGTACGCCTCAGTCGTCACGTCGAGCCCCAGCCGGCGCGCGCCGCCGATCATGTCGAGGACCGTGTCGATCTCTCCCAGCGCCATGCTGTTCACGTGGACGATGTGCAGCGGCGCCCCGGTCCCGACCGCGTTGGCCAGGACTTCCTGCATCGCGTCGATGCTCATCGAGCGCACGTGCGTGTGGATGGTGGCCCGCTTCTCGCCGGCGAACCGGAAGACCTCGAAGATCTCCCTGCGGCTGGCGCCTGGGTAGTACTGGGTCGCCATTCCGATGCCCAGGCCGCCCTGCTCCAGCCCGTGCTGCAGATGCTCCAGCATGGCCGGGAAGCGCTCGGGCGGCAGTTCCGAGTAGTACGTCCTTTGCGCGGCATCGCGCATGGAGTCGAGCGGTTCGTCCTCGGCGCCGGCAGCCGCGAAGGCCGCCGCGAGGTCCGCACGTTCCTCCTCCGGGACGATCTCCAGGCCTCTCAGGGCGCCGTGGTTGACCGTGGCGCCGTAGTTCACGAGCGACCTGCCGCGTCTCGACTCCAGGAACGACCCAACGTCCGGCACGCCCCATTCGAGCTCCAGGGCCGTGGTGACGCCGTCCCGCGCCTGGTACTCGTGGGCCCGCGGACCCTGACCGTGGGCGTGGAGGTCGACGAAGCCCGGCGCCAACACCAGCCCGGCCGCGTCGATCAGGACGCCTCCGTCGGCGAGCGAGTCCGCGAGGGACTCTTCGGTGAGGGCGGCGATCACGTCGCCCCGGATGCCCACGTTCCTGACCTCGTCGAGCCTCCTCTCGGGGTCGATGACGCGGGCGCCCTGGAAGACGACGTCGAACTCCTGCGGGTCGGCTTCGCCGCTCCCGTCTGTGGCGGGGTTGCAGGCGATGAGAAGCGCGGCGAGAAACGGGGCCGCTCTTGCTACAGATGACCGATCCAGAACCACGAAGCGTCGATGGTATACACCCTTCTGCACCGTAGCCCCTACGTCGGACTCTCGATCACGGAGTGGTGACCATGCCAAAGGCAACACCGCGTACCCGCCTGTCACGCCGAACTCTGCTCGGGCAAGGCGCCGGGGCGGGCGCTCTCCTCGCCGCGTCGACGCTCGGGGCGCCATACCTCGCCTTCGGCAGGCACAGGCTGTTCGCCCAGAGCGAGGAGCGGTACTCGACGCGGGCAGTCGACCTGATGGGCGACTCGCTGGTCATCGACATGCTGAGTCCCCTCACGCTCGCGTCCTCGACCATGCGGGCCTGGTACGGCAACCCGGAGAACATCCCCGAGTCGTTCTGGGACGATCTCGACCGTTCCGGGATCGACGCCGTTCTCGACGCCGTGGGAACCGGCCCCTTCGGCGCCAGGGAGTCCGTCCTGGAGCGGGTGGCGGGAGTCAACGGCGTCGTCGCGCACAACGGACACCGGATGCTCCGCGTCTCTCGAGCCGCAGACCTCGACGAGGCGGCTCGAAGCGGCCGCTTCGGCATGATCTTCGGCGTGCAGAACGCCGATCACTTCCACTCGCTGGAGGACGTCGACTACTTCTACGGGCTCGGCCAGCGCGTGTCGCAGTTGACCTACAACGCCCGCAACCTGATCGGCACCGGAGCGACCGACCGGATCGACGGCGGCCTGTCGAACTGGGGAGTCGCGATCATCGAGCGGATGAACGACGTCGGGATGGCCGTCGACGTGTCCCACTGCGGCGACCGCACGTCGCTCGACGCCTTCGAAGCCTCGAAGAAGCCCGTCCTGGTCACCCACTCGAACGTCCGGGCGCTCGCGGACGGTCACGTCCGCTGCAAGCCGGACGAGGTCATCGACGCGGTCAAGGAGGCCGGCAGCGTCTTCGGCGTGACGAACATCCGGATGTTCGTCAAGGCCGACGAGCCGACGACCGTCGAGCACTATCTCGACCACTTCGACTACCTGACGAAGCGGATCGGCGCCGAGCACGTGGGCATCGGCAGCGACATCGACCTCTACGGCTACGACGACATGCCGAAGGCGGACTACGAGCGGCTCAAGGCCGCCTACCAGCAGGGCAAGTACCGTTTCCGGGACCAGATCGACATCCCGGAGGTGGCCCACCCCCAACGGGTCTTCGACCTCACCGAGGGCCTGATCCGACGGGGCTACACGGACCCCGACATTCGGGGCATCCTCGGCGGCAACTTCCGCCGGGTTCTGGAGGAGATCTGGGGATGAGAGCGTCAACCTCAAGCACGTGGCGATCGTGGCCGCTTGGCTGCCGAGCTCCGAGGGCGGCGGTTAGACACATCGTCCTGGCGGCTCTCGCCGTCACGTTCGTCGCCGTCCCGCTGTGGTCAGACACCGTCGACGAGCGGCTCGACGGTTTCGACCCGTGGGTCGAATCGATCATGCAGGAGTGGAAGGTCCCGGGCCTCGGCGTGGCGATCGTCGAGGACGGCAAGACCGTGTTCGCCAAGGGCTACGGCTGGCGCAACGTCGAAGAGAAGCTGCCCGTGACTCCCGACACGCTCTTCGCCATCGGCTCCAACACGAAGTCGTTCACCGCCACCCTGCTGGCGATGCAGGTGGACGACGGCACCCTCGCCTGGGACGATCCGATCCGGACGGTGCTCCCCGAGTTCCGGCTCCACGATCCGGCGGCGACCGACGAGATGACCGCCGTCGACCTGCTGAGCCACCGCTCGGGCCTGCCGCGTCACGACCTGTACTGGTACGCCACGGGCAGGAACCGCTCGGAGCTGCTGGCGGGCCTTCACCACCTGGAGCCTTCCGCCTCCTTCCGGAGCAGGTATCAGTACCAGAACCTCATGTTCATGACCGCCGGCATCGTCTCCGAGCGGATCGGCGGCAAGTCCTGGGAGGAACTGGTCCAGGAACGCGTCCTCACCCCGCTCGGCATCGATCGGGCCACCTTCTCGGTGATCCGGATGCAGGAGGACGACGACTTCTCCTACGGCTACGGCGCGGACGAGGAGATCGAGCGGGTGCCCTTCCGCAACATCGACGCGATCGGACCGGCCGGATCGATCAACATGTCGGCCCGCGACCTCGCCGCCTACGTCCGGTTCCATCTCGCCTACGGCAAGGTCGGCGACGAGCAGCTCCTGAAGGAGGCCTCAGCGAGGCTCATGCAGCTACCCCAGATGGTGCTGACCGGCCCGCTCCAGCAGCGTTTGCAGAACGGCCCGGAGATCGGCGATCCCACCTACGGGCTCGGCCTCATGGTGAGCACCTACCGGGGCCGCAAGCACATCAGCCACGGCGGCGGCATCGACGGCTTCATCTCGGCGATGGAGTGGCTGCCCGACGACAAGATCGGCGTCATCGCACTCTCCAACACGTCGCACACCGGAACCGTGCCGGCGCTCGTCGTGCGCAACGCGTTCGACCGCATGCTCGGTCTCGAGCCGATTGACTGGGCCGGCCGGGCCCGCAAGCAGATCGCGGAAGCTGAGGAGAAGGCCGAGGAAGCGAAGAAGAAGGACCTCGCGGCCGCGGTGGCGGACACGAGCCCCTCCCACCCACTCGCGGATCACGCCGGCGAGTACGAGCACGAGGGCTACGGCAAGGCCTCCGTCCGCACGGACGGGGACGGCCTCGTCCTCGAGGTCGCCGGCATCGAGTTCCCGCTCCGGCACTACCACTACGACGTGTGGAGCGTCCCCTACGACCTGCCGGCCAGCTCGCCCGCGTCAGGCCGCGGCGGTGCCAAGGTCCGCTTCGACTACGGCAACGACGGGAAGATCAACGTCGTGGCCGTGCCGCTCGAGCCGTCCGTCTCGCCCATCCGCTTCCTGCGCGCCGGCGACTGATCTAGCGGTAGACGGCGTCGGTAATGCCAGGCAGGGCGCCAACCCGTTTCCACACCCTGCTTCTGCCGGCGATCATCGCGCAGTCGATGATCATCGGCGGCGGCTACGCGACGGGGCGGGAGGTCGTCCAGTACGCCGGCCGCTTCGGCAACTGGGGCTGGCTGTCGGTCGCGATCATCGCCGTCTGCTTCTCGCTCGTCATGGCGCTGGCCTTCGAGCTGGCGCGGCTGGCCGGCGCGTACGACTACAAGGCCTGGAGCCGGAACCTGGTCGGGCCGTTCTGGTGGCTCGTCGACCTCCTCTTCCTCAGCATGATGCTGTTGGTCATCGCGGTCATGACGGCGGCCATCGGCGAAGTCCTCCAGCAGACCCTGGCGTTTCCGAAGCCGCTCAGCCTGATCCTGGCCCTGGCATGCGTCGGCTTCCTCACCTGGCGCGGGTCCGGCTTCATCGAGCGGGCGAAGACCTGGGGCAGCGCGGCCCTGTACCTGGGCTACTGCGCGTTCTCGGTCCTCGTGCTGACCGCGCCCGTCGGCGACACTGCCGCGCCGCCACCGCCCGGCTCCGAGGCCGGAGCGGGAGAGGTCGTCATCACGGCCGTCCTGTACGTCGCCTACAACGTCGCCGTCGTGCCGGCCGTCCTCTTCTGCCTGCACCGCCAGACCCGGCGCAGCGAGACCTTCGCGTCCGGGATCCTCTCCGGCCTGGCGATGACGATTCCGTTCGCCCTGACCCTGGCCTGCCTCCTCCGGTTCCCCCATGCCTCCGTGATGGAGGCGGAGGTGCCCTGGCTGCGACTGATCGGAACCGCGGCCGACGGACGCGCCGGCGGCGCGACCCTCTGGATTGCCCTCTTCGGACTGGTCGCCGGCTGGACGCTGATCGAGACCGCGGTCGGCTCGATCCACGCGCTGCTCCATCGCGTCGAACGCAACCTGGGCGACCTGCCGCGCCGCTGGAGGCCCGCCTCCGGCGCGCTCACGCCGAGGCAGAAGGCGCTGACCGCCGTCCTCGTCCTGGCGGCCGCCGCCGGCCTTTCCACCATCGGCATCATCGACCTCGTCGCCAGGGGCTACGGCACCCTCGCCTGGGGCTTCATCGCCCTGATCGTGCTGCCGCTCTTCGTCGTCGTGCCGTACCGGGCGTTCAAGACATCGGCCTGAGCCCCACACTGGGTGCGCCGGCGTGTCATCCGTGCGCCCGATGACGGGCGCACGGACTGTGACGCGCGTGGCGCGGACCGCGCCACACGGGTTCCCGCCGGCATTCGGCGCGTAGCGCCGGCTTCTGGGCTTCCGCCGCGCCTAGCGAACGGACTGAACGAACACGCTGGTCGTTCTTTCGAGCCCCTCCCCAAGGGCGGCCATGACCGCCGCGTAGAACCCCGCGATGCCGAGTCCCTTCCACTTCGACACTCGAGCCACTACCCCGATGCCCAAGCCAAGCAGAATCAACGTCCAAAGGGAGACGGCGATGCTGGCGGCCCCCTCGAGCAGCGCCCCGACGGTCGTGTGAAGTGCAGGATTGGAGAAATCGAGTTCGAATCCCGAAGACGCCTCGGGTAGCTCAAGCGCCCGACGGCCCTTCGACAGCAAGTAGCTGAAGAGGTCGCCCAGGCGACCGACCACGTAGACGTGGACCATCAGCGAGAACAACGTCAGGAAAGGTAGTTTGGCTCCGAAGACGAGTGACAGCCGCCAGACCAGTAGAGCCTCGATCGGCAGTGCAATCAGTACGGCCGCGGCCATGACCGTGCTGGGTCCGTAGAGGTTCACGGCCGACTCCCCGCCTCCCATGATGGCAGCCAAATCCCGCTGCCCGAGCACCGTCCTAAGGGCGAGGACCGCCAGGATCACCGCGAGGGCTGCAACCCACGGCCGGCGCTCGCGGATGATCTCGAAGCTGGTCCGCGGAAACGCGACGATCCCTACCAGAGCTCTCACCCCCGCTAAGCCACCGACCACAGCCCCCGTGTCCGGAGTGGGCGCTTCGTCTGCCTCGGTCCCGGTCGAGGCATCTGCATTGGTTGGCTTCTGATCCTCGACCATCGCGAGGTCCCAGACTAGAACAGGTTCGCCCGCGGCGTGTACACCTCTTCGAGCCGCTTCTTCTCCTCGGCGGTCAGCTCGACGTCGAGCGACGACACTGCCTCATCGAGGTGGCTCATCTTCGTGACGCCGACGATCGGCGACGCGACGACGGGATTGGCCAGGACCCAGGCCATCGCGACCTGGGCCCGGGACACGCCCTTGTCCCGCGCCACCTCGCCCAGCCGATCAACGATCGGCCGGTCCTTCGCCTCGTCGAAACGTCTCGCCATCATCGGGTCGCTCTGCGACCGGCGCGTGGTCTCGTCCCAGTCGCGGGTCAGCAGCCCCCGGCCCAGCGGGCTCCACGGGATCGTCCCGATGCCCTGATCGGCGCAGAGCGGGTGCATCTCGCGTTCCTCTTCGCGCTGGAGGAGGCTGTATTGGTTCTGCATGCTGACGAACTTCGTGAAGCCACGCATCTCGCTGGTGTAGAGCGCCTTGCTGAACTGCCACGCCCACATCGACGAGGCGCCGATGTAGCGGACCTTGCCGGCCGTCACCGCGTCGTGCAGCGCGCCGAGCGTCTCGTCTATCGATGTCCGGTCGTCCCAGCGGTGAATCTGGTACAGGTCGATGTAGTCGGTTCCCAGACGGCGCAGCGACGCATCGAGCTCGGTCATGATCGCCTTGCGCGAGAGCCCCCGCGCGTTGCGCCCGCGGCGAACCGGGAAGTAGACCTTGGTCGCGATGACCACCTCGTCGCGGTTCGCCATGTCCCGCAACGCCCTGCCCGTGATCTCCTCGCTCGAGCCAATCGAGTAGGCGTTCGCCGTGTCGAAGAAGTTGATGCCCAGATCGAGCGCCTTCTCGATGATCGGGCGGCTGGCGGCTTCGTCCAGGCTCCAGTCGTGAGCTCCCGGCGACTCTTCGCCGAAGCTCATGCATCCGAGACAGATCCGGGACACCTCGAGACCGGAACTGCCCAACTTCGTGTACTTCATCCCAGATTCCTCCAAACGGCCCTCAGAGTCGAAGGCCGTATCTTCAGGCCTCCGGCTGACCGGAGTCCAGACTCGCCCTCACCAGCGGCGCCTCGACGTCGAACTCCCTGGCGACATCCAGGCACAGGGACAGATCCTTGACCGGCATCGCCGGCCAGGTCACGCGCCGCCGGGGCATCGGGAAGTTCTTCGAGACGAAGCTCCGGCCCGTCGACACGTTCAGGATCTCCATGAACCGGTCCAGTTCCATGCCGTAGGCGCCGACAACCTCGCGCACCTCCTGCACGAGCGCCCAGGTGCCAAGCGCGATCGCGTTGTTGCCAATCTTCATCGCCTGACCGGCGCCGACGCCGCCGCAGTGCATCGTCGTGCCGAGCACGTCGAAGGCCTCACGGCACCGGTCGATCGTGGCCGCGTCGCCTCCGGCCATCAGGGTGAGCGTACCCTCCCTGGCGCCGGCCACGAGCCCGCTGACCGGGCAGTCGATCACGTCCACCCGTTGAGATGCCACCTCTCTCGCGAGTGCCTGGCAGTAGACCGGCGACATTGTGCTCATGACCACGACGATCGCGCCCTCACGCAGAGTGCTCAACGCTCCGTCTTCACCGCACAGCACGCGGTCGGTCTGCTCCTCGTCCCAGACGATCGTCATCAGGATGTCGGCGTGTTCGCCGACTTCGCGCGGCGTCCCAAGCTCTTCGATCCCCTTCGCCGCAAGCCGCTCGATCGCGTCGCGGCTGCGGTTGATCGAGCTGACGACCCGAAAGCCGGCATCGAGCAGGCGGGCCGCCATCGGCTCCCCCATGGCGCCGAGTCCTATGAAACCGATCGTGGGTCGCTGCATTGTTCGTGTACTCCTCGTTCTGGCGTTCGTGGTCTACCATTCTGCCGCTTTACTGAGTCGCCAACCAGAAACCCCAAGGGAGATCCAGATAGATGACAGACCGCACCGTACTCATCACCGGCTGCTCGAGCGGCTTCGGCAAGCTGGCAGTCCACACCTTCCGAGCCAACAGCTGGAACGTCGTGGCCACGATGCGCTCGCCGGAGAAGGAAGCGGAGCTCACGGGCCTCGAAGGCGTCCTGGTTACAAGGCTCGACGTCAAGGATCCGCGGAGCATCGACGCCGCCTTCGAGCAGGGCACCGCCGCGTTCGGCCCGATCGACGCGGTCGTCAACAACGCCGGCTACGGCAGCAACGCGCTCTTCGAGCAGTCGCCCGATGCCTCCGTCCGCGACATCTACGAGACGAACGTGTTCGGCCTGATGAACGTGATGCGCCGCGCCCTGCCCGACATGCGGAAACGGGGCTCCGGCTGCATCGTCAACGTGACGTCGATGGGGGGCCTGATGGGCCTGCTCGGCAACTCCGTCTACTCGTCGTCGAAGTTCGCCGCCGAGGGACTCACCGAGGCGCTCGCGCTCGAGTACAAACCGCTCGGCATCCGCGTCGTTTCCGTCGCGCCCGGGGCCTACCTCACCACCGCGTTCGGCTCCAATACGGACAACTACGTCGAGTCCGGCGACTCCCAACTCGTCGAGCACTCGCGGAAGCTCCGCGACCACTTCGCCGCGATCGTCGGAGACGGTGAGCCGCAGGACCCGCAGGAGGTGGCGGACAAGATCTTCGAGTGCGTGACCGCGGACGATGTCGCGGTGCACAACCCCGTCGGTGCCGACGCGGAGCGGCTCAGCGGTCTGATCGACAGCCTGCCGTCGCGCCAGACGTTCGTCGCCGCGATGGAGCAGATGCTGCTGCCGCCGGCCGGCTAACGGCTAGCCAGGCGTCAGTCTCGGAAACAGCTCCCCCGAGGTGGCGATTCTGCATTTCAAATGCACAATCGCCACCTTACGGCTCCCCTGCCGGAGCACCTGATCAGGCGAGGTCGAACCGGTCCAGGTTCATCACCTTGTTCCAGGCCGCCACGAAGTCGCGCACGAACTGCTCCTGCGAGTCGTCGCAGGCGTAGACCTCAGCGATCGCCCGGAGCTGGGAGTTCGAGCCGAAGACGAGGTCGACCGCGCTGCCGGTCCACCGGACCTCGCCGGTGCCGCGATCGCGCCCCTCGAAGACGCCCTCGGCATCGGCGCTGGCCTGCCAGTCGGTTGCCATGTCGAGGAGGTTAACGAAGAAGTCGTTCGTCAGCGTCCCTGCCCGCTCCGTGAAGACGCCGAGTTCGGACCCGCCGGCGTTCGCCCCCAGGACGCGCAGGCCGCCGACCAGCACCGTCATCTCGGGAGCGGTGAGCGTCAGCATCTGCGCCCGGTCGACGAGCAGCGCTTCCGCGGGTCTCGCATGTCCGTTGCCGAGGTAGTTGCGGAACCCGTCCGCGGTCGGTTCGAGCACGGCGAAGGACTCCACGTCGGTCTGCTCCTGGACCGCGTCGGTCCGACCCGGCGAGAAGGGCACGGCGATCTCGCTCCCCGCGCTCTTCGCCGCCTCCTCCACGGCCGCGCAGCCACCGAGGACGATCAGATCGGCGAGCGAGGCCCACTTGCCGCTGGACTGTGAGCCGTTGAAGTCGGCCTGGATCGCCTCGAGCGCCTGCAGGACCTCACCCAGTTGCGCCGGGTCGTTGACCGCCCAGTCCCTCTGGGGCGCGAGCCGGATGCGGGCGCCGTTGGCGCCGCCGCGCTTGTCGGTGCCCCGGAAGGTCGACGCCGACGCCCACGCGGTCGAGACCAGCGAGGAGACGGAGAGTCCGGAATCGAGGATCCGGCTCTTGAGTTCGACGACGTCGTCATCGTCGATCAGCTCGTGGTCGACATCGGGGACCGGGTCCTGCCAGATCTGCGGCTCGGCGGGCACCCATGCTCCGACACAGCGGCTGCGCGGACCCATGTCGCGGTGGGTCAGCTTGTACCAGGCCCTGGCGAACGCGTCCGCGAACTCGTCCGGGTGCTCATGGAAGCGCCGCGCGATCGGTTCGTAGATCGGGTCGAGCCTGAGCGACAGGTCCGTGGTCAGCATCATCGGCGCGTGCCGCTTCGCCGGATCGTGCGCATCGGGCACCGTACCGGCGGCCGCCTCGTCCTTCGGCGTCCACTGGTACGCGCCGCCGGCGCCCTTCGTCAGTTCCCACTCGTAGCCGAACAGGTTCTCGAAGAAGTTGTTGTCCCACTTCGCCGGCTCGGTGGTCCAGGCGCCTTCCAGGCCGCTGGTGATCGTGTCGCCGCCCTTGCCGCTGCCGAACGTGTTCCGCCAGCCCAGGCCCTGCTCCTCGAGACCGGCGCCCTCGGGCTCGACGCCGACGTGCTGGCCCGCGTCGGCCGCGCCATGCGCCTTGCCGAACGTGTGCCCGCCGGCGATGAGCGCCACGGTCTCCTCGTCGTTCATCGCCATGCGGCGGAACGTCTCGCGAATGTCGCGCGCCGCGGCGACCGGATCAGGCGTGCCGTTCGGCCCCTCCGGATTCACGTAGATGAGGCCCATCTGCACGGCGCCCAAGGGATTCTCGAGCTCGCGGTCGCCGGTGTAGCGCTCGTCACCGAGCCAGGTGCCCTCGGAGCCCCAGTAGATGTCCTCTTCGGGCGCCCAGACGTCCTCGCGTCCGCCCGCGAAACCGTAGGTCTCGAAGCCCATCGATTCCAGGGCGCAGTTGCCGGTGAAGATCATGAGATCGGCCCAGGAGAGCTTCCGGCCGTACTTCTGCTTGACCGGCCAGAGCAGCCGCCGCGCCTTGTCCAGGCTCACGTTGTCGGGCCAACTGTTGAGCGGCGCAAAGCGGAGCGTGCCGGAGGCTCCGCCGCCGCGGCCGTCGTCGATCCGGTACGTGCCCGCCGAGTGCCACGCCATCCGGATGAAGAGCGGCCCGTAGTGGCCGTAGTCGGCCGGCCACCAGTCCTGCGAGGTGGTCATCACCTCCTCGATGTCCTGCTTCAGCTGGTCCAGGTCGACCTTCGCGAATTCCTCGGCGTAGTCGAAGTCCTCGCCCATCGGATCGGAGAGGGACGAGTTCTGGTGGAGGGCCCTCAGGTTCAACTGGCTCGGCCACCAGCGCTGATTCGCGATGGTCCCCATCGCCGTATGTCGGTCGGCTCCTGCCAGGACCGGGCACTTCGCTTCGCTCGTCACATCGTCCATCGTGGTTCTCTCCCGTCGCGTTCGTTGTCGCTTGCCAAAACCTGTGTATACACGGATCCGGAGGCGCTGAAAAGTCCCTTCGGAAGCGGCTCCGGTGCGCCTTCCTCAGCGACAATAGAATCGCCAAGTTCATCACGATCTCCGGGGAGGAGCCAGAATGACCAGCACGACCGGAACCACGTCTCGCACCTGGTCGCCCGTGGTCTGTGCCGGTGCCGGCGCCGTCGCCGTCGGCGCTCTGCTCGCGCTCGCCGCCGCCCTGGGCTACCGCACGGGCCTGCTCGGGCTCGGGATGTCCTTCACCGTTCTCCGTTGGGGCGCTCTCATCTCGGCAGGCGCGGCGGGCATCGCCTTGATCGGGACGGTTTGGGCCACGTTCCGGCGCCTGCACTGGCAGAACGTCGCGGCCGGCCTGGTGGCTGCCGCATTTGGCGCGGTTTGCTACATGGTCCCGGCAGGGCAGCAGGCTCTTGCCCGATCGGTTCCGCCGATCCATGACATCACGACCGACACCGACGATCCGCCGGCCTTCGTCGCGATTCTCCCCCTCCGGGCCGACGCCCCGAATCCTCCGGAGTACGACCCCGCAGTTGCCGCGCAGCAGCGTGAGGGCTATCCGGATCTCCGTTCGGTGATGCTGGACGTACCGCCCGCCGAAGCGTTCTCCCAGGCGCTGGCCGCAGCCGGGGCAATGGGGTGGGAACTGGTGGCTGACGACGCCGCGGCGGGACGCATAGAAGCAACCGACACGACCTTCTGGTACGGCTTCAAGGACGACGTCGTCATTCGCGTGCGCGGAGATGGCGCCGGCAGCCGCATTGACGTCCGATCCAAGTCGAGAGTGGGCCGCAGCGATGTCGGCGCGAATGCAGAGCGCATCCGTGAGTACACTGCCCGTCTCACGGGCAACTGATCTCGGTCATGAACGGGTGCGTCCAGGGTGCGCCGGCCCCGTGCACGAGGTCGCCCAGTAGAAGTACGTGATCGCCTGGCGCGGCCGCTCGCTACGGTTCGCCTCCGACCAGTGCACGGTGCGGGAGTTGTGGATTGTTGCGTCGCCCGCGTCGACCTCGACCGCCACCGCCCCCTCGGACTCCGCGCCGAAGCCTTCCAGGCCAACGACACTCGGCAGGTCCTGCCGGTGGGTGCCCTTCACGTAGAAGAGACAGCCGTTCTCCCGGTCGGCACGGTCCAGGGCGATCCACGCCGTCGCGCCCCTGCGCCGTCGGCCGATGGCATCGATATGGGGCCTGATCCCCGAGCTCTCGCCGGGAATCCTTTCGAAGCAGCCGGCGCTGGCCGGCTCCAGTTCGGCCTCCAGCAATGCCGAGATCAGCTCGGCCTGTTTGCCTCGCTGGAGCTGATCCTCGAACCACGGATCGATCCCGTTCAGGTTCTTGACGACGCCCGGGTACTCCTCGCTTCTCCTGGCTTCGCTGAGACATCCCGCGGCGCGGACACGCAGCTCTTCGAGTTCGTCCCGCGAAAGAAAGCCGCGCAGGACGACGTAGCCATCCCGGTCGAAGTCCCGTTTGAGCTGCTCCAGGCTCATCCGCCGCCGGCTCCCGTCGCACGCGCCGCACGCCTCGTTTCGAGCACGGTCAGGATCTCCTCATGCCTGGCGGCGTTCAGGCGGTACAGCATCATGAACAGAATGCCGACGCCGTAGATCACAAGACAGAGCAGTCCGCTCATCACCAGCAGGCCGGTGAGGGTCCCCGCCGAAACTCCTTCCGCCTCCGCGTTCTGCGGGAACCGGATCAGTTCCAGCCCGAAGCCCCCGATCAGGCCGCCGAAGCCCTCCGTCGCCTTCATCGCGAACTCCCGAACCGAGAAGATCGTGCCCTCGGCCCGGCTGCCGGTCCGGAGTTCGTGGTCGTCCGCGATGTCGACCAACTGGGAGTCGACCACGATGGCCATTACCGTCACCAGGGCATAGCCGACGAACAGCGGTCCGAACAGCAGGGGCAGCAGCAGCGCCGAGTCGTTCCCGGGAAACAGACCCGCCAGGCGCAGGACGTGCGGAAAGGCCACCAGGACGGCCGAGACCGCGCTGGTGAAGATGACCGTCGGTTTCTTGTCGAAGCGGCGCGTCATGTACTTGGCGAGCGGAAGGGCCACGAAGATCCCTGGAATCTTCGCGAAGGCCAGGACCGAGAACTGTTCCGTCGACAGGTCGTACACCCAGATCCAGGTGAAGATGTTGACCATGTCCAGCACACCCTGGGCCGCGGCGATGGTCAGCCAGGAGGCAGTCACCGACACGAAGGACCTGTTCGCGAGCAGTTGCCGCAGCTCTCCGTAGTGGTCGCGGAAGTTGAAGCGCCGGCGCGTGGTCGCGTGCAGATGGGGGATCTGGTCGGCCGTGCCGAAGGTACAGACGAGAACAGCCGCCAGCACCACGACTGCGCCGAACCCGGCCAGAATGACGTACCGACTCGGGTCGAGGAGCCCGTTGCTGAACGCCGGCGTGGACGGAAAGACAGCGTTCAGGACGAGCAGGCTCAGCCCGACCGCGGCGCCCGTGGCGACGACGTTGTACCAACCGAAGACCGAGGTCCTTTCGTGGTAGTCGTCGGTGAGCTCCGCGCCGAGCGCGTCGCGCGGGATGTTGTGGAAGGACGTCGCGATGCGGAGCAGGACCAGGAAGCACACCTGCCACGCGAAGAGGGCGCCCTCGCTCAGGCCCGAGACGGGCTGATACAGGAAGTAGAACGAGGTCGCGATCGGGAGGGCCGACATCAGCATCAGCGGGTGGCGACGCCCCCATCGGCTCCGGAAGCGATCGGAGATCGCTCCGACCATCGGATCGGAGACCGCGTCGACGATGCTCGCGATCAGGTAGGCGACGCCGCACAGAGCCGCCGAGACGCCGAGCACCTGGTTGTAGAAGATCAGAGTGGTGATCCGTCCGGCGACCACCATCCCCTCCTGAAAGCCGCCGGAGGAGAAGGCGAGCTTGGTGCGCAGCGGCACTCTTCGCCGACGATCGGAGCGTTGGCGGGCAGGCGAGTCGGCGGCCGTCTGGGGCTGAGTGTCGTCCGTCATCGCCGCGCGTCACAAACTTGGAACAGCGTACCACTTGGAGTAACTTACGGCCCATGGAGTTTGGCGCCCAACTCAGCAGCTACCGCGTGCCGTGGTCGGAAACCGAGGCCACGGTCCAGGCGATCGAGAACGGCACCTGGCGCAGCCTGTGGTTCTCGGACCACTTCCTGCCGCCGGCCGCTCCCAACGACGAACACCTGTCGGCCCTCGAGGTGTGGACCCTGGTCACGGCGGCGGCGGTCGTGACCGAGCGGGTGCGCCTCGGCACGCTCGCCTGCGGCGTCACCTACCGCAATCCGGCCCTGCTCGCGAAGATCTGCGCCAGCGTCGACCACATCAGCGGCGGGCGCATGGAGCTGGGGATCGGCGCAGCCTGGTTCGAGCGCGAACACCAGGCCTACGGCTGGGACTTCCCCACCCTGCGCGAGCGCTCCGACCGCCTGGAGGAGGCGGCTCAACTCATCCGCCTGCTGTTCACCGCGGATGAGGGCGAGAAGGTCACTTTCGAGGGCGACCACTACCGCCTGGACGAGGCGCCGCTCGTGCCCGGCTCGACCAACAAGCCTCACATCCCGATCCTGATCGGCGGCAACGGCGAGAAGCGGACGCTCCGCACCTGCGCCCGCTACGGCGACATCAGCAACCTCGACTTCTGGCATCCCGCCGGCGTCGACGTCTTCCGGCACAAACAGAAGGTCCTCGACCGCCACTGCGAGGACGCCGGCCGCGACCCGGCGGAGATCAAGAGAACGGTCGGCCTCCCCTTCCGGCTCTTCGCGAACGACGAGGAAGCCGCGAAGTCGCCCGGACAGCCCTGGTACTGCTGGGGCACCGCCTCCCACGTTCAGGACCTGCTGCACCAGTACGTCGAAGCCGGCGCCGAGGAGATCGTCCTCTGCGGCGTCGGCAACCGGCCTGAGGCCTGGCAGCAGATCGACGAAGAGGTTCTTTCGGCGTTCGACTGAAGCTCTCGAAGCGCCGGTTTCCGGTGCCTTTTCCCGCTAGACTCGCCGCGTCCACGGACACGAACCGGGCCAAGGAGAAACCCATGAAGTCCCGCCTCCCCTACCTCGCTCTCGCCCTCGCCTTCCTCGCGGGCGCCGCCCTCGCCGCGCCGCCAGCCAACAACGCGGCAGACCCCTCCGAGGTGACCTGGGCGGACCACGTAGCGCCCATCCTCCACAAGAACTGCGCGAGCTGTCATCGGCCCGGACAGACCGCGCCCATGTCCTTGCTGACGTACGACGAGACGCGCCCCTGGGCAAAGTCGATCCGCCGGGTCACGACCGAGCGCACCATGCCGCCCTGGTTCGCCAACCCGGAGCACGGCGAGTTCGTGGAGGATCCGAGCCTCACGGACGCCGAGATCGAGACCCTGAACAACTGGGTGGCCGTGGGCGCGCCGGCCGGCGACCTCTCGCAGGCGCCGGAGCCGCCCACCTTCGATTCCGACTGGAAGCTGGGTGAGCCGGACGTCATCTACACGGCGCCGGAGTTCCACGTCTCAGACGACATCGAGGATCACTACGAGTGGCTCCAGGTGGACAACCCGGTCGACGAGGAGCGCTGGATCCGTGCGATCGAGATCCACCCCGGATTCGTCGAAGCTGTACATCACCAACTGACGTACCTGGCGCCGCCCGACGCCACGATCGCGGGCGTGCGGAGCACGACCGGAACCCTGGACCTCACCTTCGTCGGCGGTTGGGGTCCGGGCGTCGCGCCGCTCCAGTTCGCGGAAGGGCACGGAATGCGCATGCCGCCGAACAGCACGCTGTTCTTCCAGATGCACTACCACAAGATCCCGGGTCCGGGCACCGGCGGCACCGACCAGACGACGATGGGCCTCTACTTCCACGACGAGAAGCCCGAGAACGTGGTGGAGACGCTGTGGCTGGTCGATCCGACGCTGAACATTCCGGCGGGCGATAGCGACTACCACTCCTGGTCGTCATTCACCACCGAACACGAGGCTGTCCTCTTCGACTTCACGCCGCACATGCACCTGCGGGGCAAGTCGATGACGTTCACGGCCGAGTACCCGGACGGCAGCAAGGAAGTCCTGCTCGACGTGCCGAACTATGATTTCAACTGGCAGCTCACCTACACGCCGACGGCGCCCAGGGTGATCCCGGCCGGCACGACGATCCGCGTCGACGCGAAGTTCGACAACTCGACCGACAACCTGGCCAACCCCGATCCGACGTCGAACGTGACCTGGGGCGAAGCAACGACCGACGAGATGATGGTCGGCTTCATCCACTACACGTTCAGCGACACGACGCAGCAGACGAACATGCCCACCTTCATCGTGCCCGAGCAGTTGAGGGAGCAGATGCAGCGGATCCGCGAGTTCCGCCGCCAGCAGCGGGAAGCCAAGGCAGCCGCAGAGACCGGCGACTAGTGGCCTAGTACGGCATACGTCCCGTCCAGAACCAGGCGGATCGCTACGTACAGCCCGAACATCGGCACGACGACCCAGATCGTGTTGGGCGCCCACACCCACACGAGCCGGTCCAGCCGGCCGATTGCCCGGTGTCCGCCGGAGACGTAGAAGCTCACCATGTAGAGCGAGCTGACGTAGACCCACTGCCAGAAGAGCGCGACTCCGAGGATCCCGGCGACGACGGCCGGCAGGAAACCGGTGGTCATCGACAGAAGAAGGACCATCGACGGGACTGGCGTGGCGAAGCCGTTGCCCACGTCGCAATTGAAGCCGAACGTCCGCCGATCCGTGTAGGCGTCGTCATACACGGAGTAGGCCGCCCAGACGTCCGACCATGCCGTCGGCGACAGGATGCCCGTGAGCGGGATCCCCGAGAACAGGAACAGGATGGCCGGCGGCCGGCCGGTCTCCGCGCCGCGTCCGCGCCAGTACTCGGCCCGCTGCGCGATGTAGTCGCGCCGCAGGTACAGGCAGGCCTCCCAGTAGCAGATCAGCAGGTTGATCGACAGGAACAGGCTGAGCACGAAGTAGATCGGATCGACGCTTCCGTGCAGCCGGTAACTCGCCACGTTCCAGGCCGCTGTCTGGAGGCCGACGACGATGACGACGAAGACCGCGACCGGGATCTTCGGCCCCTTCGCGCTCCCGGTTTCACTGCCCGCCGCACCGGCGGTCTCGCGCACATCCATCCCGACTAGCCGGTGCTCGCGCCGGTCTCCTCGACCGCCCCGTCTTCTTCAGACCCCGGAGCGGTCTCCCACTCGTACTCGATGCCCCGAACGTGGCGCTCGAACCAGTCGATCTCCACGTTCACCTTGAACAGCTCGTGGCGGAGCTCCCGCCAGCCGTGGGGCTCCCGCGGTGCAACGTATAGGTGGGTCTCGACTCCGTTCGCCTTCAGCGCCCGGTAGAGCTCCACCGACTGGGGCGGCGGTACGCGAACGTCGTTCTCACCAACCAGGACGAGGGTCGGCGTCGTCACCTTGTAGATGTCCCTGAGCGGCGAGTTCTCCCAGTAGACCCCGATCGGGGCGTCCTCCTGCCACGGAGTGCCCCCGAACCAGGGGGTGCGGTAGGTCCGCACGTCGCTCTGGCCGTACATCGAGATCCAGTTCACCGCGCCGGCGCCTGAGGACGCCGCCTTGAAGCGGTCGGTGTGAGTGATGATCTTGTTCGTCATGTGACCGCCGCCGCTCCAGCCCATCTTGGCCATGCGGTCGCCGTCCACCAGCCCAAGCTCGATCAGGTGGTCGACACCGGTCATCACGTCGAGGTGCGCCTGGTGGAAGTAGTGGCCGACCATGTCGCGCAGGAACGGATCGCCGTAGCCTGTACTCCCACGGTAGTTCGGCTTGAAGACGAAGTAGCCGCGGGCCGCCAGCACCTGGACGTAGTTGGACCAGCGGCCGAAGCCGAACTTGTCGGACGCCGCCGGTCCGCCGTGCGTCTGCACGACCACGGGATACCGGTTGCCCTCCTCGTAGTCGAGCGGGTAGTAGAGGAGGCCTTCGACTTCGACGCCGTCCTCGCCCGGCCAGCGGATCGCTTCCTGGCGAGGCAGCAGGAAGGTCTCGTCGAGGTAGTCGTAGGCCGCGGTCACCTTCCTCGGAGTCCCGCCCCCGGCCGGCATCACGTGGATGTCGCCGGCGTTCTCGCGGCGGTTGATCCCGAACGCGTGCAGGCCCGCTTGCTGCGAGTAGCTCCAGGAGCCCAGCGCGTGGTCGCCCTCGGTGAGCGGCACAGGCTGAGAATCGCCGACCGCGGCACGGAAGAGCTGGTTTCGCACCCCGGTGTTCGCGGTGAAGTAGATCGTGCCGGCGTCCGCCCAGCGGGCGCCGTTGACCTCGTGCAGCATGTCCTCGTACAGCAGACGGTGCGCTCCGCCGGCGGCCGGCACCACGAAGATGTTGCCGTTGTAATACGTCTCCAGATCGGCACTGGAGGTGGAGGTGAACAGCACCCACTGCCCGTCCGGCGACAGCTCGGCGCCGGACTCGGTCACCGTGTTGTCGGTGAGCTGCAGAGCGTTGCCGCCGTCGGCATCCATGAGCCAGACCTCGCCCTCGTCGCGGTTGTCGAAGAGCGGCGAAGGCGCCCGGTGGTGCGCGATCCGCGCGCCGTCCGCCGAGATTCGGAAGCCGACCACGGAGAAGTCGCCCTCGGTGATCCTCTCGACGCCGCCCCGGTCGTCGCCGGTCCAGGCGACCCGGAACAGGTGGCGCTGCTTGTAGTCCTCGTCGAAGGCGAAGACGTCGTCCTTCAGTTCGTCCTTCTTCTTCTCCTCGGGAGTCTCCGGGTCGGCAGCCACGAAGAAGATGTGCTCGCCGTCCGGCGAGAACTCGAAGCTCTGAACGGAGGTCTCGTGGCCGGTCAACGGGGCGGCTTCCCCGCCTCCGTTCGGCAGGAGGTAGATCTGCGTAGTGTCCTCCTCGCCGCGATTCGCGAGGAAGGCCACGTAGTTCCCGTCCGGGGACCAGCGCGGACTACGCTCCCCCTTCTCGCCGTAGGTCAACCGGACGTCTCCCGCACCGTCCATCCCGATCCGGCGGATGTGGGTGGTGCGACCGTTCTTCTTCCAGTCCGTGTCGCTGCGGGTGTAGAGGAGCTGGGCGCCGTCCGGGGAGATTCGCGGACTGCCAACACCGGGCACGTCGATCAGGTCGACGATCGTCATGGGCCGCTTGTCCGCGGCGAAGCCGGCGGACGCGACCAGGGCGGCAGACAGGAACACAAGGGGCCGTGGCCTGGGGCTGCCGCCGCCCAGGTACCGCCTCGGGTTGTGCGTCATCGGGCGTAGCATCGTATCGTGCTCGGCCTTGCGATCCTGATCAGGCAGAGGAGATCGAAACATGAGGCATGACCCTCTCCGTCAACCGAACCCACGCCGGCGCCGGACCCTCCTGGGGTATCTGCTCCTCGGCCTGGCGGTCTGCGCCGGTGCCTCGGCTCAGGACGTCGAGCAGTCGGCGCCAACGGTGGCGGAGCAGGTCGACGCGGTCTTCAGGGCGTGGGACCGGGACGACACGGCCGGTTGCGCCGTCTCCATCACCAGGGCCGGCGAGACCGTCTACGCCCGCGGATTCGGCATGGCCCACCTCGAGCAGCCGGCGGCCATCACGCCCGAGACGATCTTCGAGGCCGGCTCCGTCTCCAAGCAGTTCACCGCCGCCGCCATCGTGCTCCTCGCCCTCGACGGCAAGCTCTCGCTCGATGACCCGGTGCGTGAGTATCTTCCCGAACTGCCGGACTTCGGCGCGCCGGTCACGATCCGCCACCTGCTGACCCACACCAGCGGGCTCAGGACGTTCCGGCCGCTGGTCGCCCTCCGGGGGCGGCCCGACGGCTTCGCCGCGCATACCAACGCCGAAGTCCTGGCCCTCATGGCCCGGCAGAGGGATCTCAACTTCCTGCCCGGTGAGGAGTACCTCTACAGCAACGCTCCCTACATCCTGAGCGTGGTGCTCGCCGAGCGCATTTCCGGGCAGTCGTTCAACGAGTTCACGACCGAGCGGATCTTCGGTCCGCTGGGCATGACGAACACACTCTGGCGGGACGACTTCACGCAGATCGTCAAGGGTCGCGCCACCGCCTATGGGACCGGCAGGAGCGGCGGGCTCCACAAGAACATGGCGAACACCGAGGTCTTCGGCAACGGCGGCCTGCTGACGACGGTGGGCGATCTGCAGCGCTGGAACCAGGAGCTCGACGAGCCGAAGCTCCTCGGCCAGCAGCTCGTCGACATGCTGGAGACTCCCGGACGGTTCAACGACGGGACCGAGAGCGACTACGCCCTCGGGCTCGCTATCGGCGAGTACCGTGGCGAACGCGAGATCTCGCACAGCGGCGGCACCGCCGGCTACCGGTCCTGGCTGGCCCGCTATCCCAACCGCGACCGCCTGTCGCTCGCTCTCCTGTGCAATCACGGCGACATCAATCCGGTCGCGATCGGTCGCCGCGCGATCGACGTCTTCCTCGGGCCAGACGACGAGGCCGCGGACGCGGAGAGTCCGCAGCCGAGCGTCGAGGTCCCGCTGGAAGACCTGGAACGCTGGGCGGACCCCTACCTCCATACCCGTACCGACTCGATCGTCCCGATCACCGTCCGAAACGGCGGGCTCTACTTCGGCGCGGTGAGAACCAGGCCCCTGGGCGAGGACCGGTTCGCGGTCGGCCTGTCCGGCCTCATCGTCGCGTTCGACGCGGACGAGGACGGCACGAGAACGGCGACCCTGGCGGACGATCCGAAGCGCCGCTACAGGGCGATGCCCGCGGTGACTCCCACGCCCGAGGAGCTGGCGGAGTACGTCGGCTCCTACACGAGCGACGAACTCGACGTTACCTACTCGGTCGAGTTCCAGGACGGCAAGCTGCTGTTTCGCCGTCCGCTCGAGAAGCCGCGCACACTCGATCCCCTGTTCAAGGACGCCTTCGAACTGAGCGATCCGTTACTGGAGAGGTTTCCGGCCCGCGCGCTGTTCAGCACCTTCGTCGCCTGGCCGGCGCGCTTCGAGCGAGATGCCAACGGACGTGTCAGAGCCCTCTACATCAGCGATTCGTCGCGGGTGCGGCGGCTGCGGTTCGACCGCCGGTAGGCGCAGCAGAAGTTCGGAAGCCGGCGCTGCACGCCGGATGCCGGCGGGGACGCCGGCGCACCCAGCGTGGGACGCGTTCAGCCGATGTCGCCGGTGTTCCCGGCCATCAGCCGGATCGCCGCCTTGCGCGGCAGGAGACGCGTAAGCAGCACGGCGACCAGACGGTTGACGAGTCCAGGCACAAACCGCGGACCCTTGCCCAGCGCATCCAGCGTCCGCCGCGCCACCGCGTCGGGGTCGAGCATGCCCGGCACCCGGCCCTTGCCCGAGCGCTTGTAGCCCGGCGTGGGAATCGCGCCGGCGCAGCAGGCCACCACATCGATGTCCTGTTCGCGGAGCTCCTGCCACAGGCCCTCGCCGAGGACCGTGCTGAATGCCTTGGTCGCGGCGTAGGCAGCCACCCGCGCCGTCCCCTGCAGGCCCGCCAGCGAGGACATCAGGATCACCGCGCCGCGGCCACGCCGCTCGAGACCCGGCAGCAGCGTGTGCAGCATGACGACCGGTGCCCGCACGTTGACGTCGACCGCCCGCTCGAGCGCTCGGGCGTCGTTGTCGACGAAGCGCCCCACCGGCACGAAGGCAGCGTTGTAGACGAGCACGCCCAGGTCGAGGTCCGCAGTGGCGGTAGCGAGGCCGTCGGCGAGATCGGAACTGGCGAGGTCCATCGCAAGCGGCCGCACCTCGACGCCGTACCGATCGCGAAGCCGGCCCGCCAGGTCGCCGAGCAACGATTCGCGCCGGGCGATGAGCACGAGGTCCATGCCGCGTTCGGCGAGGCACTCCGCGAAGGAGGCGCCAAGACCCTCCGAGGCGCCAGCGACGAGTGCCCAGTCGCCGTACCGGTCACGGAACGCCGTCCCGGCTTCGGGCTTGCGCGCGGTCTCCGCTACTCTGCGTGCCACCGCTCGCTCTTGGAAACACCCACCATGGAGACTCGATCGTGAGGCTAACAACGTCTCTTCCCGGTGTTCTGCTGTCCGCGCTCGCCACGACGACCGCGTTCGCGCAGCCGCCCAACGTCGTCATCGTGATGACGGACGATCAGGGCTACGGCGAACTGTCCGCCCACGGAAACCCCGTGCTCGAGACTCCGCATCTCGACCGGCTACGCGGCGAGAGCGTGCGCCTGGACGACTTCCACGTGGCGCCGATGTGCACACCGACCCGCGGGCAACTGCTGACCGGCATGGACGCCGCCCGCAACGGCGCGATCAACGTCAGCAGCGGTCGAGCGCTCCTGCGGCCGGAGATTCCGACGATGGCCAACATCTTCGCCGACGCGGGCTACCGGACCGGGGTGTTCGGCAAGTGGCACCTCGGCGACAACTACCCCTTCCGGCCGGAGGACCGCGGCTTCCACGAAACGGTGTGGTTCCCCTCCTCCCACATCGGTTCGGTGCCCGACTTCTGGGGCAACGACTACTTCGACGACACCTACATCCGCAACGGCAGGCGGCAGGCGTTCAAGGGGTACTGCACGGACATCTTCTTCGCCGAGGCGATCGACTTCATGCGACGCTCGGCGGAGTCCGGCGATCCCTTTCTCGCCTACATCGCGCCCAACACGCCACACGGTCCGCTGATCGCCAAGGAGGAGGACGAAGCCGCGCTGGCGGCCGCGCTGGCGAGGCCCGAGTTCGCCGACATGAGCACGGCACTGAAGGGCCGGCTGGCCAGCTATCTGGGCATGGTCCGGAACATCGACACGAACATGGGCAAGCTCGCCGAGTTCCTCGAGGAGGAAGGGCTTCGGGAGAACACGATCGTGATCTTCATGACAGACAACGGCAGCACCCACGGCCCGCTCTACTTCAACGCCGGCATGCGCGGCATGAAGACCGAGTTGTGGGAAGGCGGCCATCGGGTGCCCTTCTTCATCAGTTGGCCGAACGGCGACCTGGCGGACCCGCGGGACGTCACGGGCCTGACTCAGGTCCAGGATGTCCTGCCGACGCTTCTGGACCTCGCCGGCATCGAAACGCCGGCCGCCCGGAACTTCAACGGCATGAGTCTGGCCCCCGTCTTGCGCGGAGATGCTGCTGTGCCCGAGGACCGCATGCTGATCATCAACTACAGCCGGATGCCGTCCGGATTCAACTACCCCTCCCCGTACACCCAGTCGATCCTGACCCGCAGTCATGCGGGGGTCCTGTGGAAGCACTGGCGCCTGCTCGAAGACCGCGAGCTCTACGACCTGGCATCCGATCCGTTGCAAACCACGAACGTGATCGACCAGCACCCGGACGTCGTCGCCAGGATGCGGGACCATCTCTACGAGTGGTGGGACGAGGTGGCCCCGACCGCCAACGAGCCCCAGCGGATCGTTATCGGCAACGACATCGAGAATCCCATGATGCTGACCGGCTGCGAGTGGCTCGACGTCTTCGTCGACCAGCAGGCGCAGGTTCGACGCGGCACCCGGAAGACCGGCTATTGGCTGCTCGACGTGGCCGTGGCGGGCGAGTACGAGTTCGCGCTCCGGCGCTGGCCCCGGGAACTCGACGTACCGCTTGCGTCGGCGCCCGAGGGCAGCACGGCGCTGCCCATCTCCTCGGCACGCCTGTTCATCAGCGACCACCATCACCTGGACATCGGCGACAAGAGGCCCTACGGCTTCGAGGGACTGACGACGCGAGTCGGCGCCGACGACACGGAGGCCACCTTCACGGTGACCCTGCCCGAGGGCACCATCGCCCTGCACACCTGGTTCGAAGAAGGGCGGGAAGTCATCGCGAGCGCCTACTACGTGTACGTGACGAGGAAGTAGAATCCACCGTTCAATCCAGAGTCCTCAATGATCCGCGCTGCGCCCTTCCTGTTTGCCTGGCTGGCGGCGGTCGGAACGGTCGCCGGCGCCTCGGAGATCGATCCCGCCGACCTCGAGTTCTTCGAGTCGAAGATCCGGCCGGTCCTGGCTGAGCGCTGCTACCAGTGCCACGGCGGCGATCCCGCGAAGATCCGTGGCGGCCTGATCCTGCTCGACGCGGAAGGCGTGCGCGCCGGCGGCGACAGCGGCGCCGTGATCGTCCCGGGATCACCCGAGGACAGCCTGATGATCGAGGCGCTCCGCTACGAGGGTCTCACCCAGATGCCGCCGGACGGCAAGCTGGCGGCCCATGTGATCGCCGACTTCGAGCAGTGGATCCGCCGCGGCGCGCCCGACCCGCGCACCGGCGGGAAGCAGACGGTGGTGGCCACCAGAACCGCCGAGACGTTCGACTACGGCCCCGGCCGCGAGCACTGGGCCTTCCGCAGGGTCGAGGATCCCGCGCTACCCGAGGTCCGGAACGAGGCCTGGGTCAGCCATGACCTCGACCGCTTCATCCTGTCGCACCTCGAGGAGCGCGGCCTCGCGCCGGTGGCGCCAGCCGACAAGCGCACGCTGCTGAGACGCGCGACCTTCGATCTGATCGGCCTGGCCCCGTCGGAAGCCGAGATCGAGGACTTCCTCGCCGATTCGAGCCCCGACGCCTTCGCGAAGGTCGTCGACCGGCTGCTCACCTCGCCTCACTACGGTGAGCGCTGGGGCCGCCACTGGCTCGACATCGCCCGCTACGCCGACTCGAACGGCCTGGACGAGAACATCGCGTTCCCCAACGCCTTCCGCTACCGCGACTACGTCGTCGATTCCCTGAACCGCGACAAGCCCTTCAACCGCTTCGTCCGCGAGCAGATCGCCGGCGATCTGATGCCGGCGGAGACCGACGCGCAGCGCTTCGAGCAGATCACCGCCACCGGCTTTCTGATGCTGGGCCCCAAGGTGCTCGCCGAGCAGGACGTCGACAAGATGCTGATCGACATCGTCGACGAGCAGGTCAACACCCTGGGCCGTGCCTTTCTCGCCCTGCCGGTCGGCTGCGCCCGCTGCCACGACCACAAGTTCGATCCGATCCCCACCGCCGACTACTACGCGATGGCCGGCATCCTGCGCTCGACCGAGACGATGAGCGACGCCGCCGGCATGCGCTGGTTGGAGCGGCCACTGGCCCCGGAAGACGAGATCGCCGAGTACGAGGCGGCGCAGAGGCTGGTCGCCGAGGCGCAGGAGAAGGTCGACGGGGTGGTCCGCGAGCAGAACGACGTCCTGCGTGGCCCCCGCCGCGCGGCCCTCGCCGAGTACCTGCTCGCCGCGGAGGAGGCCTACCCGAGCTGGAGCGACGACGAGGCGAAGCAGGAGGAAGCCCGCGAGACGATCGCCGGAGTGGCCCAGGGCCGGGGCCTGGAGCCGCCGGTCCTCGAGCGCTGGGTCAGGGCCTTCTACCGCTACCGGGAGGGCCCGCCGGTCGAGGGGGACGCCCCGAGCCCGAGTACCGTCTTCGTGATCTGGAACGCCTACGCGGCCTCCTCGCCCGATCGCTACGAGCAGGTGACCGAGGAGCTGAGGGCGATCATCGCCTCGGAGAAGGTGCTGATCGCGCCCCTCACCCGAAGCCTCGTCCGCGGACCGGCGCCGAAGACGCTGGAGGAGGTCGCCTGGCGCTACGCGAGCCTGTTCGCGACGATCGAGATCGCCTGGGAAGAACACCTCATGCGACTCGGGCTCAAGGACGAGGACGACCTCGCGTCCTCCGACTTCAGGCTCCCCCGCGAGCAGGAGGAGTTGCGCTGGCTGGTCTACGACGGCTACTTCTGCATCCTCTGCCTCGACCAGGAAGAGGAAGAGAAGCTCTACCCGCCGGAGGCCCTGGAGCAGCTAGCCGGGCTGCGCGCCGAGGTCGAACGCCTGGAGGAAGCGTCCCCGCCCGCACTGCCTTACGCCATGGCCGTGGACGAGACCGCGACAGTCGATCTGCCGGTGCATATCCGCGGCAGCCATCTGAACCTCGCCGAAGAACCCGAGCCGCGCGGCTACCTGAAGGTCACGGACCACCTGGTGCCGCCGCCGCCGGTCGCCGGCGACACGAGCGGCCGCCTCGAACTGGCGCGCTGGATGACACACCCCGAGCACCCGCTCACCGCGCGCGTCATCGTCAACCGCGTCTGGCACTGGCACTTCGGCCGCGGCATCGTCGACACGCCGAGCAACTTCGGCGCGATCGGCAGCGTTCCCAGCCACCCTGAGCTTCTCGACTGGCTGGCGCGCCGCTTCGTTGAGGGCGGCTGGTCGCTCAAGGACCTGCACCGAGACATCATGCTGTCGAGCACCTATCGGTTGTCCACCGACTACGACGCCGCCAACGCAGCCGTCGACGAGGAGAACCGCCTCCTCTGGCGCAACAACCGGAGACGCCTCGAGGTCGAGCCGATTCGCGACGCCCTGCTGCAGCTCGCCGGCCGGCTCGATCTGACGATCGGTGGACGGGTGGAGGAGTACAAGGCCAGGGGATACGTCTTCGGCGAGTACGGCCCACTCGACCGGGTCGACATCTACGACGCGCCGCGGCGTTCGATCTACATGCCGGTCGTGCGTACCGCGGTCTATCCGATCTTCGGCGGCTTCGACTTCGGCGACGCCAGCGACTCGGTAGGCGATCGATCCGAGACGGTCGTGCCGCGGCAGGCGTTGCTAATGATGAACAGCCCCTTCGTCGAGGAAGCGGCGCTCGGCTTCGCAAGGCAACTGCTGGAGATCGAGGACGCCGACGCCGCGGATCGCATCGATACCGCCTTCGTCCGCGCCTACGGGCGCCCGGCCGACGCGACCGAGATCGCCGACAGCCTCGCCTTCCTCGACGAGATGCGGAGCCTGGCGCCGGCGGACGAAGCGGAGGTCTACGCCTGGACGCGCCTCGCCCATGTGATCCTCGCGGCGAGCGAGTTCATCTACATCAACTAGGTTCACGTTCAGCTCACCGACCATGCGCTACCCCCACTACCAGCCGCCACCGCTCACCCGCCGCCAGATGCTGAAGACCTGCGGCTGCGGCTTCGGCGGCCTGGCGCTCTCTTCCCTGCTCCAGCGCGACGTCCTGGCCGCGACAGCCACGAACCCGCTGGCGCCGCGCGTGCCGCATTTCGCGCCTAAGGCCAAGCGGATCATCTTCCTGCACATGCACGGCGGCCCGTCGCAGCACGACCTGTTCGAGTACAAGCCGCTGCTCATCCGCGACGACAACAAACCGCTGCCCTTCGCCAAGCCGCGAGTCCAGTTCAACGAGACCGGCAACCTGTTCAAGAGCCCCTGGGAGTTCAGGCAGCACGGCCAGTCCGGCGCCTGGGTGAGCGAACTGCTGCCCAACATCGCCTCCGTGGTCGACGATCTCTGCTTCATCCGCTCGATGTGGGGCACGAACGCCGCCCACGGCGGGGCCATCCTGGCGATGAATACGGGTAGCGACCGCTTCGTGCGCCCGTCGATGGGCTCGTGGATCGCCTACGGACTCGGCACCGAGAACGAGAACCTGCCCGGCTTCATCACGATCTGCCCCTCGTACCAGCACGGCGGCGTCCAGAACTACTCGTCCGCCTTCTTGCCCGCCGCCTACAACGGCACGGCGATCGGCACGACGCGGATGAAGACGGAAGACGCGACGATCGACTTCCTCGACAACGAATCGGTGTCGCCCGAGGTCCAGCGGAGCGAGCTCGACCTCCTCCAGCGCTGGCAGCGCCGCCAGCTCGAGCAGACCGGCCCCGACCAGGCGCTCGAGGGCCGCATCGAGTCGTTCGAGCTCGCTTTCCGCATGCAGACGGAGGCGCCCGAGCTGATGAGCATCGAGGGCGAGTCCGAGGCCACCCGGCGGCTCTACGGACTCGACGACCCGGTGGCCAGCAACTTCGGGCTCCGCTGCCTGCTGGCCCGGCGCTTCTCGGAATCGGGCGTGCGCTTCGTGCAGGCGACCCACGGCCCGGACACGAAGTGGGACCACCACTCGGGCCTGATCACCGGCCTGCCGCAGAGCTGCGCCGAGGTCGACAAGGGGGTCGCCGGCCTGATCAAGGACCTCAAGTCACGCGGACTGCTGGACGAGACCCTGGTGCTCTGGGGCGGCGAGTTCGGGCGCACCCCCGGCGCCGAAGCCGGCGCCAGAAACGGCCGCGACCACAACCCCCACGGCTACACGATGTTCATGGCCGGCGGCGGCGTGAAGCCGGGCCACAGCCACGGCCGCACCGATGACTACGGCTACTACGCGATCGAGAACAAGGTCCACATCCACGACCTCCACGCCACGATCCTGCACCTGCTCGGTCTCGACCACGAACGGTTGACCTACCGCTCGCAGGGACGCGACTTCCGTCTGACAGACGTCGAAGGCCTGGTCGTCGACGACATCATCGTCTGAAAGAAACGGGGCGCGCCGGTGAGGCTGACCTCGCCTCGGTGCCCGAGCACGGCACGGCGCTGCCCATCTCCTTCGCACGCATGCTCATCAGCGACCACATTCACGGTGTCTCTGCCGGGAGGACCACTGCTCCGTCCTCGTCGATCTCAAGGCTCAGGTGTTCGGCCAGGAACTCGAGGCGCCGCTCCCAGAAGTCGATCACATTGGGCCGCTTGGAGATCACATGCCCTTCACCGCCGTACAAGCGGTACTCGACCGGCTTCTGGAGTCGCTCCAACGCGACGAAGATAGCCTCGGAGGGCACCAGATCGCCGTCATGCTCGCCCTGTCCGATCAGAAGCGGGGTGTCGATGCGGTCGAAAGCGAACAACGGTGAGTTCTCCCGGTAGCGCTCGGGAAACTCCCACATGCTGCCCCCCATGTGGCCCTGGCCCTGCTCGTAGTATCCCGGGCGATGCACCCCCCCGACGTAGGCCGCGAACAGATCCGGGTGAGTGACCGCGGCCGTAATCACTGCGGCCTTGAAACGGTGTGTCCGCGTGATGATGCCGAGGACGTTGTACGCGCCGTAGCTCTGGCCCATGAGCGCGAGCCGCCCGGAGTCGGCGTAGCCTTGATCGATCACGGCGTCCACGCCCGTCATCACGGACTCCATCACATCCTTGATCGGCGACCCCACGCGGATCGGCGCATTGGGGAAGAAGACGGCGTAACCCCTGGTGGCGAGCACATGCATGTTGAACGCCGGGTAGCCCGCCAGCCCGAACTGGTTGACGGAGTCTGAGCCGCGACGGGCATACCTTGAGCCGTGAACACCTCCGTAGACCCACACGACGAGGGGCAACCGCTCGCCCTCCCGGTATCCGGGAGGAAGCAGGAGTGACCCGGCCAGCGGCGCGCCGTCTCGGCTCTGCCACTCGATGAGCCTGGCGGAGCCCAACTCGTAGCGTTGCAGTCCCGGATTGATCCGGGACCGCTGGCTGGACGCTCCAGTACGCGTGTCGAACGTCCAGATGTCCTCCAGGTGCTTCTGGTCGGTGGAGACGAAGGCAAGCTCGCCGGTCTCGGTGTTCGCATCGACGTTCAGGATCCCCGAGTACAACTTCCGCTCGGTAAGCGAGGCGCGGCTCGCGCCGGAGATGCGATCGACGGCAAAGATCCCGGATTCCCCGCCGCTCTCGGTGCGTGCGATGACCCAGAGAGTCCGACCTCCATCGGTGGTCCAGGCAGTCTCGTCATGCGGACCGGCTACGATGACCCCAATCCGCCAACCTGGAATGTCGGTCAGGCGGCGGAGCGAGCCGGTGCCGAGCGAAACCTCCCACAGGTCGCCGTCACCGACCCCGTACACCCGCTCCCCGGCCGAGTCCCACAGGGGCCTCAAGTAGCCTTGGCCTGGCACAAGGCTCGGTACATGCGCTTCACCGATCTCGGTGACGTTGCCGTCGGCGATGGAAGCAACCATCAGCCGTCCAGGTTCGCCGGCGGCAGCCGCAGCGAAGGCGGATCGTCCCGCCGGGAACCACGCGACATGGCGGTTGTCCGGCGACCAGCTCCATTCGATGCCATAACGGAGCCGCACATTGGTGCCAACAGTCCGCGTCCAGCCGGTGGCAACTTCGTGGACGATCAAATCGAAGTTGGTCTGCTCGCTCGCTGGCTCGCGTCCCTTCTCCACGGTGTATGCAACGTGCCGCCCGTCCGGGGAGAAGGCCCAGTCCCATATCGCCTTGCGCTCGACGAGCCTTGTCACCTCCCCGCTCAAACTGACCACCCCCAAATCCCCTTCGTCGAGAAGGTCGCCGGTGGGCGGAAGGCGTTCGGACGGCGGTTCCACGTCGGGAGGATCGATCGACTCGATCGGGGCATCGACGCGCCGCACCCATACAGAGGGCGCATCCGGCCCCGTGTCCGGAAAGCGGGAGGGAGTGGCTCCGGGAACCGGACTATCCACACCGTTGGCGCCGGCTATCGACTCGCCAGTTGGCAGGATCTTGACGAGGATTGCGTTGCCGTCAGGATTCCATCGCGGCATCTCAAATCCGAAGTACGACAGCACGACCACGCTGCCCAGGCGCTCGGCCCGGCGCGCGCTTGCATCCCAGATCCAAAGAGCGGCCTCGCCACCCTCGTCCGAGAAAAAGGCCACCGACTTGCCGTCCGGCGACCAGACTCCCGCCCAACTGGAGCTGTGCTCGCCACCTAGTCGTATCGACTCGGAATCCGCGAGCCTGGTCACCGTCGCCTCCATGCGGGGCCCCCCCGGCACGGTCTCATCCGTCTCCACCGTGTGGGCGATCCAGGCTCCGTCAGGCGAGAAGTTGATCGACGAGCGTGCGTGGTGGCCGTGCACGGAGACTGCGATCTCGAGCGGCAGTGGCTCCCGGATTCGCGTCCGCGTCGATTGAGCCAGGACCAATGACGCGGCGCTGGTGAGGGCGATCGTCGCGATCAGCACAGAGCCCACAACACGAGCGCTTCTCCTACGAGGACCATCCGTTCGTTGAATCACGCTGAATCTCCTGGGCTAGCGAAGCGTCGTCAGGTACTCGACCAGATCGATGAGTTCTTCGACCGTCATCTGGCTCGAGAGATCGGAGGGCATGATCGACACCGACTGCGGTACGACGCTCTCTACCTCCGCGCGCTCGTACTCGGTGACGACGCCGCCCTCGGTTCTGACGATCAGACGACTGTCGGTCTCCGAGACCAGCATCCCGACCACGGACTCGCCGTTCGCGAGCTCGAACAGGTGGGGCGCGTAGGTCGGCGAAACCGAGGCGCTCGGATCGAGAATCGACTCGTAGAGGCCCTTCTTGGCCAGCTTGGCGCCGATCGTCGAGAGATCCGGGCCGTACTCGGTGCCGTGGCCCGCAACGATGTGACACTCGCCGCAGGTCGCCGAGGCGAAGACCTCGCGGCCGCGGTCGACGTCGCCGAGAAGGACGAGCAGGTCGGTCATCTGCGGCAACGGCTCGGGGCTCTTCGTCGACGGCAGCGGGTACACCACCGCGGCGCGCTCCCGGACGGGAACCTGCATCACGCTCGAGAGCGCCGCCCCCGCGACTTCGTGCAGCTCTTCGGGCAGCTTCCGCTGCTCGCCCAGTTCCACCAGCCGCTCCGCGCCCGCCCTGGTTCTCGCCAGTCCGCGCACCGCCTGGTCGCGAGGTCCCCAGTCGAGAGAGTCGCCGAGCGCCGCGGCCTCGAGGTGGGCGACCGCCCCGGGTTCACGCGAGCGACCGAGGGCTTCGACCAGCTTCGCCGCCTCGGCACCCGCAGCGCCGGCGAGAAACGACTCGATGACGTCGTGTCGGCCGCCGGCCAGCAGAGCACTGACCGCCGCCTGTCCGACCGCCTCGGCGCCATGCCGGGCGGCAATCCCGGCCAGCTTCGGAAAGTGGGCATCGAGCTCGTAGCGACTCACGAGGCGCACGAAGGGGCCCGCTGCCACATCCGTACTGAGAAGCGTAGAGAGCGCCGAGGCGACCTCGGGGTCGTTCTCCAGATCGATGCGCTCCAGACGCACCGCCGCCTCGCTGGCGATGAACGCGGCCGCCGGACCCGCATCCCCTGCCGCATCGAGAAAGACACGCCGGAGGGCGTCTTCCTTCGCCGCACTCTCCGCCTGGAAGTCGAAGGCGCGGAGGTAACGGGCGGCATCCGAGGCGTCGAGGTCAACGTCCGCCAGAATCCTCCGCAGAAGCGCCGGCGTCGCGGCGGCCCGCGACCTCCAGATCAGATCGCGGCCGGCGGCGGCGTTCCACTCGTCGCCCGCCCTCGCGAGCCAGGCGGCGAGCAGCTCGTCCCAGCGATCCGCGGCCGCGATGCCGAGCGCCTCCAGATACCACCGGTCTTCGCCGTCGTGGCGCAGGGCAAGCCGGGCCCACAGGTCGGCAGCGGCCTCGACCTCGTTGCCCCGCAGCGCCAGGGCGACCTCACGGCGCACCTGCGGCGAAGCATCGGCGGCGGCCTGTTCCAGCACCCGCTCGAGTCCCGTCTCCAACTGGCGCGCCGCTCGCACCGCCACGACCCGGATGTCCTCGTCGTCATCGGCCAGCGCACGCTCGATCCACAACGGGCCGCGACCGTTGATCCTGCTGAGCAGCCAGAGGGCGCGGGCCCTGAAGACCGCCCGGTCGGACTCGAAGAGCCCGGCGAGCGCCTCCTCCGCATCGCTGCCCATGGCACGCAATGCCTGCCAGGCGCCGAACCGGGCATCGGCATTGGGACTCTCCAGCGCCTCCACCGCGCCCGCGGCCGTCGAGAAGTCGTACTCGGACCCTTGGCTGCGATGACCGGGCGGCGCGAGGCGGAAGACGCGTCCCCGATCGAGATCGGCCTGACGGTTCCAGCCGACGACCGGGTCGTACCAGTCGCTGACGTAGACCGCTCCGTCGGGAGCCACGGCGACGTCGACGGGCCGGGCCCAGCGATCCTCGCCGCCGAGCAGCGGCACCATCTCCCCGCTCCAGCCGGCGCCCGTCTTCTCGGTGGCGACCCCGCGCACTACCCCGGGACCGGCGTCGGCGTGCAGGGGTCGGTCCCAGTAGACGTCGGGCAGCAGCCGCCCCTCGTAGACCGTGATGCCGGCGGGCGAGCCGGCACCGAGGTACACCGAGTTGGGGACGACTCCCGGATCGTTCTGATGCCAGTGCCTCTCCCAGGAGATGTCGCTCTGCCCGGTCCGGGGCTGGGCCCAGGCGGCCGCCGTCATCTCGTCGCGGTAGCCGTAGTTGCCGTACTCCATGACGTAGTTGATCCGCACGCCGCGGTAGCCGTCGTCGTCGTTGTCCGACTGCCAGAGATTGCCGAACGAGTCGACGGCGACCTCGTAGTTGTTGCGGAAGTTGTGACCCAGGACCTCGAAGTCGCTGCCGTCGGGGTTGCAGCGAAAGACCATGCCTCCCAGGTAGTGCGGCTCGATGTCGTCGAACTCGCCCGGACGGAATCGCGTGACGCGGCGCTGGGCGACCGGCAGACCGAAGCGGTCGTACACGAGCCGGCCCCGCGCATCGTGCACGTACATGCCGGCGTTGCCCATGTTCCAGTAGTACTTGCCGTCGGGTCCGAAGACGAAGGAGTGCGTGGAGTGGTCGTTCTGGGCGAGGCCGGTCCGCGTGAACAGCGACTCCTTCGAGTCGGGAAGGTCGTCGCCGTCCTCGTCCGTGAAGACGATCACTTCGGGCGCCGCGGTCACGATGACCTGGTTCCCCAGCACCGCGATGCCGAGCGCGGCGTCGATGTCGCGACCCTGGTAGAAGACCTTGGCCTGGTCGGCGACGCCGTCACCGTCGGCATCGTCGAGGATCAGGATGCGATCGCCCTCCGGACGCTCGTCGTTCTCACCGTGTTCGCGGTAGTTCATGACGTCGATGACCCACACGCGGCCGTGGCGGTCGACGTCGAGGTTGGTCGGGCTCGCCAGGAGCGGTTCGGAAGCGAAGAGGATCGCTTCGACGCCCGGCGGTGTCCGGCGCAAGGCCGTACCGCTAGTCGGATCACGCACGCTGTCCACGGCCGCTGGCGCCGGCGCGTCGACGGCGGTTCGCGGGCCTCCGAACCCGAGCAGCGGAGCCGGTCTCAACGCCTCCTCGAGCACCGCTTCGTTCATCCCGGCCAGCTCCACCACGGGGTCTCGCGTAAGCGTGGCATCGCGGAAGCGGACCTCCTGCGGCGGCCCCGAGTGGATCTGGAAGGCGAGGAGGCCCTCGAGCTCCCCCGCTTCGTCGAGGGTCGCCACCGACAGGCGCCCGTTGATGGCCGTCCAGATGCGGTGGCCGACGGCGAGAATCTCGTAACGGTTCCACTCGCCCGGCCGAACGTGGCGCTCGCCGGCGTCCGTCCAGTCGAGCTGCCCGCGTCCGTACTCATGGTAGAGGCGGCCCCAGACGCCAAGACCGATGTCGGCCTGGTACCCCACCGCGTGGCCGTTCTCGAGGCGGCTCGACCGGAACTGAATCCCGGCGTTGAGCCGATTCGGCACGAGCTTCACTTCCACCGACAGATGGAAGTCGCCGACCGGCTCAGGGGCGTAGAGGAACTCGTTTCGCGGCACTCGTTCGGTGGCGAGGCCGATCAACTCGCCGTTCTCGAATCGCCACAGCTCCGGCGAACCCCGCCACGTCTCGAGGTCGGCGCCGGCGAAGAGATCCTCGGCCCATGCGGCCGGCGCGACCGCCGCGGCGGCGGTGAGCAGGACGACGAGGAGAGCGGGCGCGTAACGGATCACGGCAGCGGAAGGGTGCGAACGCAGGCGTGTACTGTAGCCCGCGTCCCGATGACCATCGCAGCCGTCGATCTCTTCATCATCGTCGTCTACCTGCTGGGCATCCTGTTCGTCGGCCTGTGGTCGGTGCGCAAGATCAAGCGGCAGACCAGCGAGTCGTACTTCCTGGCGAGCCGCAACCTGAAGTGGCCCGTGGTGGGCGCCGCGCTCTTCGCGTCGAACATCTCGACGATTCACCTGGTCGGGCTCGCGGAGAGCGGCTTCGGCGTCGGCATGGTCGTGGGCAACTACGAGTGGATGGCGTCCTTCACGATCATCCTGCTCAGCCTCGTCTTCGTGCCGATCTACTTCAGGAGCCGGATCACGACGCTGCCCGAGTTCATGGAGCGGCGCTACAGCCCCGCCGCCCGGACCACGCTCTCCTTCATGTTCATCATGTCGGCGATGCTGATCCACATCGGCATCAGCCTCTACGCCGGCGCCGCGGTGTTCGAGCGGTTCTTCGGCATCCCGTCGTTCATGTCGATCGCGATGATCTCGATCATCACGGTGATCTACACCGTGGTCGGAGGCCTCCGGGCGGTCGTCGTCACCGAGACGATCCAGACCGTCATCCTGCTCGGCGGCGCCATCCTGATCACGATCATCGCGATGACCAGGCTCCCCGGCGTGGGGATCGACTCCTACGGCGATCTCCTCGAGGCGACGAAGCCGAACCAGCTCAGCATGATTCACCTCCCCGGGGAAGAGGGATTCGACCCCGGGTCGATCTGGTACGGCTTCCTGCTCGGCTTCCCCATCCTCGGCCTCTGGTACTGGTGCACCGACCAGACGATCGTTCAACGGGTTCTGGGCGCGGGAACCCTGCGCGACGCGCAGCACGGCGCGCTGTTCGCTTCCCTGCTCAAGTTCCTGCCCCCGCTCTTCATGGTGCTGCCGGGCGTGTTCGCCTACGTGCTCTTCCGGGACATCATCACCGAGCCGACGGACGCCCTGCCGACGCTGATCACCGAGCTGCTGCCGACCGGGCTCATCGGCATCATGGCGGCGGCGTTGCTCGCGGCCCTGATGAGCACGATCGCGGCCGCGGTGAACAGCACGGGGACGCTCGTCGCCGTCGACATCGCGAAGCACTTTCGGCCCGGCCTGTCGGAAACGTCGCAGGTGCGCATCGGGCGCGTCAGCTCGGTCGTCGTCATGAGCGTCGCGATCGCCTGGTCCACCCAGGGCGAGCGGTTCGGCTCCATCTTCGAGGCGATCAACAAGCTGCCGGCGCAGTTCATCGCGCCTCCCATCGCGACGGTGCTCCTATGGGGCGTCTTCTGGCGGCGCGGAACACGTCAAGCCGGCACGTTCACCCTGCTCTTCGGCTTCGTGGCCGGCTTCATCATCTTCCTGTTCGACATGGGCTTCGGATTCCTCGGCGGCGTCCAGTACGTCTCCGATCCCGTGAACGGCCTCGGAATCCCCTTCCTCCTCCAGGCCTGGTGGTACTTCTGCATCCTGAGCGTCATCTACGTGGCCATCAGCCTGGCGACCCCGCCGCCGAAGCCCGAGCAGATCGACGGCCTGACCTGGGACAAGCCCTACGCGTTCCTGACCCGGTCCGAGATCCGCGGCGTTCTGGATCCGCGGCTGCTGGCGGCGCTGCTCGCCGTTGCGCTGGTGGTGATGTACGTGCTGGTTCGGTAGAGCGCCGTAGTTCGACTAGCCCCAGAACCAGACAGGAAACGCCAGCGTCGCGACCTGTCGGGCGACGCTGCGAACGGATGCCGGAAACCACGCCAGTTCCCGTCCCGCGCCGTCCCGGGACTTAGCAGACCGCGCACGGACGCCGTTCAGACCCTGGTCCTTGGCCCGTTTTCCGATTGCCCAGCAATGTTCATGTCCGACCACGTCGCCGTTCCCATCGAGAGGATAGGTGACGGGCATCCCAGCGGCACGCACACCCTCAGGCGTGTGCATGTCGCAGACGACCTGGCCTCGCGGCAACGTGCACTCCACGAGCACCGGCCCGTTGTCTTCCCGTAGTTCTTCCGGTTCGTACGGCTCGTCAACGATGAAGGCGCGAAGATTCAGGCGCGCTGTGACTATGTCCTCGTTCAGGTAGAGCGTCGGGAAGCTGGCCGGCGGGTTCCATCGTCGGCCCTGCCGCTGAGCGTAGCTAGGGTCAAGCGGATCATCCCAAGTCCGCTTGGCGATCCGCCACCACGAGTGACCGTCGGGGATTCGTTCGACTATCAGCTCGGCCGTCACCTGTGCGCGCGCTCGAAATCGAACATGTCCCGACATGCGGACAGCACTTGGCTCGTGTCACCACGGCTCAGCAGATCCAGCAGGGAGACACCTGCAAGCCTCGGTATCGGCCGCCGCACCACCGCGGGTATCCGGTCGCGCTTGAGATAGTGCTCCAGCAGCTTGGTAGCGTTCATCAGATTCGCCACGGCCACCACGCGGTTTTCCGGCACACCGCGCTCCAGCCACTTGGCGAACGCTTGGCGACTCACGCCGAACAACGCGGCGGCCTTCGCCTGACTGAGTTGCCACAGACCGATAGTGCGCAGCAGTTCCGAACCGGACTGGCGGACAGTGAGGCTTGTTCCGCCAGCCGGCCCTTCGCGATAGCCAGCGAGGCACTCGGCAAAGCGGTCGAGCCACGCGCTGTCCTCTTCGCGGGCCCTGAAGAGCCGTTCAGCCGCCTCTTCGGGTCGCAACTCCTGGATCGCTATCTCCGTGGGCATATCTCCTACGTCCTTGCAGATGCAACCATATGTCAACCGCAACCCTTCGTCAACCAGAAGTGTGTGAGAGGCCGCGCGATCGCCATCGCCGTACGAAGCCTCCTCCATAGCGACTAAGACGGATTCTGAACCTGTTTTCATTGTCGCTTCGTTCACGGCGGTACGATCGGTGGAGCCATAAAGGAAGACGCCGTGCCTTACCCCATTGCTCGACGCGACTTGCTCAAGTCGGCTCTCGTCGGGTTCGGCGCCTGCCTTGGAGGGCCGACCTGGGCCGCGCAACCGGCCAGTGACCGAGACCGCTTCGGCGGCTGGACCGGGCTGAAGTTCGACGCCACGGGCTTCTTTCGCACCGAGCACGACGGACGACGATGGTGGCTGGTCACTCCCGAAGGCCACGCCTTCATCAGTTGGGGCGTCAACCACTACCACGCGAACTGGTGGGCGCAGGACTACAACCGCGATCACTGGCTGCGGCGATTCGGCGCGGAGGACGTCTACGACCGGGCCTGGAACCGGGGCTTCCGCGAGGCAGCGCTGGCCGATTTGCGGAGGCTGGGCCTCAACACCCTGGGCATTCACACGAACGCCACGATGCTCACGCATCCGCCGGGTCAGGCCCGGTTTCCGTTCGTCGCGCCCTACGAGCCGCTGGCGCTGTCGCACTACCTCAAGCCCAAGCCCGATGCCTACGCGGACATCTTCGCCCCGGAGTTCGAGGCGCTGTGCGAACGCACGGCCCGGCAAGTCGCCGCGCCCTACCGTGAAGACCCCATGGTGCTGGGCTACTGCATGGCGGACTGTCCTCCCCTGACCGACAACGAGGCGGAATGGAACGGCAGCACGACGTGGCCCCGCCGGCTACGCAACTTCGCCGCCGAGGCGCCCGGCAAACAGGCCTATGTCGACTTCACGCGGGATCGCTACGGCGACGTGTCCGGTTTCAACGCCACTTACGGCACAGGCTTCGGAGCGTGGTCAGACCTGCTCGAGGCGACGGACTGGCGACCCGATCAGGCTCCCTCGAACCAGGCGGAGCGCGATGACAACGCTGCCTTCCTGCTGCCCTGCGTCGAGCGCTACTACTCGGTCGCGAAGACAGCCCTCCGCCGGACCGACCCGAACCACCTCTTCCTCGGCGACAAGATCAACGGCGACACGGACGGGCTCGACTCGATCGCAGCCACAACGAGCCGGTACACCGACCTCGTGAACACCCAGCACTACGCCCGCTGGGAGGGTCAGCGCGAGACGATGGACCGGCTGACCGACACGGTGGGGCAACCCTTCCTCAACGGCGACGCCGCTTACACCACGCCGACCGAGAGCATGCCCAATCCCCATGGCCAGCACGCGCGCGACATGGCGGAGCGCGCCCAGTGGACGCGGGAGTTCATGGAGAACGCGACCGCCCGGCCCGACTTCGTCGGCTGGCACATGTGCGGGATGATCGACACGGCGAACACCATGCCCGGCAAGGAGCAGGCCCAGCACCAGGGCCTGATGACGACCCGCGGCGAGTTCTACGCGGAGATGGAGGAGACGGTCCGGGACATCTCCGACCGCCTCTACGTCATCGCCACCGGAAACGCGTGAGCTGACCGAGCCCGTTCAGCCGAGCGCGTGAAACGCCTTATCGGTTCCGGCGAGCGCCTGCTCGATGTCGGACTCCGTGTGCGCGACCGACAGGAACATGTTGTGCCAGGGGTGCAGGTACACGCCGTGGTCGAGAGCGTGGCTGCAGAAGGCGAAGCCCTTCTCTCGCCTGTCGTCGTCCTCGAACAACACGGCCGGCATCTGCGGCGGTCCGGTCTGGCGGATCGCGTGACCGTAACGACGCGCCTGTTCCTCCAGACCGTCCCGAAACTGCTGCCCCAGGCGCTCCACGACGGTCGGGGCGTCGATCTCCGCCAACAGGTCGAGGGTCTCGATCGCCGCGGCGAAGGGCGCGGCCTGGTACCAGAACGAGCCCGTCACGAAGACGCGCGTCGCGGCCTCGCGATACGCCTCGCTACCGAGAATGGCCGCCACCGGTTCGCCGTTGCCGATCGCCTTACCCCAGGCCGACAGATCCGGCTGGACGCCGAACTCGGACCAGCTCGCGTCGAGCGACAGGCGCAGCCCGGCCCGCACGTCGTCCAGGATGAGCGCCGCGCCCTCGGCGTCGCAGATCTCGCGCACGCGGCGCGCGAAGGCGAGATCGGGCATCTCCTGGTCGTGGCCGGCGTCGTGCCTGAAGGCGGACACGACGATTCCAGCGAGGTCGCCGGCCGCCGCCCGGGAGGCCGCGTCCAGGCTGGCTACGTCGTTGTAGCGGTAGGTCGGGAAGTGAACGTGATCCTCCGCGGGCGTGCCGCGCGAGATGTGGTTGGCCCAGGGCGCCGCACCGTGGTACGCGCCCCTGGCCACGAGGATCTTCCGCTTCTCACTCCGCGCACGAGCCACCATGTTGCAGACGGTCGTCGCGTCGTTGCCGTTCTTCGCGAAGATGGCCCACTCGGCGTGGCTGACCTGTCGCACGAAACGCTCGGCCAGGTCGACGATGAGCGGCGGAGGCCCGTTCGCGATGTCGAGCCGGTCGCGCTGGGCGTCCGCGGCGGCGCGAATGCGCGGATTGCCGTAGCCGGCGATCATCGGCCCGAACGAGCACATGAAGTCGATGTACTCGTTGCCGTCGGCGTCCCACAGCCGGCAGCCCTCCGCCCGCTCGAAGTACTGCGGGTACCGGGGCGGCAGGAGCCGATAGGTGGACATGTGACCGTACATGCCACCCGGGAGCACCCGCTCACCCCGGGACTTCAGCGCCCGGTTCCGATCGAGCAAGAGGGTCAGCCCGACTTCTTCACCTCGAAGGGCACGGCGAGCCTCTCCCACTGCATCGCGACCCACGAATCGACGATCACGAACTCCATCTCCTCCACGTGCTCCCCGATGGCCTTCGGGGTGGCGCTTACGCGCAGCGCATCCTGACCGGCGTCGTGCCGGAAGGCGCCCCACTGCTTCGCGACCTTGTTGAAGATGACGGTCCACTCGTTCTCGCCCGGCTCGGTGAAGAGGGCATAGGTGCCGGCGGCCAGCTTCTGGCCCCCGATCTCGACATCGGCGCTGAACGTGATCGTCGTCGCTTCGTCGGCGCCCGTCCGCCAGACCTGACCGTAGGGAACCAGGCCGCCCCAGATCGTCCGACCCTTCACCTTGGGGCGTCCGTACTCCACCGTGATGGCGACGCCGTCGATCTTTCCCTTCACCATCCCGTTCTTGCTCGCCCGGTCGGCATCGTCAGCGCGCTGCGCCATGGCGGGAAGAGCCGTGACCAGGAAGGCCGCGAAGATCAGGGGAATCGTTGCTCGGTACTTGTGCATGTCGTCCTCCAGCTAGAGAGTGTTGTGTCTGCTCGCGACCGTAGGATAGACGGAAATGGTGAAACAGCTCGCTTCTCTTGTCGCCGCGCTGCTCGTCGCGGTCCTCGCCTGCCAACCCGAAGCCGGCGACAATCCGCCCAATGTCGTGCTGCTCATGGCCGACGACATGGGTTGGGCGCAGACGGGTTACTACGGCCATCCACTGCTCCAGACGCCCCATCTCGACGCGATGGCCGACGCCGGCCTGCGAATGGACCGGTTCTACGCCGGCGCACCGAGCTGCACGCCGACCCGGGCGACGGTGTTGACCGGCCGCACGAACGATCGCACCGGGGCCTTCCGCGTCGGCGACTCGATCAACAAGCAGGAGAAGACGATCGCCGCGGCGTTCAGGCAGGCCGGCTACGCGACTGCCCACTTCGGAAAATGGCATCTGAACCAGGTCCATCCGAGCGGCGACAATCCGATGCCCGCGGACGACCCCCACAACCCCGGCGAACTCGGCTTCGACTACTGGCTGAGCCATACGAACCAGTTCAACCTGGACCCTGTCCTGAGCGAGAACGGGGTGCGGAAGCAGTTCGAGGGCGATTCGTCCGAAGTCCTCGTCGCCGAAGCCCTGCGCTACATCTCCGAGCAGGCGAAGAACGGCAAACCCGCGTTCGCCGTGATCTGGTACGCCTCACCGCACCGACCCTTCGGCGCCTTCCCGGAAGACGAAGAGCCCTTCGCGTCGCTGGACGACGCCTCGAAGACCCACCATGCCGAGATCATCGCCATGGACCGTTCCATCGGCACCCTCCGCGAGGGCCTGCGCGAACTCGGTATCGCCGACCACACCCTGGTGTGGTTCACGAGCGACAACGGCGGCCTGCCCGACATCGACTACGGCCCCGAGAATCCCGGCATTCGCCCTGACACCACCGGCCACCTGCGCGGCTTCAAGAAGGACTTCTACGAGGGCGGCCTGCGCGTGCCGACGATCATCGAATGGCCAGGCGGCATCGCCCCGAGGATCACGAGTTTCCCCGCCAGCACGATGGACATCTTTCCGACCCTGATCGAGGTCGCCGGGCTCGACCCGTCGTCGATCAACGAGGTCCACGACGGCATCTCCATTGTCCGCGTGTTCGAGTCCGAGCCCGCCCGCCGGGAGCAGCCCATCGGCTTCCGCGCCAGCGGCGGTCACGCCTGGCTCGACAACGACCTCAAGCTGATGAGGAACTACTTCTCCGGCCCGTCCGATCCCTTCGAGCTCTACAACGTGATCGACGATCCAGGCGAAGAGCGCGACCTGATCGAAGAGCAACCCGAGATCGCCGCCCGCATGCGAGCGGAACTGGAGGCCTGGAACCGCTCTGTCGACAAGAGCGTCAACGGCGCGGACTACCCGGAAGGCCGGGTGCTGCCTTCCGGGCGGGAGCCGAAGTAGCCAGGCGGCCAAGACCTCCGCCGCGGAACTGGGTGCGCGGGCGTCCCCGCCGGCATCCGGCGCGACAGCGCCGGTTCAGGAGTTCCACACTACTCGCGCACCACCGCCTCAGTGAATCACCCCCCGTAGCCGCGGGTCCAGCAGGTCCCGCAACGCGTCGCCGACACAGTTGAACGACAGCACCAGCAGGAAGATCGCAACGCCCGGCACGATCGACAGCAGTGGCTGCTGTTCGAGCATCGGGAAGGCCTGCTGGAGCATGTTGCCCCAGGTGGGTGTCGGCGGCTGGATGCCGACGCCGACGAAGCCGAGGGCGGCTTCGGTGAGGACGGCGTAGCCCATGCTGAGGGTGCTCTGGACGATGACCGGGGCAATGCAGTTGGGCAGGATGTGGCGCAGGATGATGCGGCCGTGGCTGAGGCCGATGCTCTCGGCGGCCTTGACGAAGTCGCGCTCGCGGATGGACAGGCCCTGGCTGCGGATGATCCTCGCCATCCAAGGCACGTTGGCGATGCCGATGGCGATGATCACGGTCTGTAGCGAACCGCCGAGCGCGGCCGCCAGGCCGACCGCGATCAGAAGGCTCGGGAACACGACCAGAGCGTCCATGAGGCGCATCAGCACGTCGTCGACGCGGCCGCGGAAGTAGACGGAGAGCAGGCCGAGCGGTACGCCAAGCAGCACGCCCAGACCGACCGCGCCGAGGCTGACGGAGAGCGCAATCCGGGCGCCGACGATCAGTCGGGCAAGGGTGTCGCGGCCCATCTGGTCGGAGCCGAGCCAGTGCGCGGCGCTGGGGCCCGAGAGGAGGTTGTCGAAGTCCATCTCCTCGGCGTCGACCGGGACGATCCAGGGCGACAGCACCGCCGCGGCGGCGATCAGGGCCAGCACGACGAGTCCGGCGAGCGCCTGCGGCACGCCGGCGAGCTTGCGCAGCAGCTCGACCGTCGGGTGGCTGCCGGTCGTCGTAGCGCTAGCCACCGAACTTGATCCTCGGGTCGAGCCAGGCGCAGGCCAGGTCGGTGACCAGGTTGGCGGCGAGCACGGCGACCGCCATCAGCAGCACCGCCGCCTGCACGACCAGGAAGTCGCGGGCGAAGATCGCCTGCACGATGTACTGGCCGGTGCCGGGGATGCCGAACAGCGTCTCGATGACGATCGCCCCGGCGAAGATCCTGCCGGTCTGCAGGCCGAGAATCGTGATGACCGGCAGCAGGGCGTTGCGCAACGCATGCGACCAGATCACCGTGCGCTCCCTGGACCCCCGGGCGCGTGAGGTGCGCAGGTAGTCCTGGGCGAGCACCTCGAGCATCGCCGAGCGGCTCTGGCGCATGATCAGCGCGCAGCTCGTCACGCCGAGGGCGAAGGCCGGCAGGACCATGTGGCGCAGGCTCTGCAACGGATCGTCGAAGAGGCTCACGTAGCCCTGGCTCGGCAGCCAGCCGAGCCCCACGCCGAACAGCAGGATCGCCATGATGCCGAGCCAGAAGTTCGGGATGGCGACCCCGCCGATCGAGACCACCGTCGCCGCGTAGTCGATCGGTTTGCCGCGATAGACCGCGGAGGCGATCCCCGCCGGCACGCCGACGAGCACGGCGAGAATCCAGGCCGCGAGGCCGAACTGCAGGGTCACCAGCGCCCGGCCGCCGAGTTCCTCCGCCACGGGCCGCATGTTCTGGGTCGAACGGCCGAAGTCGCCCTGGAGGACGTTGCCGAGCCAGATCAGGTACTGGACGATCACCGGTTCGTCCAGGTGGTGACGTTCGCGGATGAGCTGCAACTGCTCCTCGTCGAGCGCCTCGCCGGGGCCGATGAACGCCCGCGCCGGGTCGCCCGGAATCGCCAGCATCAACGCGAACACCAGGAAGGTGACCAGGAGGAGAACGGGCACCGCCTGCAACAGGCGGCGCACGAGGTAGCTGCGCATGTGGCTGGTGCTACTCCTCCAGCCAGATCGTCGCGAAGTTCATCTTGCCGTCCCAGCCCATCAACTGGTCGAGGTTGCGCACTCGCCCGGGCGCCGCCGCGAAGGTCACGCCGTAGAGCAGCGGCGTGAACCAGGCCTCGCCGAGCACCGTCCGGTTGAGCTCGAGGTAGACCTGCTTGCGGGCCTCGTTGTCGTAGAGCGAGGCGCCCAGTTCCACCAGCTCGTCGACGTCCGGCCTCAGCACGTTGCCCGGGTTGTAGTAGCCGTCGCTCTTGTAGGCCAGCGAGGCCATCCAGTCCGGCTCGGGATAGCGGCTCCAGGAGGTGATGAACATCGGGTACTCCTGGCCGTGATTGAACCTCTCGGTCGCCGGGCCGCTGGACAGCACGTCGATGTCCATGTGGACGCCGATCTTCTTCAGCATCGCCCGCACCACCTCGGCGCTGGAAACGAGCAGGGGGTTGTGGTGCGTGACGGCCGTGAACTCCAGGCCGCTCTCGCGCCCGGCCTTCTCGAGGTAGCGGCGCGCCTTGTCCACGTCGTAGTAGGGACGTTCGCCGTCCGGCTCGTGGACCCAGGAACCCACCGGCCACATGCCCGCGTCCGCCTCTATCGCCCGGTCGAAGAAGATCGCCCTGTTGATCACGGCCGGATCGACGGCGTGGGCGATCGCCAGCCGGACGTTCACGTCGTCGAGCGGCGGCTTGTCGACGTTGAACACCAGTGTCAGCGCGATGCCGCCGCCCGGCATCGTCTCGATCCGGACCCGCTCGTCGCGCTCGAAGGTCGATACGTCCTTGTACGGAAGGTAGGTGACGTCGATCTCGCCCGTGCGCAGGGCGGCGGCGCGGACGGTCTCGTCCCGGATCACCCGGACCGTGACCTCGTCGAGATACGGAAGCTGGTTGCCGTGCTCGTCGCGGCCCCAGTAGTTCTCATTCCTCACGAAGTGCACGAGGGTGCCGGTGATCACTTCCTTCACCCTGAACGGCCCGGTTCCCGAGGGGCTCCAGCCGTAGTCGGCGCCGAGCGACTCGATCGCGGCCGGCGAGCTCATCACACCACCACGGTCGGCCAGCATGCCGAAACCCGCGCCCCACGGCCCGGCCAGATCGAAGCGCACCGTGTACTCGTCGATCACTTCGACGCCTTCGATCACCGCCAGCGAGGCGCGCGGCGTGGCGACGGTAGCCGGATCGAGAATCCGCTCGATGTTGACCTTCACCGCATGGGCATTGAGGGGGGTGCCGTCATGGAAGACGACGCCCTCCCGCAGGTGGAAGGTGATCGAGTCGGGATCCGTCGCGATCTCCCAGGAAGTGGCGAGCGAGGTCTCCGGCCGAGGATTGAGCTGCGCGTCCGCGTCGACCAGTTGATCGAAGATCTGCCGCCAGAAGTAGGCATCGGCGCCCGACCGGCCGAGGATCGCGTCGAGCGACGTGGGCTCGAGCGAGTGGCCCACTCTAAGGTGGCCGCCGTAGCGCGGTCCGCCGACGGCGGGGGGACGCGGCTTCAGGGCGGCCGACTCCAGCCGGTCGGCGCGACTCTCTGGCGTGCAGGCAACCAGCAAGGTCAGTAGCCCTGCAAGCAGAAGCAGCGGCGCGGATACGCTCAATCTCGGCGTCGACGGCAGCAGAACAACAGACATCTCGGAATCGTGCAACTCTAATGACTCGCGGGACGCCTACCATGAGAGAACAAACCGCACTCCTGCTGCTTGGCACATTGCTTTGCGTGCCCAGCGTCGCGCAGCCGCCCGACCGGTCGGACCAACTCCTGCTGGCAGCCGCGGCGCCGAATCGGGAGACGGGGCTGGAGGAGCGCCCCAACGTCCTGTTCATCATCGCCGACGACCTGAACGTCGCGCTCGGCGCCTACCTCGACTCGGCGCCTTCCCCGCAGTACGCGGGCGCGAAGACCCCGAACCTCGACCGCCTTGCCGCCGAGGGCATCCGCTTCGACCGGGCCTACGTGCAGAACCCGCTCTGCAACCCGTCCCGGACTTCGTTTCTGAGCGGACTACGGCCGCCCACGACGGACATCTACAACGGCCAGACGCCTCCCCGCAGCAAGATCGGTGACGACTTGCGCATGCTGCCCGAGCACTTCCACGACCACGGCTACTTCACGGCCCGGGTCGGCAAGATCGCGCACAACATCTTCGAGCACGCGGTGTCCTGGGACGTGTCGAACTTCGCCCTGTCCCGAGAGCCCGAAATGCGCCTTCACCTGCCGGGCTACCTGCCCGGCGTCGACCTGTCCGTCGAACGCGACAACACCTGGACGGACGGCTCCGAGGACGGCATGTCCCGCGCCGACGTCCTCAGAACCCTGGGGCGGCCGGCGGGTCTGCCCCTGTCGTGGCGCGCGACGCGTGAATCGCCGCGCATGACGCCGGACGGAACCACGGCGACGCGCATCGTCCAGTTGATGGCGCGGAACCGGGACAAGCCCTTCTTCATCGCCGCCGGCTTTCACAAGCCCCACCAGCCGTGGGTCGGCCCCGTGGAGTTCTTCGACCAGCACCCGGTCGATGAGATCCAACTGCCGAAGACGCCGCCGGACGACACGGACGACCTGCCCGCCGCGGCGTTCCGAATCCTGCCGGACGACGCCGCCCACACGGAGAGGCAGCGCAAGCAGGCGATCGCCGCGTACCACGCGATGGTCACGATGACCGACTTCTACGTCGGCCAGTTGCTGGACGCCCTCGAGCTGCTCGATCTCGCCGACTCCACGATCGTCGTGTTCACCAGCGACCACGGCTTTCAGTTGAACGAGCACGGCGGCCTGTGGCGCAAGACGGTCCAGTTCGAGGAGTCGACCCGCGTGCCGCTCCTCGTCCGGCTTCCGGGAGGCGGCCAGGCCGGTGAGGTCGCGGCCGGACTCGTGGAACTGGTCGACCTGTACCCGACCCTCGTCGAATTGGCCAACCTGCCGGCCCCGGCGCATGAACTCGAAGGCACGAGCTTCAGGCCGCTGCTCGACGATCCGGCCCGCCCGTGGAAGTCGGCGGCCTTCTCGGAATCGATCCGCCAGGGCTTCCACGGCCGCACCCTGCGAACCCAGCGCTACCGTTACACGGAGTGGACGCCGCTGAGGGCAACGGGCGACGAGACCGAGCGCGAGCTCTACGATCTCGAGGAAGACCCCTTCGAGTACGAGAACCTGGCTTCCGATCCAGATCGCCGTGAGCAGATCGAGGAACTGTCCCGCCGCCTGCACGCGGGCTGGCGAGCGGCACTGCCTGGCGGCCGGCGCCTTGGCCGGACGCCTGCGGAAGAGTCGATCTGACGCAGCCCGCAACCGCCCCGCGACTCCCGGACCGCCGCCAAACGTGGCGGGCAAGGCTCCGAGAGGGAGAGAAAGCGCTCGATCGTTCGGCGAGCGCGCTCGACACACAAACCGACATCCCGTTCCGCGAGGTCCTGCGCATCTTCGGGCGCGCCCTCGCCTACATGCGCCTCTTCAAGACGCGGGTCGCCGCCAAGTTCGGGCTGCTGACGGCGGAGATGGCGTTCCGGCTGCTCGTCGCGCCGTGGCCGGGCAAGATCGTCGTCGATCACGTCATCCTCGGCATGCCCATCGTGGACGCGGCCGGGTTCCCCTCCTACCTAAGCCCGTTCGTGCTGCTCCTGGCCGGGAAGGGCCCGCTCGAGATCATGGCGTGGGTACTCGTCCTCGGCGTCTTCATGGTGACCGTGTTCGGGTTCACGACGAACCGGGGCACCGTCAGGTCCGCGACCGGAATGCCCACCGGAGCATCCGCGGCCTCGTCGGGCGGCGCCACCGTCCTCCTCCAGCAGGGGCACGGCACCCTGGCCCAGGGGCACGACACCGCGACCCGGACCGAGAACGAGGCCAACCGGGGCTCCGGCCTGATGGGCGGCATTCTCGGACTCCTCGACTTCCGGGTGCACCTGCGCCTGACCCAGTCGATGAACCACCTGCTCAGGACGAAACTCGCCGGGCGGATCAAGCGCCTGCCGATGACGACCCTGGACGACCAGCGGATCGGCGACAGCATCTACCGCGTCCTCTACGACACGACGAGCGTCAGCCGCGTTCTCTACGAGGTGGGTCTCGAGTTCTACTCCCATGCGCTCGGCATCACGATCAGCGCGATGATGATGTACACGTACTTCGGCGACGCTCCAGAGGTCATCCTGCTGGCCGCCCTGTCGCTGCCGATCATGCTCATCTTCGTCGGTCCATTCGCGCGGATGGCACGGCGCAGAAGCCAGGCCAGCCGCGCCTCGGGCGCCGCGACGACGGCGAACATCGAAGAGGGCATGAGCAACGTGCTCGCCGTGCAGAGCCTCGGTGGAAACGAGCGGGAAGGCCAGCGATTCAGGAAGGCCAGCGAGGAGTCCTTCAGGCGCTTCCGCATCGAGTCGCTGCTCAAGCTGACCTACCAGCAATTCGGCAGCCTGGCCTTCCTGCTGAGCCAGGTCCTGTTCTTCGTCTTCATCGCCGGACGCGTGATCGACGGCACGTTCACGGCCGGCGACTACTTCGTCCTCAACTACTACTTCTTCGTCCTGAGCGCGACGTTCAGCGGGATGGGCTTCATCTACCCGGTTCTGCAGGACAACATCGCCGGCCTGCGCCGGGTGTTCTTCCTGATGGACCTGCCGTCGGAGAAGACGAGCGAAGGAGTCGAACTGTCCCGAATCAGCCGCGGCGTCGAGATGAGGAACGTAGGGCTGACGTATCCCGACGGACGGCGGGCGCTGAGCGACATCAACCTCGAGGCCCGCCTGGGCGAGATCGTCGCGTTCGTCGGCCCGACCGGCGCGGGCAAGACCAGCCTCGCCTACATGGTGCCGGCCTTCGTTCAGCCGACCGAAGGTACGGTGACGATCGACGGTGTCGACCTGAAGGACGTGTCGGTGGACAGCCTCCGCGACCAGGTCTCCTACGTTTTCCAGGAGACCCAACTGTTCTCCGACTCGATCCTTGAGAACATCCGCTACGGCAACCAGGACGCGACCGAGGCGCAAGTGGAGCGTGCCGCGCGCGTGGCCGGGGCGCACGACTTCATCGCCGCCCTGCCGGACGGCTACCGGACCAACCTCGGCACCGTGACCAGCAAGCTCTCGGTGGGGCAGAAGCAGCGCATCGCCATCGCCCGGGGGCTCCTGCAGGACGCGCGCATCCTGATCCTGGACGAGCCGACCTCCGCGCTCGACCCGGAGACCGAGGCCTACCTGGTCGACGCCCTGCACGAAGCGGCGAAGGACAGGCTGGTCATCATCATCGCCCACCGCCTGTCGACGATTGCCAACGCCGACCGGATCTACTTCCTGGAGGAAGGAGAGATCCGGGAGCATGGAACTCACGAGGAACTGATGGCGGTACGCGACGGGCGCTACCGGAGATACGCCGCGTTGCAGGCAGGGGGCCACCAATGACGGAACGCACGATCGATACCTCCTGTGCGAGGGTCGAGGAGGCGGTCCTGGCAGCTTTGCGTGCCTACGACGCGGCAACGAGGGCCGGTGACATCGAGGGACAAGTCGACTTCTTCGCCGACTCCTGGCGAAGCAGCTCCGGCACGACCAAGGCTGATCTCCGGGAGTATCTGCGGAAGCAGGTCGACGGACCGACCGATCGGGAGAAGCGCTTCGTCCTGGACGACGCCGAAGTGGTGTTCGACGGAGACATTGCCGCCGTCGACCCGGTTGCGCTGCGTTCGCCGACCGGGGGCGGCTTCTTCGAGTTCAGGATGACGAGGGAATCGGACGGCGCCTGGCGCTGCGTGTCGGTTGCCGGGTCCAGGAGGGCGGATCGACTCGCCGAGAACACCCGCGAACTACGCGAACGCATCCTGAGTGACCAGGCGCGACCGGGCTACCACTTCGTCATGCCAGAAGGCGTGGCCATGCCCTTCGACCCGAACGGCGCGATCTACTGGAAGGGCCGCTACCACCTGTTCTACATCTTCCAGGACACCCGGCTGGGTAAGCGCTCCGACCACTGGGGCCACGTGTCGAGCAGCGATCTGTTCCACTGGCACCACCATCCGACGGGTCTGCTCGAGGGCATGTACAGCGGCAACTGCTTCCTCAACCGGGAGGGCGTGCCGACGATCTGCTACCACCAGCACGGCCTGGGCAACGCGATGGCGGTGGCGCTCGACAACGACCTGAACGAGTGGAAGAAGCTCGACTCGAGCCCGATCACGCCGCAAACCCGGGAGGGAGACGAGCACCACGGAAAGTACCGCTCGTGGGACCCCTTCGGATGGCGTGAAGGCGAGACCTGTTACGCGATCTTCGGCGGCAAACGCCCGGCGGTCGCGAAGTCGCCGGAACTCGACGGCGAATGGAAGTACGCCGGCGACCTCTTCGCCCACGGTGTCGAAGGCGTGGCGATCAACGAGGACGTGTCCTGCCCCGATCTCTTCGAACTCGGCGGCAAGCACGTGCTCCTGTGCATCAGCCACCGGCTCGGCTGCCGCTACTACGTCGGAGAGTGGAGGGACGAACAGTTCCATCCCGAGTCTCACGCCCGGATGAGCTGGGTCGACAACTCGTTCTTCGCTCCGGAGAGCCTGGTCGACGACCGGGGCCGCCGCATCATGTGGGCCTGGATTCTCGACGAGCCTCTCTTCGGAGCGCGCACGAAGCATGGCTGGTCCGGCACCCTAAGCCTGCCCCGGGTGCTGTCGCTCGGAGATGACGGACTGCTCCGCATGGACGTGCCGGAGGAGATCGAGGCGCTGCGCTACGGCGAGGTGCGGAAGGGGCCGTTCGTCGTGGCAGCCGACGAGGAAGTGCCCATGGACGGCGTCGCCGGCAACAGCCTCGAGCTGCTAGTCGAGATGGAAGGCGCGGAGGCATCGCACGTCGGTGTCAAGGTCCGCGCCTCGCCCGACGGCCAGGAGGAAACGTCCATCTTCTACGACGCCGAAGCGAAGCTGCTGAAAGTCGACACGAGCAGATCAGGTCCTGACGACACGCCGCAGGCGGTCGAAGCAGCTCCCTTCGAACTGAAGCCCGGCAAGCGGTTGAAGCTGCGCGTCTTCGTCGACAAGTCGGTGGTCGAGGTGTTCGCGAATGGCCGTCAGGCCATCGCACGGCGCATCTATCCGTCGCGCCCGGACAGCATCGGCGTTAGGGTCTTCTCCGCCGCCGGCGACGCCCGCGTGCACTCCCTGAAGGCCTGGAAGATCACGCCTTCGAATCCCTACTAAGGACGTATGTGATGAAGCTCCACGACCCCGAACTCCGCATGATCACCGAACAGCTCGCCCGGATCGAGGACAAGCTCGGAGCCGGAACGGGGCCTCAAGTCACCTCTCCGGAGGCTGCGATCGTGGAACTACTCAGAGTCGTCCGCACGCTGACCGAGCGTCTCGACGAACTAAGTCGGCGTTAGCGACGTAGACCACGCCGCCCGCGTCGCCGGCGACAACGGTCTGGCCGTCGAGCGAGACGGCGCAAGGGCGTACACGGTCGTTGCACTCGACGGCGGCGAGCTGCTGCCCTGACTCGAGGTTCCAGAGGCGCAAAGTCCGGTCCGTGGAGGCGGAGACGGCGCGCCGGCCGCTCGGCATCAAAGTCACGGAGAAGATCGGTCCTGTGTGGCCTTCAAGCACTTGGTGACCCCGGCCTGCTTGGAGATCCCAGACGCGCAGTGTTGCATCGGCGGAGGCGGAGACTGCTGTTTCGCCGTCCGGTGCCACTGCCACGCCATAAACCTCTGCCCTGTGTCCTTCGAGCGTGTGCAACGCGCGGCCCGAGTCGAGATTCCAAAGCCGCAGCGTCCGGTCTCCGGACACGGAGATGGCTCGCGCGCCCTCCGGGACGACGGCGACGGCGTGGACCGCGTCGGTGTGTCCTTCGAGGGTGCGCAACTCCAGTCCGGCCTCCAAGTCCCACACCCGGACTGTCTTGTCCCAGGAGACGGAAACGGCACGAGTGCCGTCGGCGGTCAGGGCGAAGGACTTGACGTCGTCCGTGTGCCCCTCCAAGACGTGCACCTCCCGGCCCGTCCGGGAATCCCACACCCGGAGCGTGGTGTCCGCGGACGACGAGACGGCTCGCCGGCCATCGCCCGTCACCGCCACGGAGTAGACCTCAGTGTCGTGTCCCCGGAGCACCCGAAGCGTCCGACCGGAAGCCAGGTCCCAGACCCGCAACGTAGCGTCGAAGGAACCGGATACGGCCCGCCTGCCGTCCGCCGTTACGGCAACACACCAGACGCCGGCGCCGTGGCCTTCGAGCGTGTACAAGGCCCGCCCCGATTCGAGGTCCCAAACACGCAACGTCGCATCGGCCGACGCGGAGACGACGCGCCGGCCATCCGGCGTCACCGCGAGGGCCTCGACCCTCCCGGTGTGCCCCTCAAGCCTGTGAACCAGCCTGCAGCGACACATACTCGCGGTAGCTCCCACCCGGGATCGCCATCAGTTCCTCGTGCGACCCGAACTCCCGGACCTCGCCGTCCTCCAGGAAGTAGATCCGGTCCGCGTTGGCGATCGTCGACAGGCGGTGGGCGATGATGATGACGAGCCTGTCCTTCGCCGCTTCGTGCAGGGCGTCGACCAGGTAGGCCTCGGTTTCGGGGTCGAGCGCCGAGGTCGGCTCGTCGAGGATCAGGATGCGGGCTTCCCGGAGGAGCCCGCGGGCGATGGCGATGCGTTGCTTCTGTCCGACTGACAGCTTGCTGGTCACGGTGCCGAGGTTGGTCCGGTAGCCGTCCGGCAGGGCGGCGATGAAGTCGTGGGCGCCGGCGACGCGCGCGGCACGCTCGACCTGCGCCTCGGTCGCGGCCGGGTTGCCGTAGCGGATGTTCTCGAGAATCGAATCGGAGAAGAGCTGCGTTTCCTGGAAGACGTACGACACCTGCTTCCTGAGGCTTTCGACCGCCACGTCCTTCAGATCGACGCCGTCGACCTCCACCGTCCCCTCGGTCGCCTGAACGAAGGCCGGCACCATGTAGGCGAGGCTCGTCTTGCCGGCGCCGGTCGGCCCAACGAAGGCCACGATCTCGCCGATCCTTGCCTCAAGGTCCACGTTGCGGAGCGCGCGGCGGCCGTCCGGGTAGGTCAGGCCGACGCCCTTCATCTCGACGCCGCGCTTGATCCTGTCCAGTTCGACGCCGTCCCGCGTCTTCTCTTCCGGCAGGTCCATCAGGAAGAACACCCGGCGCATGCCGGCGATGTAGCCCTGCCACTCCGTGTACACAAATCCCCAGGCGCCGAACGTCGCGCTGAGGACGAAGTAGTAGTACGTGAGGACGAAGTAGTCGCCGGCGGTGAACGTGCCGTCGATGACGCGGCCCGCCATCACGATGAAGAACAGGACCTGGCCCAGCATCAGCGCCAGGCTGAAGGCCTGCCGGACCGTGAGCACCAGGAACCACTCCGTGCGGAAGCGCTTGAACGACTCCGCGCTCGCCCGCCGGAATCGCCGCGCTTCCCGCTCGTTACCGCCGAGGCTCTGAACGGCGAGAACGTTGCTCATCCCTTCTTCGATGTTGCTCGTCGTGCTCGAGCCGGAGGCGCGGCTGGCCTGGCCTCGGCGCCGCGCCATGCGGGCAAAGGGGAGTTCGACCAGGAACACGATCGGAAGGGCGAGCATGCCCAGCACGATGACCTCGGGTGCGGCGCCGAAGTACGTGAACATGATGTAGAGCGTGATCACCACGCCGAGCAGGCCGGAGTAAAGCCCCAGCGCGATGCCGTGCAGCAGCATGTTGGCGCTGGTGGAGTCGTACAGGACGCGGTAGACGCTGTCACCGATTCGCAGGTCGTCCAGGGTCGTCATCGGCAGCGACCGCAGCTTCCCGGCCACCCGGGTGCGGAGGAAGTGGTTCATCGACTGCGAGAGGCGAAGATGCACCCGGAAGTCGATGAACCCGAGGATGCCCGCCATCAGGCCCGAACCGAGGTTCGCCTGGTTCTCCGTCTGCGTGGCGATGTCGTGGCCCTGAGCCAGGGTGCCGAGGCCCTGCGGCGTGAGGGCCGTGGCGCCCCCGGAAGAGCCCGCCGAGGCCCCTGTGGGCGCTCCGCTGGGAGACCTGCCCGCGCCCCGGCTGGTGGTGAACCCGAAGACCGTCACCATGAACACCCCGAGCAGGAACACCCAGAGCATCATCTCAACCGGCCCCATGCCGTCCAGCAACAGCACGGCCGGCGCCAGGAAGGCAGGAAAGCCCGACGCGTCGCCGATGGGCATGCCCAGGATGACGTGGTCGACGACGACCTTTCCCGGCCAGGGCGCGACCATCAGCCGAAAGGCCAGCTCCACCGTGATGAAGCCGAGCTTCGTCGCGATCCGCGCCTTGAACAGCCCGAAGGTCGAGACGACCCGCGCGAAGATGCGCAGAACCTCCCGGAACGAAATGTCCGTGCCCAGGTCGAGAACGCTGGCCGCGCGGTCGAGTTGCTTTTCGTGCTCCCGCAGCGACGGGCGAGAAGCGCGAGCCGCTTCGGCCATCAACCGGCCTCGCCGGCCCGTCTCGACAGTCTCGCCTCGGTCTCCACGAATGACCGGTAGCGCCCGCTTTCCACCGCCATGAGTTCGTTATGGGACCCGTTCTCGACGATCCGGCCGCCGTCGAGATAGAGGATCCTGTCCGCCTGCTGAATCGTCGAGATCCGGTGCGTGATCAGGAAGATGGCGCGGCCCTCGCCCCACGCCGACAGGCGTTCGAGCACCCGGTGTTCGGTATACGCGTCAAGCGCGGCCGTCGGCTCGTCGAGAATCAGGATCGGAGCGTCCTTGACGATCGCCCGGGCAATCGAGAGGCGCTGACGCTGCCCCGTCGACAGCTTGCCGCCCCGGTCGCTCAGGACCGTGTCCAGACCTTCGGGGAGCCCGGCGACGTACTCGTCCACGCAGGCCACGCGTGCTGCCTCCAGCACCCTCTCGTCGTCCGCATCCGGCACGACGTAGCGGATGTTGTCGCGGACCGACATGCCGAACAGGACGTTCTCCTGCAGGGCGACCGAGACGTTGCCGCGCAGGCTGTCCACGTCCAGCCCGCGGAGGTCGACGCCGTCGATCGAAACCGTTCCGGAGTCGGGATCGAACAGTCGAAGCAGCAGACTGACCAGCGTGCTCTTGCCCGATCCCGTCGGGCCGACGATCGCCGTGATGCTGCCGGGTTCGACAACGAGACTGACATCGCGCAGAACGGGACGGTCCGGTTCGTAGGCGAAGTCGACGTTGTCAAAGCGGATCTGGCGCCGGAAGGGTCCCATCGGCGCGGCGTCGGGAGCGTTCTTCACGTCGGGCTCGATGTCGAGAATGTCGAACGACCGGTCGAGCCCCATCGCCATGTCCTGGGCCTGCGACCACAGGGTCACGACGTTCCGCACGGAGACGCTCGACGCGCCGATCTGCTCCTGGGCCCAGTTGTACGCGGCAAGGTTCCAGGTCACGAAACTGAGACCGACGAGGGCGACGAGCGCCATCGCGAACGTCTCTCGTTCGCCATTGGCCCAGACCGCCATCAGGAACTGCGCGCTCAGGAGCGCCGCGGCGGCGATCGAGAAGGTGACGATGCCAACGACGGCCATCAGCGACCGGACGCGGAAGGACGCGTTGAACGCCCTCACGGAATCCCGCTCGAGCCGCTCCTGCTCCCTGTCCGCCGCGCCGTAGGCCTTGATCACCCGAATCGCGGCGAACGTTTCCTGGACGCGCGACGTGAAGTCCGAGTTGGCCTCCCGGGCAGCGAGGGATCGCTCGCGCATCCGCGGCGAGAACCACCGCCCCCACAGGACCGCGAGCAGGACGATGCTGAGCGCCATGCCGCCGAGGATCGGATCGAGCGCGGCCAGGAAGACGACGCCGATCGCGTAGGTGCTCAGCATCTGCATCGACTGCGTCACATTGCCGATGACGGCCGTGACCTGGGCGCTGTCCTGGTAGATGCGGTAGACCGAATCGCCCACCCGGTGGTCGCTGTGGTAGCGGAGAGACAGCCCGAGCCAGCGCTCCACCAGCGCCATCCGCAGGTCCTGGTTCACGCGCTGCATGATGAAGATGTAGTAGTAGGGCAGCAGCATCATCACCGGGAGCTGCGCGAACCACCCGAAGACCATGAAGACCGCGTAGATCCACTTCAGGCTGTGCCGCTGCTCTGCGGTCAGCGGCGCCAGGTCGATGTTCGGTTCGGCGGCATCGGCGTCGGGTTCCACAGACTCCGCACCGGCTCCAGGCGGCGCTTCGCCGGCAAGCTCCGACCGGCCGATGAAGTCGGCCAGGAACGGCGTCAGCGGCTCGGCCTGCAGGATGGACTGGCTGATCAGGTCCACGGAGAAGAGAGCGATCACCATCGTCAGCAGGGTCGAGGCCCACACCAGGACGAAGTAGTAGACGAGGTGGCTGGCGAGCCGGATGCGGAAGCGCAGCTTGCCGCCGTCGAACCGGTACTGCAGGACCCAGATGCAGACGCATCCCGCCGCCACCAGCCCCACGTATAGCGAGTCTGCGAGACCGTCCACGCCGAACAGCGCGAACAGGAACGCTGCCGTGCCGACGAGCACCAGCGCGAGGGACGCCCAGAGGTAGGCCCGGCCCCTGGCGAAGAGGAGCACCCAGACGAGGACCGTCATCAGGACCGTGCCGGCCAGCAGGAGGTCGTGGCGCCAGTCGCTTCCCGGGGGCGCCAGCCACAGGAGCGGGCCGAGCGCCGTCAGGACAGTGACCAGGGGCGGAACGTGACGGAAGCTCCAGGCGCCCTCCGCGGCGGCGTCGCCGTCGGCCGCCTTGTTGCGCGGCAGCTCCCGCCAGCGGCCGACTATCTGGGGCCAGAGGTACGGCCAGGTCCGGACGAAGATCCGGAGGACGGCGACGAAGCCCTGCTCCTCGGGGGCTTTGCCCGGCGGGGACTCCGGAGGGGTGTCCGCCTCGCCCCAGAAGGGGAGCGCCCGCGCCTGCTTCAGATCGTCCACACCGCCGGGAGCTTACGCCGCAGCGCTAGGGATCCGCGGTTCTCCTGCGGCCCTCGACGGCGAAGTCGCTTTCGGGAGGCACATCAAGGCTCAGGGCACCGCGGAAGCTGTCGCCCCGGACCTGCAGCCAGACACTCAGCATGCCCACCGATCCCTTGCCCCAGTTCGACTGGGATCCGGACGCGGCGTACTCGTAGCTCAGGATGCCGTCCTCGAACCGGATCGCCGTGACCTCCATCTCGCCGTCCACCTCGTCGTGGAGCGTCGCGGCAAGCGCGCCGTCCTGTTCGGAGACAGTCAGTACGCTGTGGCGAAACTCGCCGAGGACCTTCGTCAGAACGTCCCACTCGCCGACCACCGCGGCGGGATCCGCGGGCTCTCCGGCGCCCACGACGCCGGGATAGTCGCGCCAGAGCCAACGCAGCGTGTCGGGGAAGATGGCGCCGCCGTGCCTCAGATCGTGGCCACCCGTGCCCATCTCGAAGCGGTAGTCGTAGCGCGCGAACATCAGGGCGGAGTCCATTTGGAGGTTGGCCAGCGCCCAGTTTCCCTCCGCGAGGTTGATGTCGTTCTCGCCGTCCTGGAGGAAGACGCGAATCGGCTTCGGGTTCCCGCGGGTCTTCCGGATCAGGTACGGGTACCGGGAACCGCCCTCGAGCCTCGTGTAACTGCCGACGTGGCTGACGACCTTGCTGAACGCGTCGGGGCGCTGCCAGGCGACGGTGAAGGAGACCAGCCCGCCATCGCTCATGCCGGCGATCGCCCGGCCCGCCGCCTCGTCCGTCAGGTTGTAGTCCTTGCCGACCTCCGGGAGGATCTCCTCCAGCAGGAAGCGGGCGTAGGTGTCGTCGAGCAGCGTGTACTGGGCGTCGCGCTGGTCCCAGGGAATCTCCTTCATGCCGGGGTTGATGAAGACGCCGATCGTGACCGGCATCTCGCCCCTGTGAATCAGGTTGTCGAAGACGGTCGGCGCCCTGACCGGGCCATCGGGTTCGACGTAGAACAGACCGTCCTGGAAGACCATGACGGCCGCGGGTTCCGAGTCCGTGTACTGGGCCGGAACGTAGATCCAGTACTCGTGGGTCGTGCCGGGGTAGATGCGGCTGGCGTCCCAGGTGCGCTTCTCCACCGTGCCCGTCGGGACGCCTTCCTGGGGCTGGGAGTCGGGGCCGAGGGTGTACTCGGTGCCGCCGGCGGTCGCTGGAAGCATCAGGGACAGGAGCAGCAGTACGGACCACGGCGGACGCCGGCCTGACGGCCGGCGCGGATTCAAGGCCGCCTTCGGCGGCAGCCGGCGGGGACGCCGGCGCACCCAGTGTGAAACCACGTGCACCGGCATACCCAGCCCGCTAGCAGCGAGTTTCGCGGCTCAGCCCCCTAGTTGAACGGCCGGAAGCGGAGCTGCAGGCCGAGCTCGCGGGGAGGCGTCACGAAGCCGATCGCGGGGACGCCCCCGTTGCCGGAGATCGGCAGGTACTCGAGGACCGCGACATCGTCCATGATGTTCTTGACGAACAGCGAGATCGACCACCTGTCGCTCGGAGCGCTCCAGGTACCGCCCACGTCCAGCCGGTCGAATGCCGGCAGCTCCCAGATGTCGACGTTGCCGATGCTGGGGAACGCCGACTCGGTGTAGGCGTAGGTCGACTGGAACGAGAGGTGGCCCGCGGAGACGAGCGGCTTGAACCAGGACGCCGTCAGCGCCAGCTTGTTCTGCGGCTGCTTCGGCAACCGGTTCCCGGTCTGATCCGTCGGCAGGTCGTACTCGCTGGTGGCCGGCTCGCCGGTGTCGAAGTTGATGTAGTTCCAGATCGCCGTCTGGGCATCAGGATGGCCGTCGATCACTGAGGAGTGCGAACCGATCTCCGAGTCCTGCCAGGCAAAGAAGCCCCGGAGCCCGAAGGAGCCGATCCGATAGCTGAACTCCAGGTCCACACCCTGAATCGTCGTGTCGGGAATGTTCGCCGTGTACTCGACGAGCGGCGTGGAGGAGTAGATCGAGATCGGAATGTCCACACCCGGCGGCGGCGCCTGCGTCGCGCTGAGCTGGTAGTTGTCGAACTGGTTGTACCAGAGGCCGGCCGAGAGCTGCAGGCGCGAGTCGAGGAAGAAGCCCTTCGCCCCCAGCTCGTAGTTCACCAGCGTCTCTTCCTCGATGTAGGGCGGCACCTGGCCCGGCAGACCGATGTTGAAACCACCGGAGCGGAAGCCCGTGGAGACGCGGCCGTACACCAGATGGCCGGCCTCCGTCGTGCGCTCCAGGGCGAGGTGGCCGATCGGCCGTGACCAGGTCTGTGGGTAGGGGTTGCCCTCGCCTGCCAGCGCGATCGTGACCGGCGCGCCGCCCAGAGCCAGCGTGAAGAACCCGCCCTGGTCCACGGGCTTCTGCTCCTTCTCGTCTTCGGTGTAGCGAATGCCGCCCGAGAGCGCCCAACTGTCGTTGAACCGGTAGTCGACACTGAAGAACGCGGCCTCGGTCCAGTTATTGCCCCTGTTGAAGAAGCTGAGCAGATGGCTGAGATCGTCGCCCTCCGGGCAGTACCAGTAGAGCCCTTCCTCGTCGCCCGCCGGGTCGCTCGTGCCGATGCCGAATCCCTCGACCACCTTGATCAGGACATCCTGGCAGTTGTTGGCCTCCACGAAACCATAGATCGGCGATGCCCTTCGGGCCTGCTCATCGGCCGTCCCGAAGCGATACGGGATTTGCAAGTCATGGCGGTGGATCGTCCCGGACCTCTGGTTCTTGTACCTGAACAAGCCGCCGATGAAGTTGAAGTCACCGGCGTAGCTCGACCTGAACAGGAGTTCCTGCGAGTCTTCCTCGTACTCGAACGGAAGGTCGTAGAACGAGTTCGAGAACTGCACCGTTCCCTCGGGACACAGGCCGTCCCAGCGCCCCACCGTGCAGGACGTCAGCGTGTGATCCAGCGAATCCGGGCTACCGCCAAGGCCGTGACCGCCCGGGGGAGTGTTGATCGGCACCCGATCCGTGTAGTCGGCGTCGCGGAGGGCCTGCTGCACCGTTTCGCCGCTGCTCGCGTTGAAGCTGATGCCGAGGGACCTCGAGACCTGCCAGTCGGCCCGGAGTACGCCAAAGTCGCTCTCGCTCTCGTTGATGCCGGGATAGTTCAACGCCACCCTGTTCTGGATGTCGCCGGGGCAGTTCCACGCAGGGGTATTGAGGCCACAGTTCGGATCGAGGGCCGGATTGGGCGTCTCCCAGAGGTAGTAACGGTTCCGGGAGTAGCCGCCAGTCGTCCGGTCCACGTTCGAGAGCTGCACGAAGGCCCGTGGCGTCCCGCGGTCCTCCACATGGGCCCAGCGCGCCCTGACGTTGAGCCGATCGGTCTCGGCGCGAAGCTGCGGCGCGTAGAAGATCTGATCGGGTGCGTCATGGTCGCCGCCGGCCCCGACGTTCTCCTGTCTGCCGTCGCCCGTGTGGTTGCCGGCCGTCAGGCGGAAGCTGAAGGGACCGTTGCCCAGCGGGCCGCCGAGCGCCCCGTTCAGACGCTGCTGCGAGATGTCGGTGACTTCCCCCATCAGCTCGGCATCCCATTGATCCGTCGGACCCTTTGTAACGACGTTGATCGCGCCGGCGATCGAGTTGCGGCCGTTCAGGGTTCCCTGGGGTCCACGGGCCACCTCGATGCGTTCGAGATCGAAGCCGCCGCCGGGCGTCGTGCCGTAGACGCCCAGCGTGTAGGCGCCGTCGACGTAGGTGGCGACCGCATAGTCGGCCTGCTCGTACTGCGCGTTCCGGGTGCCGATGCCGCGGATGCTCGTTCCCTGGCCCTGCTGCTCGATCTCGTCTCCGAACTGGAGGCCCGGAACCAGGTTCTGCAGATCCGTCCTCTCCTGGATCACGAGCTCCTCGAGAATGCTCGAGTCGAACGCGGTGATCGTCATGGGCACTTCCATGACGTTCTCCTCGACCCTCTCCGCCGTGACGACGACCGTGGCGTGGTACGCAGGGCGGATCTCGAAGGAAACCGTGGCCCCGCTGGCCGTCACCTGCACCGACTGGCTCGACGACTGGAAGCCCTCGAGGCTGGCGGTGACGATATGGCTGCCGGCCGCGACACCCGAGATCGAAAAGGCGCCGTCCGCGTCGGTCATCGCGTCCCCGCCGCCCTCGACGCTGACTGTCACGCCTGGAAGCGGGTCGCCGTCGGCGTCGGAGACGGTCCCCGAAACGGCGCCGTCCTGGGCAAACGCGGGCAAGGCCAGGAGCGACAAGGCGAGGGTCCAAAGGGTGAAGACTCTCAGGGTCTTCGGTACGGCTCGAAGTCTGCTCTCCATGGCGGTTTTCCCTCCGTTGTGGTGCCGGCGACGGAGTGCCGGCGAGCTAGCTCTTGATCCGTTGAACATGATACACCGTTCAAGGTTCACGTCGTAGCCCAGCATCGCAGATCCAACCTGATGAACTGAACTGCTACCGCAATCCATCATGATGAGCTGAAGTAGCGGTTCAGATTTGGCCGAAGACATGCAACTACCCCACGACTACAAGGACCGCGTCTACGCCGGCGTCCTCGGCAAGGTCATCGGCGTCTACCTCGGCCGGCCCTTCGAGGGCTGGCCCTACGAGTGGATCCGCAAACGGCTGGGCGACATCGAGTACTACGTCCACGACCGGCTCGACGTTCCCCTGATCGTCACCGACGACGACATCACGGGCACCTTCACCTTTCTACGCGCGCTCGAAGACCACGGCTCGGGCGACGACCTCAGTCCGCGAGAAGTCGGCGAGACGTGGCTCAACTACCTGATCCGGGAGCGCACGGTGCTGTGGTGGGGCGGCCTCGGCAACTCCACCGAGCACACCGCCTACCTGCGTCTCAAGAGCGGGATCGAGGCGCCCGAGAGCGGCTCGATGGAGCTGAACGGCAAGGTGGTGGCCGAGCAGATCGGCGCCCAGATCTTTATCGACGGCTGGGCGATGGTCGCTCCTGGCGACCCGGACCTGGCGGTCCGCCTGGCCACCGCCGCCGCGCGGGTGAGCCACGACGGCGAGGCGGTCTACGGCGCGCGCGTGCTGGCCGCGATGGAGTCGATGGCGTTCGTCGAACAGGACACGGACACGCTCCTGGACGTCGCCCTCGGCTACATCCCGCCGGACTCGGTGATCGCCCGGATGATCGGCGACCTGCGCCGCTGGCACGCCGCCGACAGCGACTGGCGCGCCAACCGGGCCCGGCTCGCCGAGCGCTACGGCTACGACAAGTACGGCGGCAACTGCCACATGGTCCCCAACCACGGCCTGATCATCCTGGCGCTGCTGCACGGTGAGAGCGACTTCGCCGAGACGCTGAAGATCGTCAACACCTGCGGCTGGGACACCGACTGCAACTCGGGCAACGTCGGCTGCCTCCTGGGCATCAAGGGGGGTCTGGCCGGGATCGAGGCCGGACTAGAGAAGGGCCTCGACTGGCGCGGGCCGGTGGCCGACCGCATCTACTTGCCGACGGCCGATGGCGGCCGGGCGATCAGCGACTGCGGCCATGAAGCGCTGCAGATCGTCAACATGGGGCGCCGACTCGCCGGCAGGGAGGCGCTGGCGCCCAGGGACGGCGCGCAGTTCCACTTCGCCTTCCCCGGCTCGGTTCAGGGTTTCCAGGTCGCCGACGGCGAGGCCGAGGTCAGGAACGTCACCCTGGATTCCGGCGAGCGCGCGCTGCGCATCGACGCCTCGGACGACGCCCGGGTCGGTTCTCCCGTCTTCATCCCCTCGCTGGAGACCGCGAAGTGGTTCGAGGGCCGGGTCTATCCGCTGATGGCCTCGCCGCGGATCTTCCCCGGCCAGACCGTCGAGGCGACGCTCAGCGCCGGCGAGGAAGGCGCCCGGGCGAACGTCTATCTCGGCTACTACGGCGAGGACGACGAAACGGCGACCTTCGACGACGACACCATCGAACTCGGGCCGGGTGAGAGCGCCCGGGTGTCGTTCACGATTCCGGCCCTGCCCGGCCCCGTCTTCTCCGCGGGCGTCCGCGTTCAAGGCCCGGCCGGACCCGTCTTCCTCGAGTCGCTGAAGTGGTCCGGCGCCCCGAAGTTCCGACTCGAGCGTTCGACCCACCGCGGCACGATGTGGCGCCGCGCCTGGGTCAACGGCGTCGACCTGCTGACCAAGGGAATCGAGATGTTCCGGCTGGTCCAGAACACCGGCATGGGACTGCTGATGCAGGGAACCCGCGAGTGGCGGGACTACTCGGTGACCGCGGAGGTGACGCCCCATCTCGTCAAGCGAGCCGGCGTCGCCGCCCGGGTCCAGGGTCTCACCCGCTTCTACGGCCTGCTCCTCGCTCCTGGAAGCCGCGTGCAACTCGTGCGCATGTTGCACGGCGAAGAGGTGCTGGCCGAGGCCGACTTCGAGTGGCGGCTTGGCGAGACCCATGAACTGACGCTGCAGGTCGACGGCGACCGAATCGCCGGCAAGGTGGACGGCGCTACGCTCGTCGAAGCCACCGACGACGCCCTCGACTGCGGCGCCATCGGCCTGGTCGTCGAGGAGGGGCGACTCGGCATCGATCGCGTGGAGGTCGTCCCCGTCGCATAAACTGAGTCGACACTCACGATATAGTTGAGCCCAGCCGCCAGAGCCCCAAACAACCAAGGCGAGCCGCCCATGAACCAAAGAGCACTCCGCATCCCGACCGCGACCCTCTTCCTTGCAGCCGCGCTTGCGCTCGCCATCGTCGCGACATCCCCCGCCGCCGCCGCCGACGCGCCGACCTACACGCGCGACGTCGCGCCGATCTTCTTCAGCAACTGCGTGCAGTGCCACCGGACCGGCGAGGTCGCTCCGATGTCGTTGATGACGTACAGGGAGGCCCGGCCGTGGGCCCGTTCGATCGCCCGCGCGGTCGAGAACCGCGACATGCCCCCGTGGAGCGGCGACTCCGAGAACCACGTCTGGTCGAACGACCTGTCGCTGACCGACGGAGAGATCGAGACGATCGTCAACTGGGCGAAGTCCGGAGCGCTACAGGGCGACCCCGCCGACCTGCCCGAAGCACCGACCTTCCCGACGGGCTGGAAGCTCGGCGAGCCGGACTTCGTCGTCACCCTCGACAGCATCGAGGTGCCGGCCGAGGGCGAAGACATCTTCCCGCAGCAGATCGTCGAGGTCGACCTCGGCGAGCCGCGCTGGGTCCGTGCCATCGAGTTCCTGCCCGAGGACTCCCGCGTCACCCATCACTTCCTGACGACCTATGTGAGCGAGCTGAACGAGGGCGACCCCGCCGCCTCCGGCGTCCTCGGCATCTGGACGGCCGGCATGCCGCCCTACGTCTTCCCGGACGGCGTCGGCCGCCGCTTCGGCTCGAAGATCCGCATCATCGTCGACCAGCACTACCATCCGATCGGCGAAGCGACCCGTGACGCCTCGAGGATCGGTCTCCACTTCGGCGAAGGCGAGCTCGAGAAGGAGGTCATCACGATTCCGGTGACCAACACTGGCCTGCGCATCCCGCCGGGCGCCGGCCACCACCCCGAGAACGCCCACTACCTGTTCGACAAGGACGTCCAGATCCTCGCCTTCAGCCCGCACATGCACGTCCGCGGCAAGGCGATGAGCTACGAGGTCACCTACCCGGACGGCTCGAAGGAGATGTTGCTCGACGTACCGAAGTACGACTACAACTGGCAGTGGCTCTACTACCCGACCAAGCCGATCGACATTCCCGCGGGCAGCCGTCTCGACGTCACCGCCGTCTGGGACAACTCCGAGGACAACCCCGCCAACCCGGACCCGACGCAGGAGATCATCTACCGTGGCGACACGTACAGCGAGATGTTCAACGGGTTCATCGAGGTCACCCGGAAGGAAGGCGTCCTCTTCGAGCAGCAGAACCAGAGGGAGCAGATCCTCGACCTCCTGGCATTGCATCCGGCGAAGGACTCCTACGTGTCCGGGGCCTTCATGGGCTTCCACGTTCCGCATGAAGGCGAAGGCTGGCTCTACATGGGCGGCATCTACTCCATCGTCCTCGACGACTTCGAGTGGCAGGGCGACGCCCTTCGGATCACGACGCAGTTCCCCACCCTCAACGCGAGCGCCACGACGACCGTGATCGAGGGCCGGCTCAACGAGCAGGGTCAACTCCAGGGAACGGTCACGATCGGCGCGGACACCGACCAGCCGCAGCAGATGCCGCTGTTCGCCGAGCCGGTTGGCGGCGGGACGGCGTCATCCGCGGGCCCCTAGCTGTCCTCCGTCGCCCGATTCAGCCGGTCGCGGATCTCGCCGAGCCGTGACCATTCCTGAAGCGCGATCGGCAGCGCGATACTCGACTCCACGAACTCCCAGGAGTAGCTGAGAATCGCGAAGATCGCGCCGGCCGTGATCATCGGGATCGTCGCGGCGATCCACACATTGCCGAGGACGAAGGCGAACATGGCGGCGAAGATCCCGCCGTAGAGGACGGCCTCCGTGTCCGACAGCCGAACTTCGCTCCGGCGCAGTTTCCTGAGGTGCCCCACGAGCGACTCCAGGCGGCGCTGCTCCAGGATCGAGACCTGGAGTTCGGTCTGCGCGTTCAGTTCGCCGTTCAGTCGGTAGAAGCGGCCGTGGAATAGCGCGTAGACCAGAACGATCGCGGCCAGCGCGCCGAGGGCGGCCAGCCCCAGGCGGCGGTCGAAGCTGAAGAGAACGGCGATGCTCACTAGTAGTTGCACCACGCCAGTGAGCACCCCGGGTACGTGCCCCTCCAGGAAGTCCACCATCTCCCGACTCATGTCGAGGCGCGCGTTGAGCCGCGAGACGGGCGCGTCCTGCGACCGGCGAACGAGTTCTCCTCCGAAGCGGACGCGGATCGTTCCGTAGCAACGCGTGTCATAGAAGCGCCGGACAGTGGCGACCACGATCAGCGCCGACAGGATCGCGGCCACCTCCCACAGGGCGCTCGGGCGGCGCTCCAGAAGGGCGTCGATGGCGCGGCCGATGAACAGCGGCACGAGGGCCCAGAGGAGGTTCTCGAGCAGGACGAGGAACCAGGTAACGAGAATGCGTCCCCTGAAGTTGCGGAACAGGAGACCAACGCTGAGAGCACCTTCCATCTGTCTTCCCCCGCGGTAGTTCAGGCCGAACCCGCTAACGTCGCGAGGCTACCGGGCCTTTCCCGGGACCAGCACCGGTCATGAAGCCCCTCCACATCGAGACACCGCTTTTCGAGTCGCGTCCGCTCTCCCTCCACGCCGGCCGGAGCGTCTGGTTGAAGCTCGACGCGCTGCAGCCGCCCGGCTCCTTCAAGATCCGCGGCATCGGTTTCGCCTGCCAGGAGTACGTTCGGCGAGGCGCCAAACGCCTGATCTCCTCCTCCGGCGGCAACGCGGGGATCGCGGTCGCCTATGCTGGGCGCCATCTCTCGGTGCCCGTCCTGATCGTGGTGCCGGAAACCACCAGCGACAGGGCGAAGGCCCTGATCCGGCAGGAAGGCGCCGAAGTCCTCGTTCACGGCGATTCCTGGCAGGAAGCCAACGAACTGGCGACGTCGACGGTCGATGAGTCCGACGTCCTGGTTCATCCGTTCGACGATCCGCTCGTCTGGCAGGGCCACTCCACCCTGATCGACGAGGTTGCGCGATCGGGGATCAAGCCAGGTGCCCTGGTCGTCTCCGTCGGCGGCGGCGGGCTGCTGTGCGGCCTCGTCGAGGGAACAAGGCAGAACGGCTGGTCCGACGTCCCGGTGATCGCCGTCGAGACGGAAGGCGCCGACTCCCTGGCTCAGTCGGTGCGAGCGGGCCACCGGGTCGAGCTGCCCGCCATCACCAGCCTCGCCATCACGCTGGGGGCGAAGAAGATCTGCGCACGTGCGTTCGATTGCACCAGGGATCATCCGCTTCGGAGCGTCGTGGTGTCGGATCGGGCCGCAGTGTCCGCCTGTCAGCGATTCCTCGCCGACCACCGGGTGGTTGTCGAGCCGGCGTGCGGCGCCTCGCTCGCCGCCGTGTACGACGGCGCACCGGAGCTGGAGAACTTGGATTCCGTCCTGGTCGTCGTCTGCGGCGGCGCGACGACGACTCTCGAGCAGTTGAAAGAATGGGCGGATGGACTTGCGTGACTCGCGACTGATCGCCGGAGCCATCCTGGCGCTCGGCCTCGGATGCGCCGGTCCTGGGGACCCTCCAACGGGCCTCGAAGTCGGCGCCGACAACGCCACTGTCGATGCGATCTTCGCCTCCTGGGACAAGCCCGATTCACCGGGCTGCGCCCTCGCCGTGGCGCGGAACGGCGACCTCGTCCACTCGCGCGGCTACGGCTACGCCAACCTCGATTACGACATTCCGGTCACGCCGCAGACGGTCTTCGATGTTGCCTCGGTGACCAAGCAGTTCGTCGCCGCGGTCGCCAACCTCCTCGCACTGGACGGCACGGTCTCGCTCGACGACGGGGTCCGCGAGTGGCTTCCGGAACTGCCCGAGTACGCCTCGCCGGTCACCCTGCGGCACCTGATCCACCACACGGGCGGCCTGCGCGACTATCTGAACCTCTTCCCGCTCGCCGGCAGCCACGACTACTACGCGGTCTCGCGCGAGCAGCTCCTGGCAATGATGGCGCGGCAGCGGGCGCCGGTCTTTCCGCCTGGCGAGCGATACGAGTACAGCAACACGGGCTACATGCTTCTGGCCCACGCTCTCGAGCGCGCCGCCGGCCAATCGGTGGGCGAGATGGCCCACGAGCGGATCTTCGAACCGCTCGGGATGGACGGCAGCCTGATGTACGAGAACCGCGAGGTGATCATTCCGCGGCGCGCCACCGGCTACCACCGGGACGACGACGGCAACCTGCGAGTCGTCCACAACTACGACTTCGAGATCGCCGGCGACGGCCAGCTCTACACGACCGTCGAGGACCTGCTGCGCTGGGACGAATACCTGCACGGCGCCGACAAGCCGGCGATCCATCAGTCGATGCTGACCGAGGGGACGCTCAGCAACGGCGAGCCAATCGAGTACGCCCACGGCATCACCCTCGGTGAGTATCGCGGCCTTCGGACCGTGGGGCACGGTGGGCACTCCTGGGGGTTTCTGACCGAGCTCAGGCGGTACGTGGAGCCGGGCCTGTCGATCGCCGTCTCCTGCAACGCCGAGTACGGGGATCCCGGAGAGTTGGCGCGGCGGGTCGCCGACCACTACCTGGCGGATCAGCTCGGGCCCGAGGAAGGCGACGACGAAGAGGGGGACGATGCCGACGAACAGGACGAAGACTCGCCCCCCGTGCCATCCCTGTCCGCCGGCGGGCTGGCCGCGTTCGCCGGCAGCTTCTTCTCGGCCGAGTTGGACGCCACCTACCGCTTCGCCGCCGGTGATGAAGGGCTCACGCTGCGCGTCGAGCAGCAACCCGCGCTTGAAGTGCAACCGGTCGCCGAGGATGAGTTCCGGGTCGAGTTCGAGAGCCGCGGATGGGCGGCGTCGCCGGCGCGGCTGGAGTTTCAGCGGGACGCGGCCGGCGCGGTCACCGGGTTCAGCCTGAGTTCGGGGTCGGAACGCGGACTGGTGTTCGAGAGGCGACCAGGGTTGGAGGTTCGATGAGGAGGACAGAGCGGAGCGAGGCCTGCGGCCTCGCGCGTTTCTTCACAAGCCGGCGGGGACGCCGGCGCACCCAGTGCGCGGCGCTGCTGCTTGGCGCCGGGTTCGCCTTGACGACTTGCGGCCCCGGCGAGCCGCCGCCCGCCGGCACGGTGATCGTCAACGCCCGCGTCCTCGACGGCAGCGGGGATCAGTCCCGGGACGTCAACGTCCGCATCGAGGGCGACCGCATCGCCGCCGTCGGCGACTTCGAGCCGGCCGCCGGGGACACCGTCGTCGACGCGGACGGCCTGGTCCTGGCGCCCGGCTTCATCGACGTCCACAGTCACCACGACTCCAGGCTGTTCGAGTTGCCGGAGGCTCTGGCCGCGGTGAATCAGGGCATCACGACGATCGTGGCCGGGCAGGACGGCGGTCACCAGCACCCTCTCGCCGAGTTCTTCGGCAGACTCGACGCGACGCCGGTCGCCGTCAACGTAGCGTCCTACGCCGGTTTCGGGACCCTCCGCGAAGAGGTCATGGGCGAGGACTACCAGCGCCACGCGACGCCCGACGAAGTCGCCGCGATGTCGGATCTGCTGCGGGGCGAACTGGAAGCCGGCGCGCTCGGGCTCTCGTCCGGCCTGGAGTACGACCCCGGCTCTTTCTCGGCAACCGAAGAAGTGGTCGAACTCGCCCGCGTGGCGGCCTCCCACGGTGGCACCTACATCAGCCACATCCGCAGCGAGGACCGCTACTTCTGGGAAGCCATCGAGGAGATCATCCGGATCGGCCGGGAAGCCGACCTGCCCGTCCAGGTGACCCACATGAAACTCGCCATGAACAGCTGGTGGGGTCAGGCCGAGCGGCTCCTCACGAGACTGGACGAGGCCAGGGCCTCAGGCGTCGAGATCACGGCGGACATCTACCCCTACCGGGCCTGGAGCACCTCCTTCACCTGGCTCACGACCGTGTTCCCCGACCGCGATCTCGACCGGCGGGACGGCGCCGAGTACATCCTCCGCGACCTGCTGTCGCCCGACGACGTCCTCCTTCCCGACTTCCTGCCGGAACCGGCCTACAACGGCCTGACGCTGGCCGAGATCGCCGAAGTCCGCGGCTCCGACGTGGAGACGACCCTGATGGATCTGCTCAAGGCCGACACCGAGATGGGCAGCGAATCCCTGATGATCGGTTTCGCCATGGACGAACCCGACATCGAGGCCATCATGGCCTGGCCGCACGCCGTGATCTGCAGCGACGGCGGCCTCGCCGGTTCCCATCCGCGCGGCTTCGGCGCCTTCACCCGCTTCCTCGGCCGGTACGTTCGCGAACGCAACGTCGTCAGTCTCGAGGAAGGCATCCGGAAGATGACCTCCCTCTCCGCCCAGCACCTGGGGATCGCGGATCGCGGCGCGATCGAGGAGGGGCACTACGCCGACCTCGTCCTGTTCGACCCCGAAACGGTCATCGACCGTTCGACCTACGAGGACCCGCACCTTCCCTCCGTGGGGATCGAGAAGGTCTGGGTCAACGGAGAACTCGTCTTCGACGGCGGCGAGACGACCGGCAACCGGCCCGGCAGGGTGATCAGAAGGTGAGACGCAACGTGGCCCCCACGGTGCGCGGCGCTTCGAGGAACGTACTGCGGCTGCCGACGCGCAGCGGCGTGTTGAACGTCACGTTCTTCGTCTGCTCATCCGTCACGTTGTTGCTCCAGAGCTCCACCGCCCATCGGCCGGAGTAGCCACCGAGCCCGACCCGGACGTTCGCCTTCGTGTTCGCCTCCTGGATGTCGAAGGCGAGGTTGGGCTGGGTGCTGGTCCGCCGGTCGTCCTCCCAGCGGCCGTTCACCGACGCGAACACCAGGAAGCGGTCGCCGACCGTGTCGTCCCAGTTGGCGCCGAACGAGAACACGTTCTCGGGCGCGTTGGTCAGCTTCGCGCCGCACAGCGACTGGACGGAGGCCGCGTCGAGGTCGCCGGCGCAGTCGTCCGGGTACTCCGAATCGGCGAAGGTGTAGCCGAAGTTCAGCGTGACGTGCTGCCCCGCGACGGCGGAAAGCTCGAGCTCGGCGCCACGGCTCTGCGCCTTCGGCACGTTGAAGGTCCGGAACTGGACGCCCGTGAACTCGAGCACCTGGAAGTCCTCGATGTCGTAGTCGAACAGCGTGGCGTTCAGGCGCACCCGACGGTTCGCGAACTCCGACTTCACCCCCAGCTCGAGCGCGTCGATCTTCTCCGAGTCGAACCGGGGGTCGGCGCCGCCGACGGCCGCCGTCGAATCCAGGTTGAAGCCGCCGGACTTGAAGCCGTGCGTGTAGCTGGCGTAGCCCTTGACGGTGTCGCTGAACTCGTAGACCGCCTGCGACGTGTAGACCAGCTCGTCGTCCTGGAACGTGTCCGCGAACGTCGCAGGCAGGATCGGCACGCCGGTATCCGCCGGCGTGGCAAAGGGGAAGCAGTTGAAGCCCGCGTTCAGGTTGCCGATCGTCGTCGCCACGGGCGCGAGCGGCGTTCCCGCAGCGCCCTCCGCCAGGGCCTGCGCGTTCAACAGGGTTGCAAGACAGCCGGGGTTGCTGGCGGCCGGCTGCCTGAAGCTGCCGTCCTTCGTCTCGTCGACGTACCGCAGCCCGGCGACCAGCGACAAACGGTCCGACAGGCGAAAGGTGTTGTGCGTGAAGATCGACCACGAGTCGCCTTCCTGGCGGTAGACGTTGTTCGCGAAGGCGCCGCCGACCGGAATGCCGCCTGAGAAGGCGAGCGCCTGGTTGTCAGCCGCCAGGACGTCTCCGAACGTTCCCCCCGTGGCCAGGGGCACGCCGCCGAGCAGTTGCGCCGGGGCGAGCGCCGGAGCGAGGGCGTAGTTCCAGAGGATGGCGTCGACGAAGGAGGAGAAGTCCCCCAGCAGGCCGAGGCCGACGTGCTCGAGAATGTCCTCGCCCGAGGCGAAGCCGCCGACCAGCCAACTCACCCGCTCGGTGTCGCCGGTGAGCCGGAACTCCTGGGTCCAGGACTCGATGTCGTCGAACGTCTCGAAGCCGTTGGCGGCCTCCGGAGAGACACCGTAGACGCCAATCCCGACGAAGTCGTCCTGGATCGACGAGGCGAGGAAGTCACGCCACGAGCCCAGGTAAGTCAGCGAGACGTCGTCGGTCAGGTTGTAGTTGAGCTCGGCCGAGAGCCCTTTCTGATCGAAGGGGTTGACGAACGGACCCGAATTCGAGCGCCGGGCCTCGAAGGCCGACGGGCCGACGACGGAGACGCCTCCATCGGCAGGGAGTCCGGCGGCCGCGAACGAGCCGAGCGCCGCCGCGGGCGTTTCGAGCAGGACGACCGCATCGCAGCACTCCTCGTCCGCGTCCGAGTAGTCGCCGATGATCCGCAGCGATCCGCGGTCCGCGAAGTTCCACAGCAACTGCCCGCGCAGGAGCGCCCGGTCGCGGGTGTAGCTCTCTGCTCCCGAAACGCTCTCGACGAAGCCGTCCTGGTTGCGAACAGCAGCCGAGAGCCGGTAGCCGACCCGGTCGGAAAGTGGACCGCCCACGCCCGCCTGGAGATTGAAGGCGTTGAAGTTGCCCGCCGTCAGGTTGAGGAAACCGGACTGGTCCGTCAGGCTCGGCCGCCTCGTGCGCAGGTTCAGCGCGCCTGCCGAGACGTTGCGGCCGAACAGGGTGCCCTGCGGGCCGCGAAGCACCTCGATCGACTCGACATCGAGCTGATCGCCGAGCGCGATCCCCGGACGGCTCAGGTAGATCCCGTCGAGGAAGACGCCGACCGAACTCTCGAGTCCGATGTTGTTGCCGGTCGTGCCGACGCCGCGAATGCGCAGCGTCGTTCCCTGCGACTCCGTCTGCGACGAGTTCATATTGAAGCTCGACGCCAGCGTCGGCAGGTCGCGGATGTCCAGCATGCCGGCGCGCTCGATCTGGAGCGGCGTGATCGCCGTCACGGCAATCGGCACGTCCTGCAGCGACTCCTCGCGCTTCGTCGCGGTGACCGTGATCTCCTCGACGAACAGGTCCTCGGCCGCGGCCGATTCCTGAGCGGTGTCGTCTTCCTGCGCCCACGCTGAGCCTGCGGTCAGGACTAGCGGAACGAACGTATACAGAAACAGTCTTCTCAGCTTCACTGTGTGCCCCCTTGGAATAGTCCATTGCAGAGGGGCCGCCGCAACGAGTGTCTTCCGGCCAACACCCGGCAGGGAGCAGCTATTCCATCGAGGGGCGCCTCAGACGAGCCGGAGGCGCATGCCGCAGATCGTCACGAGGTCGTCGCCGGTGCGGCAGCCGGCGGCCTCGGCGTTCGCGAGCGCCCGCGCGCGGTCCGTCACACGGATGTCCAGGCCGCCGAGACCCTCGGGGCGGCCGTCGCGGAGCGGGACGAAACGGATCTCGGCATCCCGCAGCGCGATCGTCGGCACGTCGCCGGCGCCGACCGGCTCGCCCAGGACCTCGCTCCAGCGGGCGGCCAGTGATACGGGATCCTCGGTCTGGATCTCGGCAGCGCGAATGCCGTCGGCGATCTCCGTGTGCCGGGCGCGCTGCCAGTCCTCTCCGGCGGGCCACCAGGAGCCATCCGGCCGCTCCTCGTCGACGTTCCAGCGCAACTCCGGGATGGCCCCGGGCACGTCCTTGGGATGGAGCTGCATGCCCATGCCGCGTTCGTTCCGGCCCGGTTCGGAAACCAGGCGGATGCCGAGGTCCGCGACCCGCTGCTGGTAACCCGCGTAACTATCGCGAGGGACCTGCATGATCACCATGTAGCCGCCGTCGCCGCCGCGGCGCTTCAGGTAGCGGCCGCCGGGCGTGTCGTGCTCCCCCGGCTGCGGCGACACCGTCTCGAGGAACTGGTCGCCGAAGGGGATCAGGAAGTTGTGCAGGCCGTACTTCCCCACCCCCGGGTCGCGGTAGCAGACCTCGACACCGAACACCGACTCGCACTGCTGCTGGATGCGATCGAGGTCATGGGCGACCAGACAGATCTGGCGCATGCGGATTTCGGACATGGGCGTCTCCTCGTGCGTGCCGGGTTTGGGAGGGGCGACTCTACGGCAACGCGAACACGAACAGGTTGCTGCCACGACCGGGGCGGAGTTCGGGCGTCATGCGCGCGTTGGTCAGCCGGCCCGGGCCCGTGTTGACGGCCACGTACTGGCGGCCCGAGACGGCATACGTGACCGGGAAGCCCATGACCGGCGCGCCCAGGTTGATCTGCCACAGCACGTCGCCGGTTTCCTGGTCCAGGGCCCGGAAGCGTCCGCCCTGGTCGCCTCCGAACAGCAGACCGCCGCCGGTCGCCAGCAGCGAGAAGGTCGCGGCCCGCGTCTCGTAGACCCAGCGGGTCTCACCGGTCTCCGCCGAGATCGCCCGCACCGTGCCGAGCTGGTCGGTGCCGGGCGCCACGACGTGATTGGCGGCCAGAGCGTAGTGCGCGACGATCTGGTCCAGGGCCTTGACCTTCTCGCTCTTGAAGTCGGTCGTCGCGAGCATCTCCGCGCACGCCTGCCGCAGCGGGAAGTACATGGTGCGGGTGAGGGGGCTGTAGGCGCCTGCTTCCCAGTCCTTGCCGCCGGCCCACGAAGGGCAGATGAACATCACCTGCTCGAGCTCGCGGAAGATCACCTCTTCGTTCAGGCTGACCTCGCCGGTAGCGCCGTCGATGCCGGTGATCACGTTCTGCCGCACGGTCGGCGTCGCCCAGAGAAACTCGCCGGTGGCGCGGTCGAGGGTGTAGACCAGGCCGGTCTTGCCGGGGATGCCGGTGACGACCTTGCGGACCTCTCCCGCCTTCAGCCGCGGGTTGATCCACTCGACCGCTTCCGGGTCGGGCGCGACCGCCGTATCGACCAGGATGCGCTCGAACACGTGGTCGAGGTCCCAGGAGTCGTTCAGGTGCTGGTAGTGCCAGCGGATCTCGCCGGTCGAGGCGTCGAGCGCCAGGGTCGAGTTGTGGTACAGGTGCGTGAGGTCGGTTCCGCCGAGCATGAACCTCGGCGCCGGCGCGGTCACGCCCGTGCCGATGTAGACGAGTTCCAGTTCCGGGTCGTAGCTCGGCGGCATCCAGGTCCCGACGTGGCGGCGCTCTTCGTAGGGCACGGCGCCCCAGGTTTCGTTTCCCGGCTCGCCCGGCGCCGGCAGGGTACGGCGGCGCCAGAGTTCCCGACCCGTTTGAGCGTCATGGGCGAGGATGACGCAGGCGTCGGGGCCGCCGAGGGGCCTGCAGCTCCGCCCGGAGATCAACTTGCCGTCGGCCACGATCGGCCCGGCGCTGTGATGGGCCGGGTTGACCTTGTAGTCGAGGATCCGCGTCTCCCAGGCGAGTTCGCCCGTCACGGCATCCAGCGCGTAGGCGTAGTGGTCGGCGCTGGTACCAAGGATGTACTCGCCCCAGATGGCGATGTTGCGCGTCTTGCGGGCGAGCGGGCCGGTGTAACCCCAGATGTCCTCCGGCAGGTTCCGCCGGTACTCCCAGATCAGATCGCCGGTCTCGGCCGACAGCGCCTGGATGACGTCCTCCCTGTTGGCAACGTACAGGACGCCGTCGTAGGCCAGCGGCGTGGTCTCGGCGCTTCCATCGACCATGGACCTCGTCCACTCCATCCGGATTCGGCCGACGTTCTCCCGCGTGATCTGGTCGAGCGGGCTGTAGCCCCACGCGTCGAGCGTGCGGCGGAAACTGAGCCAGTCTTCCGGCGCCGGGTCCTGCAGCATGGCGTCGGTGACCGGGACGAAGTCGCCGGCCGAGGATTCCTGCGCGCCGGCGGTCGCACCGGTCATCGGCGGCGATGCGACCGCGAGGGCCGTGGACAGCGCAAGGAGGGTGAAACACCGTCGATTCATCACCTAGCGATAGACCTCCCTGCGATGGCCGACACGGACGACCAGCACCGTGAGTTCTTCGTGGATCGTCTCGTAGATGATCCGGTAGCGGCCCACACGGAGTCGCCTGAGTCCACCGAACTCTCCCTTCAGCGCGGAGCCGGCTGACCTCTCATGGGCCAGCCGATCGATCGCCCCGACGATGCGCCGACGATCGCCGGGATCGATCTTCCTGAGAGCCTTAGCCGCGCTCGCCTTGATCTTGATCGAGTAGATCGCGCCTGACATCTTCCCAATCCAGCACCGGATCCGCGGGATCGTTGAGGCGGTCCAGGGCCAGGCGAAGATCCTCGAAGTCCTCGAGGTAGTACTCGAGCGCCTGTCTGAGCAACTGCGCCCGGGATCGATTCAGCCGACTCGCGGCGCGGTCGGCCTTCTCCACCAGATCCTCGGGGAGCCTCGCGGTTACCTGCACCATCCTGGAACACCTCCGACCCCATACGATGTCGTTGACTTCGCTTGAAGTCAAGAGCGCGCCCCCGCCACCGATGTGAAGGCGGGCTAGCAGGGCGCAGCGCAGCGGGGGCTCGTTTGTCGACTGATCATCGGCTACCGTTCCGGCTCGACCGACGAAGGCCAAGCCTCGGGGATACATAACCGATGACACGGGGATTCACCGACCGCGACGTACCCGACCAGTCGGGGCGGACGTTTCTCGTCACCGGGGCGAACACCGGCATCGGCTTCGAGACCGCCAGGGTGCTGGCGATGCAAGGCGGGCGCGTCTTGCTGGGGTGCCGCTCCGAGGAGCGAGCCGCGGGCGCGATCGCGAAGATCCGTGCGGAGTCGCCCGAGGCCGACGTCGAGTTCCTGCAACTCGACCAGGCCGACCTGGCCAGCGTGCGAGCGGCAGCCGAGCGGGCCGCCGCCGAACCCCGGCTAGACGTGCTCGTCAACAACGCCGGCATCATGGGGGTGCCGCGCACCCTGACCGTCGACGGCTTCGAGGCGCAGTTCGGAGTCAATCACCTCGGCACGTTCGCGCTCACCGGGCGGCTCCTGCCGAAGCTGGAGCAAACCGAGGGCAGCCGGGTCGTCATCACCGCCAGCCTCGCCCACCGCGGCGGCCGGATTCACTGGGAGGACATCGACGGCGCGAAGCTCTATTCGCGCCAGACGCGCTACCGGCAGAGCAAGCTGGCCAATCTGATGTACATGTACGAACTTCACCGGCGGCTCAAGGCCCGCGGTTCCCGGACGATCGCCGTCGCCTGTCATCCCGGTCTGGCGCAGACCGAGATCGGCCGCAACATTCCCCTCATCCAGGCGGCTACGCCCCTGATTCGCATCTTCTTCAATACCCAGGCGATGGGCGCCTGGCCGACTCTCATGGCGGCGACCGCACCCGGACTCACCGGCGGCGACTACTACGGGCCACGGAACTGGGAAGTAAGCGGTCCGGCCGGCGGGGCGTGGTCCTCGCCGGCCAGCCGCGACCCGCAGTTGGGCAGGCGGTTGTGGGAACTGTCGGTGGAGATGACGGGAGTGAATCCTGGAGTCTGAACGCATCGAGACGCAGGTGCTGATCGTCGGCGGCGGTCCGATCGGCCTCATGGGCTCGCTGCTCCTGTCCCGGCTAGGGGTCAGGTCACTGGTCGTCGACCTGCGGGGACGTACCAGCACGCACCCGCGGTCCCGGCTGCTGGACGCCCCGTCGGTCGAGTTGATGCGCGAGGTCGGCGTGGAGCAGCAGGTGATCGACACCGGCCTGGGTCCCGACTGGACCGAGTACAACCGCTGGTTCGACCGCCTGGCGGGCAACGAGATCTGCCGGGTCCCCACCCCGTCTTTCCACTCGGTCCGGACCGACCGCAGTTCCTCCATGCCCGTGATGACGGCGCAGGACTACGTCGAGGCGATCCTCTTCGACAAGGCGGCGTCGGACCCGAACGTCGACCTCCGCTTCGACACGACCGCGAACGGACTGACCCAGGACGACGCCGGCGTCTCCTGCACGATCCGCGACAACCGCACCGGGAGCGCAAGCAAGGTCTCAGCCGAGTTCGCGATCGGCGCCGACGGTCTCCGGAGCTCGACGCGGGCCACCATTGGAACGACGCTCGAAGCCGACTTCATGGACGTCTTCTTCCAGGACGTCATCTTCGAGGCGGACTTCTCGAGCCACACGAGCGACCGGCAGGGCGGCCTGCTCTTCATCGCCCACCCGATGGGAGCCGCCGTCTTCCAGCCGCTCGACGGCGTGCGGCGCTGGCGTTGCCAGATCGGCGGATTCGACCGTACGCAAGAGATGACCGCGGAGTTCGCCGAGAACTGGATCCGGTCGGCGCTGGGCGCGAACGACCCGGTCCCGATCGAAGTGCGGACGATGACGGAATGGCAGTTCCAGCCGGGCCGCGCCGGCCGTCTCGGCCAAGGCCGCATCTTCCTGGCCGGCGACGCCGCGCACGTGTTTATCCCGACCGGCGGCCTCGGCAACAACACCGGCTTCGTCGGCATTCGCAACCTCGCCTGGAAGATCGCGTTCGTGCTCCGCGGCGCCTCGCCCGCATCCCTGCTCGAGACGTACGACATCGAGCACCAGCCGATGGCGAAGCAGCGCGTCGCGGCCGGCCGACGCAACGCGCGACTGTCCGGGGGGATCTTTCGCGCCTTCCACGCCGGCGGCGACACGGAAGCGGCCGCCCGGAACTGCCGCCAGTACGGCGACTACGACGGGCTGATCTACGGCTACGAGTTGAGGTCCGAGCTCTGCGCCCATGACGACGCGCCCGCCCCCGTTGTGGACAACCCCGTCTGCGACTACGTCCCCGTCGTCCGGTCCGGCCGCCGGGCGCCGAACCTGTGGCTGGACGAGAGCTGGACCCGCTCCGTCCTCGACTGGAACGGCCTGGGCTACACCGCCGTTCTGGGGGCGCACGTGGACCCCGGGCCGTGGCGGGATGCTGCTGATGCGATTGCGAGGAGCGGGTTTCCCATTCGGACCGAGCTGTTGCCCGAGGTCGAGGCCGCATCGCCGTACGACAACGGGGAGGTTGTCCTCATGCGGCCGGACGGCATCGTCGCCGACCATTGGGAGGCTAGTGGCGTGGGCGCCGGCGAGGAAGCGGAGCGCCTGCGGCGAATCCTGCCCATCAAGGGTCGCCGAGCAATCTCTCCGCAACCTCCCGCTTCATGATCTTCCCCACCGCGTTCTTCGGCAACTCCGGCTGAACGACGAAGCGGCTCGGGATCTTGAACCGGGTGACGAAGCCCGCGGTGTGGGCGCGAAGTTCCTCTTCGCTGGCGTCGGCGCCGGGCTTGAACACCACCGCCGCCCAGATGTCGTCGCCCCAGGTCTTGTGCGGCACGGCGACGACGGCGACCTCCGAGATCGCAGGATGCTCGTAGAGCGCCTCCTCGATCTCCCGCGGTGAGATGTTCTCGCCGCCCTTGATGATCAGGTCCTTCTTCCGGTCGGTGATGCGCAGGAAGCCGTCTGCGTCCATGACGCCGATGTCGCCGGAGTGCAGCCAGCCGTCGCGGACCGCTTCCGCAGTGGCCTCGGCACTGCCCCAGTAGCCCTTCATCACGTTGCGGCCACGGATGCAGACCTCGCCCGGCGTCCCGGCCGGCATCCGGTTGTGGTCATCGTCCATGACCGCGACCTCCACGCCGTCGACGGCGCGGCCGCAGGAACCCGCGCGGTACTCGTCGCTGTCCGAGTAGGCGGTGGCGACCGCGGTCGACTCGGTCAGCCCGTAGCCGTCGCGGACCGTGCAGTCGAACTCGCGCTCGAAGTCGACCCGGACCTCGTTGGCGAGCGCGGCGCCGCCCGACCATACCCAGCTCAGTGAACCGGTGTCGAAGCGCTCCCGCTCCGGGAAGTCGAGCAGGTAGGTCAGCATCGTCGGCACCATGCCCATGCGCTCGATCCGGTGCCGCTCGATGTTCTCGAACACCAGGCGAGTGTCCCAGCGCACCATGACCGTCGCCTCGAAACCCTTGACGAAACCGACACACATCATCAGGACGCCGAACGAGTGGGCCATCGGCATCACGTGCAGGATCGGCATCCCTTCCGGCATCTCGGCCATCCCGCCGATCTGCTGAGACGACCAGAGGATGTTGTCGTGCGTGAGCATCACTCCCTTCGGCCGGCCGGTGGTGCCTGAGGTGTAGAGGAGGAGCGCCAGGTCGTCGCCTGCCCGGTCGACCAGCGAGTCGACGGGCGCCGCCGCCGCGATCTCGTCCGTGATGTCGGTCGCGCCGGCGACTTCGGCTGAACCAAGGCTGAGCAGCGCTTCGCAGCGCGGCAAGCCGGCCCGGGCCGCGTCCACGACCGGAGCGAGCACCGGCGCCACCAGCGCGACCTTCGCCCCCGAGTCTTCGAGCAGGTAGCCGACCTCGCGCGGGCCGAGTTGCGGCATGACCGGCAGGATCACGGCGCCGATCTTCCACACCGCCTGGAAGGCGCAGAAGATCTCCGGGCAGTTCGGCATCATGACGACGACGCGATCGTCGGGGCCGACGCCGCGTGCCCGGAGCACGGCGGCCAGCTTCCGGGCCAGCAGCTCCTGCTCCTCGTTCGTTCTGGTCCTGCCCTCGAAGCGCACGGCGTCATACACACCGAAGCGGGCGAGGCTGTCGATGGCGAGTTGTGCGGCGTTCATTCGGGACGGGTCTTCCTGCGGGCTGGAGGCGTAGACTGCAGAGCCTACGTCCATCCGACGACCGTCACGAGCGAGCGCGCTCCGGAGGCCGGCGCTTTGCGCCGGATGCCGGCGGGGACGCCGGCGCACCCAGTTTCCGGTGCACGTCCAAGGGAGGTCCGGTCATGCGCCGAGTCACGCGAATCAACGCTCTTCCCCTCCTGGCCATCTTCCTGGTCGCCGCAGCGAGCCACGCCCAGGAGTCCAGTCTGACGAATCACGCCCTCGCCAGCGACCTGGTGCCCGGCGAGCCGCGGTTCGACCTCCTGCTGCCTCCGGCCTATGACCCGGAACGCTCCGAGCCCTACCCGCTCCTGCTCTGGCTTCACGGCGGCTCCAGCGGCGAACGCCAACTGGAGCGTCGTCTTCGCGCCCATCTCGAACGCGCCTGGGACGAGGGAACGATCGAGCACATCGTGGTCGTTGCTCCGATCACGGGCAACTCCTACTACATCGACTGGAAGGGCGGAGGAAAGAGCTGGGAGACCTTCATCCTCCAGCAACTGCTGCCCCACGTCCGAAGCCACTACAACGTGGCGCAGGACCGGGCCGGCACCGTGCTCGGCGGCGGCTCCGCGGGGGGCCAGGGCACACTACGGATCGGCCTCCGCAACCCCGAGATGTTCGCAGCCGCGGCGGCCCTCGAACCGGGATTCCCGCCGGTGGCCTCCTTCGCCGACCTCGACCTCACGCCCTACGGTCCCGGCGCGATGCGGTTCCTCCACGAGCGTTTCGGCGACCCCTTCGACGTCGAGTACTGGCGGGCCCGTCACCCGCCGACGATCGTGATCGACAACGCCGACCGGCTCCGCGCCTCCGGCCTGAAGCTCCTGGTCGAGGCCGGCGACGAGGACGCCAACCTGACCTACCTCAGCGCCGAACTGCTCCACCGGCTGCTCTTCGACGCCGCGATTCCGCACGAGTACCACCTGGTCCAGGGGGGCGCCCACACCGGACGCTCGATCCCGCGACGGATCACGAACGTGCTCGCCTTCTTCCAGCGCGCGCTGCGTCCCCAGGGACCCGACCCGCAGGCAGAGGACCACCTGGCCAGAGCCAAACAGAGCGGCCGCTACGCACCGAGAGTGCCGAACCAGCTCGACTTCGACACCGTCGACTTCCGCAGCCCGCCGCCTTGAGGATCGAACGCCTCGAGTTGTACCACGTCAGGTCGCCGCTGCCGGCGCCGCTCCACGTTGCCGCGCAGCCAGGCCACGGCCAGACGCACAACGAGCTGACCTTCGTCCGCATGACGACGGACGAAGGCGTCGTCGGCGAGTCGGCGGGAATGACCCTGAGCCGGTTCCACGCCGGCGTCGGCGATGCTCTGGGACCGTTCATCCTCGGCCGCGACCCCCTCGACATCGAGGGCTTCGCCAGCGTCCTCGACGCCGGCGAGGCGCTCGGCATCCGACTGGCCTGGCTGGAACCGGCGCTGTGGGACATCGCCGGCAAGGTCAAGGGCCAGCCCGTGTACGAGCTGCTGGGCGGCGGCAGGGACAAGCTCAGGGCCTACGCGTCGACCTCCGAGCTTCGATCGCCCGACGAGCGCGCCGAGAACCTGCTCGAACTGCAGGAGATGGGCTTCTCGGCCGTCAAGCTCCGCGCCCACTACCCGGACTGGCGCGACGACGTCGCGGTCATCGAGCGGGCGCGCGAGGCGGTCGGGCCCGACCTGGCGCTGATGGTCGACGCGAACCAGGGCTTCCACTTCTCCCTCCTGCCGGGCGCCCCGCCGAAGTGGGACGTGGACATCGCGGCCGCGTTCGCGAGCGCCATCGAACCCTGCGACATGACCTGGATCGAGGAGCCGCTCGACCGCAAACGACTACGCGGCCCTCGCCGAACTTCGCCGGCGGACCTCCATCCCGCTCGCCGGCGGCGAGTTGAACTGGCGGCTCAACGAGTACGGACTCCTGGTCGAGAAGCAGTCCCTCGACATCCTCCAGGCCGACGCGATGTTCTTCGGCGGCATCGCGGGATGTCGGAAGGTGGCCGCCCTCGCCGAAGCCAGCGGCCTGGCCTTCGCCGCCCACACCTGGAACAACGGCTTCGCCCTGCTCGCCAACCTGCATCTCATGGCCGCCAGCCCCAACTGCGAGTGGTGCGAGTTCCCCTACGAACCCCCCGGTTGGACCACCGAGGGCCGCGACGCGCTCCTCGCCGAGACCACCGAGATCGACCGGGATGGCTTCGTCCACCTGCCGCAGCGCCCCGGCCTCGGCATCGTGATCGACGAGGACAAACTGGAGAGCTTCGGCGAACGGTTCTACGACGGCCGCGCCTAACAGGAGCTTGCGCGGCAGAAGACTGGGTGCGCCGGCGTCCCCGCCGGCATCCGGCGCGAAGCGACGCCTAGTCGCCCGGCGGCAGCGGCAGGTGCCGGCTCTCGGACTCGCGGGCCGGGAAGAAGGCGCGCCGGGGCTCGGCGGTGCGGACCTGTTCGAGCCAGAAGACGCCGTCGTAGTGGCCACTGTTGCCGCGGGTCGCGACCAGATCGTCGTCTCCGTCCCGGTCCATGTCGAGGACAACGAACTCGTCGAACATGCCCCGCACACGACGCGAGACGTCGTGCCGAATCCACGCACCGGTCGGGTCTCCCGGGTTCTCGAACCAACCCAGGCGGCCGGCGACGCTGGCGGCCGTCTTGTCCTCGCCGTCGCGGTCGCGCGGGCGTGAGCTGTAACCGCCGCTCCAGAGATCGAGATCGCCGTCGCCGTCGATGTCGAACAGCGCCAGGCCGGTCGGATTGTCCGGCGCCGTATCGCCGATCGGATGGATCGTCCACGCTTCCGCGACCGGATCGGCCGGCTGCTCGAGCCACACGTTGAGCACGGGCGTCTCCTGGAGCACCATGTCGAGCCGGCCGTCGTGGTTCAGGTCCGCGAACTCGACGTTCATGCCGGTAAGCCGGCGCGGGCCGCGCTCCCACGGCACCGTCCTGCCCGTGACCTCGATCGGATGCTCCTCGAACACCAGTCCCGAGCCCGCTTCGAGCAGGTTCTCCAGCCAGAAGATCCTCGCTTCCGACCGACTGCCGGCGAGGATGTCCAGGTCGCCGTCGCCGTCCAGGTCGACTGGCCGCGAGTTCATCGGCACGGTGACGGTGGCCAGCACCGTCTCCGTCCAGCTCGAGTCGACCAGCGGATCGCCGTCGATCTCGAACATGGAGATCTCCTCCGGCGGGAAGGTGTCGGGCACCGGCTCACCCTCCGGCTGCTGCGCTCCCTTGTTCGGCGCGATGGCTTCCAGCCGGCCGTCCTGGTCGAGATCGGCCAGGTAGACCCGGATCCAGGAACCGCGGCCCGCCGTCACGGACGGAATCAGCCGCGGCCAACGGCCTCCCCGGACATCCCGCCCCGGGTTCTGGAAGTAGGTCAGGTGGTCCAGCTCGCACGCGACCAGCACGTCGAGCACGCCGTCGCCGTTCACGTCGCCGATGGCTATGTCCTCGGCCGCGGCAGCCTCCCTGCCTTCCGCCAGGGTGACGCTGGTCCAGCGGTTCGGATCGCCGCTGCCGAAGTGGAGCCGGACGTGGTCGCTGTCCTCGTGGACGGTCACGATGTCAAGGTGACCATCGCCGTCGAGGTCGGCCATCTTCAGGCCGTCGGCGCCGCGCATCGGGACGCCGCCGGAGAGTTCTTCGTCGTCGATCCGATGCTCGCGCCAGGAGATGAACTGGCCTCGAGCGGACTGCGCCGTGGAGAGTGTCTCGGCGACCGTAAGCGGCATGTCCGAAGCCGCGCGATCGGCCGGCCCCGTGCCGGCGGGGCCGCAGGCGGCGAGCAAGACCAGCGGCGCCACCAGGAAACCGAGGATCCCGCCGGCCGGGCCAGCCTCAGCCCGCTTCCACTCGCTCGATCCGTCCCTCGACCTCGGGATGCTCATGCCAGTCTCCCCACTCCACGTGGCAACAGCCCTCGCTGCTCACTTCCCCCACATTCTCCCACTCCGGCTCTCGGCCGGCTCCCCCCGCGACACCACGTTCGAAGAGCCTCAGCCGGCAACTCGCCAGATCGCTGTGCAGGCAGAAGCAACCAGACCCGTCCGGGTCCGTGTACGGCGCTTCGAGGATCATGTCCAGGGGACAGTTCACCTCCAGCTCGATCCGTTCGCGTTCCGATTCGGCCGCGAAGGACCACCGTCCGGGAACCGCTTCGCTTGTGGCCGCGGAACCGTCCAGCGGCGCGATCAACCGCACTTCACGGCCATGAACGCGCGCGATCAGCACATGGACCGGCGGCGGTCCGTCCGCGGAGGCCGGGATGCACGAGACCTCCAGGTAACCCGCCGGATCGTCGTCGAACCGGTTGCAATGAGCCCAGAGCCAGTGCGGCGGGTGTTTCCCTCCCCAAACATGGCTCTGCTCGCCCGGCGCGTCCTCGATCACCAGCCGGCGGTCCCCGATCTCGATCGTCCCGATGAACCGCGTCGCCGGATACGGATAGAGCATCGCTCCGGGCACGTCTCCCGAGCTGTACAGCGCTTCGGGGAACGGCAGGATGAGTTCGGAGTCGGCCGGCCACTCCAGGTGCCATCGAACCCGCCGGTCGCCTCGACCGACTTCGCCCCGGGCCAGTCCGTTGCGCAACTCCGCCGGCGCAAAGCGGCGCCCCCCGACCGGGCCGACGCCGAAGCCCAGACGAAAGGGCGCGGCCCGAGACTCGAGCGTCCCCAGGGGACGGCGCTCGAACACGCCGAAGCTCTGCTCGGGATCCCGGCGATCGAGGAAGGTGAACCAGAGTTCCAGCTCGGCGGAGCGCTTTGTAATCTCGGGCGCCTGGACGACGTATCGAATCCAGTAGCCCGTCTCGCTCGCCAGGTCGTTGAGGGTCAGGTAGTAGACCTCGTAACAGCCGCGGGCGGCGGCAGTCCACCGGAGGGCGTTGGCCTGGTCGAGGTTCATGCGCGGTTCGGAGCACGAGGCGGCCGGAGCGAGGCGTTCCCGTCAGTTCGAAGAGCAATGTACAGCCAATGACGAGAGCCGGAATAGCCGGGGGCGTAGCCGCGCTCCTGCTGTTCGCCGTTGTCGTGGCTCTCGGCCTCGTCGCGGTCCCTCTGCTACGAGACCTGGACATCGACGCTGACGGCGTAGCCCCGCCGGCGGTTCCCCGCTCACCCGCGACGTCGGCGACGGCCCACAGGGGCTTCCTCTACGGCCGCGTCACCACCAGGAACGGCACGGCCTACGAAGGGCGGCTGCGCTTCGGGGGCGACGAGGAAGCGTTCTGGGGTGACTACTTCAACGGCTTCAAGGAGGAGAACCCCTGGGCCGTGGACGTTCCGCCCGAGCGGCTGACGGAGAGCCGGCCGGTCACCGTCCTCGGTGTCGAGGTCGCTCAGCGGGAGCGGCGGCTCAACCTGGGCCGGCCGTTCATGGCTCGCTTCGGCGACATCCGGCACGTCGCGCCGAGCGGCCGCGAGCTCCTGGTGACGCTCAAGAGCGGGACGCAGTTCGTCCTCAACCGCTTCGATGCCGACGACTTCGCCGACGGCCTGCGCGTGTGGGACGACGAGCACGGCGTCGTGGACCTCGGCGAACGCCGGATCCGCGCCATCGACTTCCTCCCGACCGCCGACCTGGAAGCCGCCCCGGACCGGCTGTACGGCACTGTGCGCACGCCGCAGGGGAGCTTCACCGGCTTCGTCCAGTGGGACCGGCAGTTCAGCGTCGGCTCCGACGAGCTTCAGGGCCGGACCGGCGACGGGGAGCTCAGCCTGCGCTTCGACGCCATTCGCACGATCGCGCGCCACTCGGACGACAGCGCGGAGGTGACCTTGCGCGACGGCGGCGCGTTCGTCCTCTCCGGCACGCGCGACGTCGGCCGCGGCAATCGCGGCGTCTACGTC